>CAJYSA010000064.1 GCA_913777325.1 uncultured Sphingomonas sp. | reverse complement strand
TAGGTCGCGGGCTCGCCATCGATCGGCCTGGAGATCAGGAAACGCGCGCCCTTATGGCTGTAGACCAGCCGTCCGAGCGGATCGACGATACCCCCGGGCGCGCCGAGCACGCCCAGGATGGCGTCATAGAAGCGCTTGGCCGCAGCGATGTCGTCGGCCCCCAGCATGACATGGCTGAACATCAGAAGATCACCACGCTGCGGATGCTTTCGCCCGCATGCATCAGGTCGAAACCCTTGTTGATCTCCTCCAGCGTCAGGCGATGGGTGATCATCGGGTCGATCTCGATCTTGCCGTTCATATACCAGTCAACAATCTTGGGCGTGTCGGTGCGCCCGCGCGCGCCGCCGAACGCCGTGCCGCGCCAGTTGCGGCCCGTGACCAGCTGGAACGGCCGCGTGCTGATCTCCTTGCCCGCCTCGGCCACGCCGATGATGATCGAAGTGCCCCAGCCCCGGTGGCAGGATTCCAGCGCGGTGCGCATTACCTCGGTATTGCCGGTCGCGTCGAAGCTATAGTCCGCGCCGCCATCGGTCAGTTCCAACACTTTGGCGATCGTCTCCTCGCGGCTCAGCCCCCTGGAGTTGAGGAAGTGGGTCATGCCGAAACGGCGGCCCCATTCCTCACGATCGGGGTTGATGTCGACACCGATGATCCGGCCCGCACCCGCCAGCTTGGCGCCCTGGATGACGTTCAGGCCGATGCCGCCCAGGCCGAAGACGACGATATTCTCGCCCGGCTGGACCTTGGCGGTGTTGACCACCGCGCCCACGCCCGTCGTCACGCCACAGCCGATATAGCAGCTGGTGTCGAACGGCGCGTCCTCGCGGATCTTCGCCACCGCGATTTCGGGCAGGACGGTGAAGTTGGAGAAGGTCGAGCAGCCCATATAATGGAAGATCGGCTGACCCTTGTAGCTGAAGCGGGTCGTGCCGTCGGGCATCAGACCCTTGCCTTGCGTCGCGCGGATCGCGGTGCACAGGTTGGTCTTGCCCGACAGGCACGACTTACACTGGCGGCATTCGGGCGTGTACAGCGGGATCACGTGATCGCCCGGCACCACGCTGGTCACGCCCGCGCCCACCTCGCGCACCACGCCGCAGCCCTCGTGCCCCAGCACGCTGGGGAACAGCCCCTCGCTGTCCAGCCCGTCCAGCGTATAGGCATCGGTGTGGCAGATGCCGGTGGCCATGATCTCGACCAGCACCTCGCCCGCCTTCGGGCCTTCCAGGTCCAGCTCGACGATCTCCAGCGGCTTCTTCGCCTCGAACGCGACGGCGGCGCGGGTCTTCATGGGGGCAATGCCTCTTCGTCTGTGGTCGCGGCGGTCTTAGGCGGCGGGGGCGGGAGGTTTCAAGGTCCGCCAGGCCCGTATTCCTTCACTCCACTCCTGCCGACCTCGCCATTCCACCCCGTTCGTGCTGAGCCTGTCGAAGCACGTGCCCCAGGCGAAGCGCCTTGAAAACACGCACTTCGACAAGCTCAGTGCGAACGGTTCAGATATCGGGCGCCTTGCGATAGAGCGGCACGATGACCCACCGCCCCCTCGCCGGCCTGCGCGTCCTCGAACTCGCCCGGATCCTCGCCGGCCCCTGGGCCGGGCAATTGCTCGCCGATCTCGGCGCCGACGTCATCAAGGTCGAACGCCCGGGCGAAGGCGACGACACCCGCCATTGGGGCCCACCATTCGTCACCGGCGCGGACGGCGAGAACAGGTCGGCGGCCTATTACCACGCCTGCAACCGGGGAAAGCGTTCGATCGCGATCGACATCACGACGCCGGAAGGGCAGGCGCGCGTCCGCGACCTCGCCGCCGGCGCCGACGTCGTGATCGAGAATTACAAGGTCGGCGGCCTCGTCAAATACGCGCTCGACGCCGCGTCGCTGCGCGCCGCCAACCCCCGGCTGATCGTCTGCTCGATCACCGGCTTCGGGCAGGACGGCCCCTATGCCCACCGCGCCGGCTACGACTTCATCATCCAGGGGATGGGCGGGATGATGTCGATCACCGGCGAGCCCGACGGTCCGCCGCAGAAGGGCGGCGTCGCGCATGCCGATCTGTTCACCGGCGTCTACGCCACCGTCGCGATCCTCGCCGCGCTGGTCGCGCGGGCGTCGAGCGGGGTTGGAACGCACATCGACATGGCGCTGCTCGACACCCAGGTCGCGGTGCTCGCCAACCAAGCGCTCAACTGGATGGCGAGCGGCGTCGTCCCGCACCGCGCCGGCAACGGCCACCCGAACCTCGCCCCGTACCAGAGCTTCCCGACCAGCGACGGCGACCTGATCGTCGCGGTCGGCAACGATCGCCAGTTCGCGAAGCTGTGCGCGGTGCTGGAGGTGCCCGACCTCGCCGCCGACCCCCGCTTCGCCACCAACCCGGCGCGCGTGGCGAATCGCGCCGCGTTGCTCCCCCCGCTCGTCGCGCGCACGGTGCTGTGGCACGCCGCCGACCTGCTCGCCGCGCTGGAGGTCGCCGGCGTACCGGTCGGCCCGGTCAACCGCATCGACCAGGTCTTCGCCGACCCGCAGGTGATCGCGCGCGGGATGCAGTTGGCGATGGGAAGCATCCCCGGCCTCGCCTCACCGATCCGCTATGATGGGGTGCGCGCGGTGGCGGCGCTGGCGAGCCCGCGGCTCGATGAACATGCGGGGGCGGAATGGAGCTGATCACAGGGCTAGACCGTCCGCTTCCGCCCAATAGCGGACATCCGCATTCGTGCCGTCAATCTTGGCCTGACGACGCCTCTGACGTTCGTAGAGATGTATACGCAAGGAAACGCCGATGAAGGACGAGATTCATCAGGAGATAGCCGCAAGGTTCAAGCAAATTACGCCCCAAGAGGCCGAGGCGATCTTCGATGCACTGGCCCAAACAGACGCCAAAGAGACTATCTACATGATAGAAAGTCCAAGCCCAGACGACTTATACCGGGGAAGGAACGAAGGAGACGCGCTTGCGACAACACTAAAGCTGGCAGAAATAAACGTAATATATTACCTCGCCGCTTCTGAGGATACATTCCAGCAAGCTTTGGACGATATCGTAATAAGGATAAACAACGAAGAAGAAAATGCAATGCCGTTCATCCATATATCAGCACATGGGTACGAAGACGGCCTAGAACTAACCGATGGAGGAACGCTGTACTGGGAGCAAATTACTAAAAAACTTGAACAGGTGTCCGAGTTGGTTGGCTTATTAAATTCCGGCGTTCCCGGCATCGGAAGCCTGCCAAGGATTAATCTTAGCTTATCATCCTGCAGCGCGTACTCAAATTACAAACGTGTTGCTGGCGATAAGATACCAGTGCAATCTGTGCTTGGACCAAATATCGATGTCGGGTGGTGTCAATCTTTGATTGGATTTACCACCTTCTTCTACCAGGCCTTTATTTTGCGCAGAACGTTCCAAAATGCGGTTGTTGCCATGAATGCAGCTGCAGGGATTATAGGTCAGCAAATATTCGAATTAGACCATCGCGTGGATCTCAAATCCCTAGCTACCTACGGCATTGATGCCTTATTAAGGCACGCGCGGGAAAAGAACTGACGAGGGCAAATTGGGCAGGGGGCCTCACTAGGGTGAGAGCCGTCGACCTCTCGACACCCGGAGCCGGTAAAGGGAACCGGCCACAAGCGTAAGTGGCTCGTAGCGCCGGCCTGAAGTGAATGTCCGCTAACCACCAGCAATAGACGCTTAACGTCACTGCCCCAAAGCAACCCAACCTACCCCAACGGCACCCGCACCGGCACGCCCGCCGCCGCCAGTGCGGCATGCGCCTCGGCCACCGTCGCCTGCCCGAAATGGAAGATCGACGCCGCCAGCACCGCCGAGGCATGTCCCTCGACCACCCCCGCAACCAGATCGTCGAGCGACCCGACCCCGCCGCTCGCCACCACCGGCACCGCCGTACGATCGGCGATAGCGCGGATCAGGTCGAGGTCATAGCCGCCCTTGGTCCCGTCGCGGTCCATCGAGGTGACCAGCAACTCCCCCGCGCCCAGTTCCGCCAGCCGCAGCGCGTGCGCGACCGCGTCGATCCCGGTCGCGCGGCGCCCGCCGTGCGTGAAGACCTCCCACCCGCCATCGGTGCGCCGCGCATCGACGCTGGCGACGCAACATTGGCTGCCGAACCGCTCGGCGATCTCCGCCACCACCTCGGGTCGCGCCACCGCCGCCGAGTTCACCGCCACCTTGTCCGCGCCCGCCAGCAACAGCGCGCGCGCATCTTCCGCGCTGCGCACCCCGCCGCCGACGGTCAGCGGCATGAAGCAGACGGCGGCCGTCCGCCGCACCACATCGAGGATCGTACCGCGCGCCTCGTGGCTGGCGGTGATATCCAGGAAGCACAATTCGTCCGCGCCCGCCGCGTCATAGGCGCGCGCCTGCTCCACCGGATCGCCGGCATCGACCAGATCGACGAAATTGACGCCTTTGACGACGCGCCCGCCGGCGACGTCGAGGCAGGGGATCACGCGCGCTCGAACGGTCATGCGCGGCTCATGCCCGTCGTACCGGCACGAGGCAAGGTTCGGCTTCGCGCCCGACGCGGGTCCTACGCCGCGTGCCGCGGATCGTCGGCATAGTGCCGCGCCAGCCACGCGCAGACGAACAATTGCACCTGGTGGAAGATCATCAGCGGCAGCACGATCAATCCGACGCTGTGCCCGGGGAACAGGATCGCGGCCATCGGGATGCCGCTGGCCATGCTCTTCTTCGATCCGCAGAACACGGTCGCGATCTCGTCCGCCACGCCGAAGCCGATCGCGCGGCTCGCCAGCGTGGTGGCGCCCATGACGATCGCCAGGATCACCAGCGACAGCGCGAGGACCGCGAGCAGCGCCAGCGGCGACAATTGCGTCCACAGCCCCGCCACCACCCCGGCGCTGAACGCGGCATAGACGACGACCAGCACCGATCCGCGGTCGACCGTCTTGGTCAACAGCGGATGCGCGTGGAGCCAGCCCTGCACCCATGGGCGGATCGCCTGCCCGACGACGAACGGCAGCAGGATCTGGAGCGCGATGTCGCGCAGCGCCTCCAGCGACAGCCCGCCGCTGGCGCTGGTCAGCAACTGCGCGACCAGCAACGGGGTCAGCACGACGCCGATCAGGTTCGACAGCGACGCGCTGCACAAGGCGGCGGGCACGTTGCCGCGCGCGATCGAGGTGAAGGCGATCGAGGATTGCACGGTCGACGGAAGGAGGCACAAGAACAGCAGCCCGGTGACGATCGGATCGGGCAGCCAGCCGCGCGTCGCCGCCGCGATGCCCACCCCGATCAGCGGGAAGAGCGCGAAGGTGCTGAGGAACACCAGCAACTGCAACCGCCAGTGCGCCAGTCCCGCCCAGATCGCCTGCGGAGCCAACCGCGCGCCATAGAGGAGGAACAGCAGGGCAACCGCGATCGTGGTGCCGTGTTCGACCCACACCGCCCCCTGCCCGCGCGCCGGCAGCACCGCCGCCAGCGCGACGGTCACGATCAGCAGCAGCAGGAAGCGATCGGTCTTCACGACGAAGCGGCGCAGCGCGCCTGCGGGGCGGGCGGTGCTCAGCGCCCCGCCACCCGCAGCGCCTCGGCCAGGTCGAGCCGCCCGTCATACAGCGCGCGCCCGGTGATGACGCCCTCCACCCCGTCGTCGGCGTGCGCGGCCAGCGCGTGGATGTCGTCGATCCCGGCCACGCCGCCGCTGGCGATCACCGGGATGCGCACGTCCCTGGCCAGCGCGACGGTGGCCGCGACGTTGCAGCCCTTGAGCAGCCCGTCGCGCCCGACGTCGGTGAACAGCACCGCCGCCACCCCTGCATCCTCGAAGCGACGCGCGAGGTCGGCGACGCTCGTGGTCGACACTTCAGCCCAGCCCTTCGTCGCGACCATGCCGTCGCGCGCGTCGACCGCGACCACGATCTGCCCGGGATAGGCGGCGGCCATGTCGCGCACGAACTGCGGCTGTTCCAGCGCGGCGGTGCCGATCACCACCCGCGCGACGCCCAGCTCGATCCAAGCCGCCACCGCGTCGGGCGTGCGGATGCCCCCGCCGAGCTGCACGCGCCCCGGAAAGGCCGAGACGATCCCACGCACCGCGTCGCCGTTGACGCTCTCGCCCGCGAACGCGCCGTCCAGGTCGACGACGTGCAGGTGCGTCGCCCCCGCCTCGGCGAAGGCGCGCGCCTGCGCGGCGGGATCGTCGCCATAGACAGTGGCGCGCGCCATATCGCCCTCGGCGAGCCGGACCACCTGTCCTTGTTTCAGGTCGATCGCGGGAAAGACGATCAGGGACGCCATGACAAAAACCTTTCGAGCAGCGCGAGGCCGTAGCGCTGGCTCTTCTCGGGGTGGAATTGCACGCCCAGCACCGTGTCCCGCGCGATCGCGGCGGTCACCGGCCCGGCATGATCGGTGGTCGCGACCACGCCCGTGCCCTCGAACGCGTAGCTGTGGAGGAAATAGGCCTCGCCCGGCACGATCAGCGGATGCCCGGCGCCGTGGGGGACGACATCGTTCCAGCCCATGTGCGGCACCTTCGCCTCGCTGCCCGCCGGGTCGATTCGGCGCACGCGTCCGTCGATCCAGCCCAGGCCGCGATGCGTGCCGAGCTCCTCGCCGGTCGCGGCCAGCAACTGCATCCCCACGCAGATCCCCAGGAACGGCGTGCCCTGCCCCAGCACGCGCTCCTCCAGCGCCGCGACCATCCCCGGCACCGCGCGCAGCGACGCCGCGCACGCGCCGAACGCCCCGACGCCGGGCAGCACGATCCGATCGGCGTGGCGCACCACCTCGGGATCGGCCGTGACGGTCAGGTCCGCGCACCCGGCGGCGCGCAACGCATTCTCGACCGAATGGAGGTTCCCCGCCTGATAGTCGATCAGCGCGAGGGTCACAGCGTCCCCTTGGTCGAGGGGATCGCGTCGGCGCGGCGCGGGTCGATCTCGACGGCGGCGCGCAGCGCGCGCGCCAGCCCCTTGAACATGCTCTCCGCGATATGGTGGTTGTTCTCGCCGTACAGCGTCTCGATGTGCAGCGTGATCCCGGCGGTCTGCGCAAAGCTGTGGAAGAAATGCTGGAACATCTCGGTATCCATGTCGCCCAGCCGCGCCTGCGAGAAGCGCGCGCGCCACACCAGCCACGGCCGCCCGGAGATGTCGAGCGCGACGCGCGTCAGCGTCTCGTCCATCGGGCTCAGCGCGTCGCCGTAGCGACGAATCCCGCGCTTGTCGCCCAGCGCCTGCGCCACCGCGCTGCCCAGCGCCAGCGCGACGTCCTCGACCGTGTGATGCGCGTCGATGTGCAGATCGCCGTCGCAGCGGACGGTGAGGTCGATCAGCCCGTGGCGCGACAATTGTTCGAGCATATGGTCGAAGAAGCCGACCCCGGTCTTCACGTCGTAAACACCCGTCCCGTCTAGGTTGACGGTGACGGCGACCTTCGTCTCCGATGTATCGCGGCGGATCGTGGCGGTGCGCATGATCGCCGTCCATAACGACCACGCCGCTCCAAGCAACCTTGACCGGCCCGCGCGGCGCGCTACCCATGACCGTCATGAGCGATATGCTGCCCGACAGCCTGATCCCCTATGACGAAATCGTGCAGGAAGCCCTGCGCGCCGTCGTGGGGCGCGTGCTGGGAACCGTGGCCGAGTCGGGCGGTCTGCCGGGCGAGCACCACTTCTACATCACCTTCAAGACGCAGGCGCCCGGGGTCGACATCCCGCAGCGGCTGATCGAGCGTTTTCCGGACGAGATGACGATCGTACTCCAGAACCGTTTCTGGGATCTGACCGTCGACCAGGAACGCTTCTCGGTGGGCTTGAGCTTCAACCAGGTGCCGTCGAAGCTGGTCATTCCTTATTCGGCGATCACCGGCTTCCACGATCCGACGGTGAATTTCGAACTTCGCTTCCAGGCGCAGGAAGGCCCGGACGATGGCCCCGGCCCGCACGACCCGGCGGAGAACGACGGCCCCGCCGTCACCCCGGTCGAGGACGGGTCGAATGTCGTCGCGGTGGATTTCAAGCGGAAGAAGTGACGATGCGAGCGGCGCACCGCGTGCGCCGCGTTCGCAAAGCGACGCATCGTCTCGGCCGGCGCGCGGCAAGCGCGTCCGACGTCATGGGATTTACTCCCATGACGTGCCCCACCTCACCGTCATTGCGAGCGTAGCGAAACAATCCAGTGTCGCGCGCGCCGCCCGGGATTGCTTCGCCACGCCCGCAATGACGAAAGTCCTGCCATGATCGACACCCTCCCCACCCCCACCGACGCCGATCTGGCGGCGATCCTCGTGCCGCTGGCCGCGCACAACGACGCCGCGGGCGGCCCGACCGAGCGCCACAAGGTCGCGATCGTCCATCGCGACGACGCCGACGCGATCGCTGGCGGCTTATGGGCCGAGGTCAGCTATCGCTGGATGTTCGTCAAATATCTCGCGCTGCCGCCCACGGCGCAGGGAAAGGGCCATGGCCGCGCGTTGATGCTGGCCGCCGAGGCGGAGGCCGCGCGGCTGGACTGCATCGGCGTCTGGCTCGACACCTTCAGCTTTCAGGCGCGCGGCTTCTACGAGAAGCTGGGCTATCGCGTGTTCGGGCACATCGATGACTATCCCCCGGGCGAGGCGCGCTTCTTCCTGTCGAAACGGCTGGCGTAAAGCGCCAGCGCTCCCGTCATTGCGACCGCAGCGAAGCAATCCAGGGCGTCCGGGTCCGGCCCTGGATTGCTTCGCTGCGGTCGCAATGACGAAGATTGCCATCACGCAACCATCGCGGGGTCGTCAAGTGGCAGCCGCGAGCGCTGCGCAACAATCTCCCGCGCCGGCCGGTTATGCCGGCATGAGCAGCAGCAGCCCCACCCGCACCGAAACCGACTCGATCGGACCGATCGAAGTCCCCGCCGACGCCTATTGGGGCGCGCAGACCGAGCGCAGCCTGGAGAACTTCCCGTTCGGCGCGCGTGAGCGGATGCCAGTCGAGATCGTCCACGCGCTGGCGCTGGTCAAGCAGGCCGCCGCGCGCGTCAACCGGCGCCACGGACTGGAGGCCGACAAGGCCGAAGCGATCGAACAGGCCGCGCAGGAGGTCGCCGACGGCAAGCTCGACGATCACTTCCCGCTCGTCATCTGGCAGACCGGCAGCGGCACGCAGAGCAACATGAACGTCAACGAGGCGATCGCGGGCCGCGCCAACGAGATCCTCACCGGCACGCGCGGCGGCAAGGTGCCGGTCCACCCGAACGACGACGTCAATCGCGGCCAGTCCAGCAACGATAGCTTCCCGACCGCGCTGCACATCGCCTGTTCGATCGCGGTCCGCGCGCGGCTGATCCCCGCGCTCGAGCGGCTGCACCGCGCGCTCGACGCCAAGGCCACCGAGTGGCGCGACGTCGTGAAGATCGGGCGCACGCATTTGCAGGACGCCACCCCGCTGACGCTGGGCGACGAGTTCGGCGGCTATGCGCACCAGATCGATCGCTGCCTGCGCCGGATCGAGCCGGCGGTGGAGCACGGCACCGATCGGCTGGCGCAGGGCGGCACGGCGGTCGGCACCGGGCTGAACGCCCCCGCCGGCTTCGCGCGCGACATCTGCGCGGAGCTGCGCGGGATCACCGGCATCGCATTCAGCCCGGCGGACAACTTCTTCGAGGCGCTGGCCAGCAACGACCCGCTCGTCCACCTCTCCGGCACGCTCAACACGCTGGCGGTGGCGTGCACGAAGATCGCCAACGACATCCGCCTGCTCGGCTCCGGTCCCCGTTGCGGCCTCGGCGAACTGGACCTACCCGCCAACGAACCGGGCAGCTCGATCATGCCCGGCAAGGTCAATCCCACGCAATGCGAGATGCTGACGATGGTCGCCGCGCAGGTGATCGGCAACCATGTCGCGATCACCGTCGGCGGCGCGCAGGGGCATCTGGAACTGAACGTCTTCAAGCCGGTGATCGGCGCCGCCGTGCTGCGGTCGATCGATCTGCTGGCGACCGGCTGCGACAGCTTCGCCGCGCGCTGCGTCGAGGGGCTGACCGCCAACGAGGCGCGGATCGGCGAATTGCTCGACCGGTCGCTGATGCTGGTCACCGCGCTCGCGCCCGAGATCGGCTATGACAACGCCGCGACGATCGCGAAGCATGCCCATGCCAAGGGGCTGACGTTGAAGGAAGCCGGCCTGGCGCTGGGGCTGGTCGATGCCGACACATTCGATCGCGTGGTGCGCCCCGCCGCGATGCTGGGACGCTGACGCGCCGGAACCGCGCCGCGCGCCCGGCATTCTTCCCCCGTAACGAACGAGGGTCAACAACATGGGTGCTACCACGATCGGTGCGCTGATCGGCGGCGCGATCGACTCGATGTCGGGCGACGACAGCGCGGCGGACGGCGCGCTGTACGGCGCGATCACCGCCAATGTCCTGAAGCTCGTCCTGCCCGTCGTCGCCACCTGGGCGATCGGTTGGGGCGTGCTGAAGGGCGTCGAAATTCTCAGCGACACGGTTTCGGAAAGGATCAAGGCATGATTCGCAGCATCTTGGGTGGATTGATCGGGCGCGAACTCGATCGGCGCGGGCGTGACGGCGGCGCTGGCGGCGCGATCCTGGGCGCGGTGGCGGCGCGCGCGGTGACGCGCATGGGCCCGCTCGGCTGGGCGCTAGGCGGCGCCTATGTCGCGAAGAAGGCGTATGACCGGCACAAGGCCGCAAAGGTCGCGCGCACCGGCCAGCCGTCGCGCTACCCGCCTGCGGTGTGAACGCTGACCCGGATTGCCGGACGTGGTTCGGCAATCCAATTCCGTGGGATGAGGACCAACCTTTCCATCATTGGGAGCGCAGCGACGCAATCCAGCGACGGACCAGGACGCGCTGGATTGTATCGCTGCGCTCGCAATGACGTACCGTCGGGCGTTACCCGACCATGCCGACGATCGCGCCTCCCGTCCCATCCTTGACCCCGCGCGCGCAAGACGGCACCCGATGCGCATGACCTCCGACGACACCCTCGACCGTCTCTTCGCGACGATCGCCACGCGCAGGGGCGGCGATGCCGACGGCTCCTATACCGCCTCGTTGTTCGCCCGTGGACGCGCGCGGATCGCGCAGAAGCTGGGCGAGGAGGCCACCGAGACCGTCATCGCCGCGATGGGCGACGTGCCCCGCGCGATCGTCCCGGAGGCGGCCGACCTGATCTATCACCTGTTCGTGCTGCTCGCCGACGCCGGGCTGACGCTGGACGACGTGCGTGCCGAACTCGCGCGGCGGGAGGGCACCAGCGGCCACGACGAGAAAGCCGCGCGCGGCCCGCTCCCCCTCTCCTTCCGAGCCGAATGAGGTATCCCGCATGAGCGTCGACGCCACCCAGCCTTACGACGACGGCAACATCTTCGCGAAGCTGCTGCGCGGCGAGATCCCGTCGAAGCGGGTTCATGAGGACGATCACACGATCGTCTTCCACGACATCGCCCCCTGGGCGCCGACGCACCTGCTGGCGGTGCCGCGCGGCAGCTACGTCAGTTGGGACGATTTCTCGGCCAACGCCAGCGAGGCGGAGATCGTCAGCTTCACCCGCGCGATCGGCGCGGCGGCGCGTGCGGCGGGGCTGGTGGAAAGCGGCTATCGCCTGATCGCGAACACCGGGCTCGATTCGCATCAGGAGGTGCCGCACCTCCACGTCCATATCCTGGGCGGACGCACACTCGGGCCGATGCTCGTCCGCCACGACGGTCGCGATTGATACGGTCACATCAACGCAACACTATTGCGCATGCGCGATCCGCCGCTAGGCTCCCGATCATCAGAGTTTCCGGGGGCTTCGACCTACATGATTTTCGGGCGCGTCAAACCTCTCGACGCCATCCTCGCCACCGCCGAGAAGAAATCGCTGCATCGCACGCTGGGCTGGTTCCAGCTCACGCTGTTCGGCATCGGCTGCGTCATCGGCACGGGTATCTTCGTGTTGACCGCCGCCGGCGCGCAGAAGGCGGGGCCGGGCCTGATGCTGGCGTTCGCGATCGCGGGCGCGATCTGCATCGTCGCGGCGCTGTGCTATGCGGAGATCGCGGCGATGATCCCGGTGGCGGGATCGGCCTATACCTACACCTATTCGACAATGGGCGAGTTGCTCGCCTGGACGGTCGGCTGGGCGCTGATCCTCGAATATGCGGTGGCGGCCAGCGCGGTCGCGGTCGGCTGGTCGGGCTATTTCACGGGCACGATCCTCAATCAGTTCATGGGCGTCCACCTGCCGGCCTGGCTGTCGGCAGCGCCGCTGGCGTTCGGTGGCGCGCCGGGTGGGCTCATCAACCTGCCGGCGGTGGTCATCGCGTTGCTCATCACCTGGTTGCTGATGGTCGGGACGACCGAGAGCGCGCGGGTGAATGCGGTGCTGGTCGCGATCAAGGTGACGGCGCTCACCGCGTTCATCGCGCTCACCCTGCCCAGCGATTATTTCAGCACCGATCGCTTCAACCCGTTCCTGCCCGCGGGCGTGTTCGGCGGGTTCGGCACCGGCGTGGGCGCGGTCGGCGCGGCGGCGACGATCTTCTTCGCCTATGTCGGCTTCGACGCGGTCTCGACCGCCGCCGAGGAGACCAAGAACCCGCAACGCAACGTGCCGATCGGGCTGATAGGGTCGCTGCTGTTCTGCACCGTCTTCTACATCCTGGTCGCGGCGGGCGCGATCGGCACGATCGGTGGACAGCCGATCATGGGACCGAACGGCATTCCTTTCCCCGCCGGCTCGGAGGAACTCGCCCGGCAGTGCGCGCTGCCGCAGCACAAGGACGCGCTGGTCTGCTCGGGCGAGGCGCTGGCGCACGTCCTGCGGACGATTGGCTGGTCGGGCGTCGGCAACCTGTTGGGCATCGCGGCCTTCGTCGCCTTGCCCTCGGTCATCCTGATCCTGATGTTCGGCCAGACGCGCATCTTCTTCGTGATGAGCCGTGACGGCCTGCTGCCGGAGCGGCTGTCGAGCGTCCACCCGAAGTGGAAGACCCCGCATATCGTCACCGCGATGACCGGGGTCGGCGTGGCGTTCGCCGCCGCGTTCCTGCCGGTCGGGCAATTGGCGGACATCGCCAACGCGGGCACGCTCTACGCCTTCGCGATGGTGGCCGTCGCGGTGATGATCCTGCGCCGCACCGCCGCGCATCACCCGCGCAGCTTCCGCACCCCGGCGCTGTGGCTCGTCGGGCCGCTGACGATCATCGGCTGCGTGTTCCTGTTCTTCAACCTGCCGACGGCGGCGATGCTGGTGCTGCCGGTCTGGGGCGCGTTCGGGCTGTTGATCTATTTCGGCTACAGCCGCCGCCACAGCCATCTGGGGCGCGGCATCGTCGAGGTGCACGAAGCACACTGATCCATCGACAGGCATCCGAAAAGGGCCGGCGGGAGCGATCCCGCCGGCCCTTTTTCGTCACGCGACCGGCGGCACCGCGCCCTTCGCCTTCAGTTCGTCGCGGATCTCGCGCAGCAGCACCACCTCCGCCGGCTCCGCGGCGGGTTCGGCGGTCCCGGCGGCCTTCTCGCGCTCGACGGTGGCGATCAGCTTGTTCACGCTGCGCATCAGCAGGAAGACGATGAACGCGAGGATCACGAAGTTGATGACCACGGTCAGGAACTCGCCATAGCCCAGCAGCGGCACCCCCGCCGCCTTGAGCTGCGCATAGCTGGCCAGCGACCCCTTATAGTCCGCCGGCACCGGCCCGAGCCGGATGAAATAGCTGGAGAAATCGAACCCGCCGAAGAGCGCGCCCACCACCGGCATGATGACGTCGTCGGTCAGCGACTTGGTGATCGTCGCGAACGCGCCGCCGATGATGACGCCCACCGCCAGATCCAGCACGTTGCCACGCGCGATGAACGCCCGGAAATCCTTGAGCATATGGCGCCTTCCTTCCCTGTTGCACGATGCGGCCAAGGGTAGGCGGGGTTTTTCGCTTCGCCAAGCGCCCCCGGACCGGTAAACCCGAAGCATGACGCATCCGCACCGCGACGCCGCCTTCGCCCCCCAAACCGCCTGGGAAGGCCGGTATATCAAGGTCGTGACGCAGGGCGGCTGGGAATATGTCGCCCGGCAGCGCGGCATCCAGGCGGCGGTGATCGTCGCGATCGACGAGGCCGACCGTGTCGTTCTGGTCGAGCAATATCGCGTGCCGCTGGGGTGCCGCTGCCTCGAACTGCCCGCCGGGCTGATCGGCGACGAGGCCGAGGGCGAGGCGGTCGCCACCGGCGCCGCGCGCGAGCTGGAGGAGGAGACCGGCTATCGCGCCGGGCGGATCGAGGAACTCGGCTTCTTCCACTCCTCGCCGGGCATGAACAGCGAGGGGTTCACGCTGGTGCGCGCGCGCGATCTGGTGAAGGTCGGCCCCGGCGGTGGCGAGGCCGACGAGGATATCGAGGTGCATCTCGTGCCGCGCACCGATCTCGCGACCTTCGTGGCCGGCAAGCGCGCGGCGGGCGTCGCGATGGACGTCAAGATGCTGGTGCTACTCGCCGATGCGCTGATTGCCTAAAGCGAAACGCGTTCTGCCACACACGCCCGTTCGTGCTGAGCTTGTCGAAGCACGTACATCAGGCGCACCGCTTGTTGCACGCACTTCGACAAGCTCAGCGCGAACGGTTCAACGTCTGGCCGACACGCCTTGAAGCGCCGGCGTGCTCCTGCTTTCGCCGGAGTGACGATCAGCGGAAGTTGTCGGCGTAGCTTTGCAGCTTCAGCGTCTTGGCCGGCGTCGGGATCACCGTATAGGCCAGCCCCTGCGCCTCGGCATAGGCCACCGCCGCCTCGCACGTCGGGAATGCCAGCCGGATCTGATCGCGCGTATCGCCGCTGCCGGCCCAGCCGGTCAGCGGATCGGGCTTCTTGGGCTCGCCGGGTTCGAACTCCAGCTGCCACGTGTCGGTGCGGGCCTTGCCGGACTGCATGGCGTTCTTCGGGCGCTGAAAGATGCGGGCGGTCTGCATGATGGGCTCCTGATAGTTTCCACGCGGCAATCAGGCAATGGTTCCCGCCGACATCGTCCGGCAATCTTGCGGGGCGCGGGCCGCCACCTATATCGCCCTTCGTCACACGCGGTTGCGCTGCCGTAACGGGGCGTGACGCACTCGAAGTCACAAATATGCAGGGGCTAGGTAAAGCACTCATGGCAAAAGTAATCGGTATCGACCTCGGCACCACCAATTCGTGCGTCGCCGTGATGGAAGGCGGCAAGGCGAAGGTTATCGAGAACGCGGAAGGTGCGCGCACCACGCCGTCGATCGTCGCGTTCGCCAAGGATGGCGAGCGGCTGATAGGTCAGCCCGCGAAGCGCCAGGCCGTCACCAATGGCGACAACACGATCTTCGCGGTGAAGCGCCTGATCGGCCGCCGCTTCGACGATCCGGTCACCAAGAAGGATACCGAGCTGGTCCCCTATCACATCGTGAAGGGTGCCAATGGCGACGCCTGGGTGCAGGCCGGCGGCAAGGATTACAGCCCGTCGCAGATCAGCGCCTTCACGCTCCAGAAGATGAAGGAAACCGCCGAATCGTACCTCGGCGAGACGGTGACCCAGGCGGTCATCACCGTGCCGGCGTACTTCAACGACGCTCAGCGTCAGGCGACCAAGGACGCCGGGCAGATCGCCGGGCTGGAGGTGCTGCGCATCATCAACGAGCCGACGGCGGCGGCGCTGGCCTATGGCCTCGACAAGCAGGACGGCAAGACGATCGCGGTCTATGACCTTGGCGGCGGCACGTTCGACGTCTCGATCCTCGAGATCGGCGACGGCGTGTTCGAGGTGAAGGCCACCAACGGCGACACCTTCCTGGGCGGCGAGGATTTCGACAACAAGATCGTCGAGTACCTGGCCGAGGGCTTCAAGAAGGACGAGGGCATCGACCTCGCCAAGGACAAGCTGGCGCTCCAGCGGCTGAAGGAAGCCGCCGAGAAGGCGAAGATCGAGCTGTCGTCGGCGGCCTCGACCGAAGTCAACCTGCCCTTCATCACCGCGGACCAGAACGGCCCGAAGCACCTGGTGAAGACGATCACCCGCGCCGATCTGGAGCGGCTGGTCGAGGATCTGGTGAAGCGCACGCTTGATCCGTGCAAGAAGGCGCTGGCGGATGCCGGCGTGTCGGCCAGTGAGATCAGCGAAGTCGTGCTCGTCGGCGGCATGACCCGCATGCCGCGCGTCCGCGAGGTCGTGAAGCAGTTCTTCGGCAAGGATCCGCACACCGGCGTCAACCCGGACGAGGTCGTCGCGATGGGCGCCGCGATCCAGGCCGGCGTGTTGCAGGGCGACGTGAAGGACGTGCTGCTGCTCGACGTGACCCCGCTGTCGCTGGGCATCGAGACGCTGGGCGGCGTGTTCACGCGCATGATCGATCGCAACACCACGATCCCGACCAAGAAGTCGCAGACGTATTCGACCGCTGACGACAATCAGCAGGCGGTGACGATCCGCGTCTTCCAGGGCGAGCGCGAGATGGCGGCGGACAACAAGCTGCTCGGCCAGTTCGACCTGCTCGGCATCCCCCCCGCCCCGCGCGGCGTGCCGCAGATCGAGGTGACGTTCGACATCGACGCCAACGGCATCGTGAACGTGTCGGCCAAGGACAAGGGCACCGGCAAGGAGCAGCAGATCCGCATCCAGGCCTCGGGCGGTCTGTCGGACGCCGACATCGACAAGATGGTCCGCGACGCCGAGAGCTTCGCCGAGGAGGACAAGAAGCGCCGTGCGGCGGCCGAGGCGAAGAACAACGCCGAATCGCTGATCCACACCACCGAGCGGCAGTTGGCCGACAACGGCGACAAGGTCGACGACGCGCTGAAGGGTGAGATCCAGGCGGGCATCGACGCGGCCAAGGCGGCGGTCGAGAGCGGCGATCCGGAGCAGATGAACGAGAAGAGCCAGGCGCTCGCGCAGGTCGCGATGAAGCTCGGCCAGGCGATCTACGAGAAGCAGCAGCAGGCCGATGCCGCCCCGCAGGGCGACGCCGGCACCGCCGATGCGAAGAAGGACGACGTGGTCGACGCCGAATTTTCGGAAGTCGACGACACGAAGTGATGTGACATCCTAGCCCTCTCCCCGGTGGGGAGAGGGTTGGGAGAGGGGTAGTGAGAGGGCGTGGCTTCACACCGCAGCGATGCGTGCGTGGCCGCCCCTCACCCGACCCTCTCCCCTGAGGGGAGAGGGCTAGAAGCGCCGATATGACCGAAATCGACTATTACGAGTTGCTCGAATGCGAGCGCACCGCGGATGCCGGGACGATCAAGTCGTCGTACCGCAAGCTGGCAATGAAGTATCACCCGGACAAGAACGCCGGGTGCAAGGATTCGGAGGCCAAGTTCAAGGCGGTCAGCGAAGCCTATGACTGCCTGAAGGATCCGCAGAAGCGCGCCGCCTACGATCGCTTCGGCCACGCCGCGTTCCGCAACGGCGGCATGGGCGGCGGGCATCAGGCGCAGGATTTCGGCGGCTTCTCCGACATCTTCGAAAGCGTCTTCGGCGAGTTCATGGGCGGCCAGCGCGGCGGCGGGCGTCAGCAGACGCGGCGCGGCGCGGATCTGCGCTACGACATGGAGATCACGCTGGAGGAAGCGTTCCACGGCAAGGAGACGGAGATCACCGTCGACATTTCCGCGCCGTGCGACACCTGCCACGGCACCGGATCGAAGCCGGGCACCCACGCCCACACGTGTCAGCATTGCCACGGCCATGGCAAGGTCCGCGCGCAACAGGGCTTTTTCGTCGTCGAGCGCGCCTGCCCGGTCTGCCACGGCACCGGCCAGGTCATCACCGATCCCTGCGCCGATTGTCGCGGCGAGGGCCGCGTGGAGAAGACCAAGACGCTTGCCGTCTCGATCCCGCCCGGCGTGGACGAGGGCACGCGCGTGCGGCTCACCGGCGAAGGCGAGGCCGGCGCGCGCGGCGCACCGGCGGGCGACCTCTACATCTTCCTCCACATCAAGCGGCATGCGATCTTCGAGCGGGAGGGCACCACCCTGTTCGCGCGCGCACCGATCAGCTTCACCACCGCCGCGCTCGGCGGCGTCATGTCGATCCCCGGGCTGGACGGGAAGCGGCATGAGGTGAAGATCCCGGCGGGGATCCAGTCGGGCAAGCAGCTCAAGCAACGCGGCGCGGGCATGCCGGTGCTGCAAGGGCGCGGGCACGGCGACCTGGTGATCCAGATCGAGGTCGAGACGCCGACCCGGCTGTCGACGCGGCAGCGCGCGTTGCTGGAGGAGTTTCGCGAGACCGAAACCGGTGAGGAATGCCCGCAGAGCCAGGGCTTCTTCTCGCGGCTGAAGAGTGCGATTGCGGGCGAATGACCGACATCGACCCCACCGCGCCTAACGAATCCAACGCGCCAGCGTCTCAACATTCGCACCATTCGCCGGACGGCGCGCCGTCCCGGCATTGCGGGCTGGTCGCGGTGGTCGGCGCGCCGAATGCTGGAAAGTCCACGCTGGTCAATGCGTTGGTCGGACAGAAGGTCGCGATCGTCAGCCCGAAGGCGCAGACGACCCGCACCCGGCTGATGGGCGTGGCGATCGAGGGCGATACGCAGCTCCTGCTGGTCGATACGCCCGGCATCTTCGAGCCGAACCGCCGGTTCGACCGTGCGATGGTCGCCGCCGCGTGGGGCGGGACCGAGGGCGCGGACGTGATCGCGCTGATCGTCGACGGCAAGGGCGGGCTGGGCCCGAAGGTCACCGAGATCGTCGAGGCGCTGAAGGGGCGCAGCGAACCGATCTATCTCGTCCTCAACAAGGTCGACCTCGCCGACAAGCCCAAGCTGCTGCTCCATGCCGAGCGGCTGAACGGACTGCTGCCGTTCGCGGAGACGTTCTTCATCTCCGCGCAGACCGGCGACGGCGTCGCCCACTTCAAACAGGTGCTGGCCAGGGCGCTGCCGCAGGGGCCGTGGCACTATCCGGAGGATCAGGTCTCCGACGCCTCGGAGCGCGCGATGGCCGCCGAGGTGACGCGCGAGCAGCTTTATCTGCAACTCCACGCCGAGCTTCCCTATGCCAGCGTGATCGAGACCGAGAAGTTCGTCGATCGCGAGGACGGTTCGGCGGAAATCCACCAGCAGATCATGGTCGAGCGCGCCTCGCAGCGCGCGATCGTGCTCGGCAAGGGTGGCGCGCGGATCAAGGAGATCGGGGCGCGGGCGCGCGCCGAGCTGACGGTGCTGCTCGACCGCCCGGTGCATCTGTACCTGCACGTCAAGGTGAAGCCCAATTGGGACGAGGACCGCGGCATCTACCGCGACCTCGGCCTCGACTGGGTGGAGTGACCATCCGTGCCGTCATGGCGCGCATAGCCCGGCCATGACGGCATCTCCGGTGTGATGATGTCCCTCCTCACTCGCCTGCGCCGCGTCCTCTCCGAGGAACGCTGGGACTATGCGCCCCACGAACGCCCGGTCATGCCCGGCTCGCCCGGGTCGCCCGATCATCCGCGCGAACGCCAGATCGCCTATGCGCTGGTCGCGATCCTCGTCGGGCTGACCAGCGGGTTCGGCAACGCGCTGGTCAGCGCCAATACGGTCACCCTGGCCGGCGCGCTCGGGCTGGATCCGGCGGAGATCGCGTGGCTGCCGACGGTCTATGTGATGACCAACGTCAGCATCAACCTGCTGCTCATCAAGTTCCGCCAGCAATTCGGGCTGCGTCCGTTCGCGATCATCTTCCTGTCGCTCTATCTCGTCCTCACGCTCGGCCATCTGTTCGTGCGCGATTTCTGGTCGGCGGTGCTGGTGCGCGGCGCCAGCGGGATGGCGGGCGCCGCGCTCAACACCTTCGCGCTTTATTATCTGATGCAGGCGCTTCCCGCGAAATGGCGGCTGCGCGCAATCGTGCTGGGCATCGGCATCCCCCAGCTCGCCACGCCGCTCGCGCGGCTGTTCTCGCCCGAATTGCTCTCGATGAGCCAGTGGCGCACGCTCTACCTCTTCGAACTCGGGCTGTCCGCGCTCAGCCTCGCCGCCGTGCTCGCCTTCCGCCTGCCACCCACCACGCGGCAGAAAGCGTTCGAGAAGCTCGATTTCGTCACCTTCGCCTTGTTCGCCGGATCGATGGGGCTGTTCGCGGCGGTGCTGGGGTTGGGCCGTTACGTGTGGTGGACGCAGGCCGCGTGGATCGGCTGGGCGCTGCTCGCCGCGATCCCGATGCTCGCCGCCGCGCTCATCATCGAGCATCATCGCGCCAATCCTTTGCTCAACACCCGCTGGCTGGGCAGCGCGGACATCATCCGCTTCGCGATCGTCACGCTGATGGCGCGGATCGTCCTGTCCGAACAGACCTATGGCGCGGTCGGATTGCTGACGGTGCTGGGGCAGAACAACGACCAGCTCGTGCCGTTCTTCACGATCATCTTCCTCGCCACCGTCGCGGGGTTCGTCACCAGCGCGATCACGCTCGATCCCACCAAGCTGGCGCATCCGGTGATGCTCGCGATCGGGCTGGTCGCGATCGCCGCCTGGGTCGATTCCTATTCGACCAGCCTGACGCGCGCGCCGCAGCTCTATGCCACGCAGGCGACGATCGCCTTCGCGGGCGCGTTCTTCCTCGGCCCGTCGCTGCTGTTCGGGATGACGCGCGCGCTGCAACAGGGTGCGGGGCACGTCATCAGCTTCCTGGCGCTGTTCGGCGTGCTCAACTCGATCGGCGGCCTTGCGGGCACCGCGCTGCTCAGCACCTACCAGATCGTCCGCGAGAAGGCGAACAGCGCCGCGCTGGTGCAGGCGATCGACCCGACCGACCCGATCGTGCAGGCGCGGCTGCAGGCCGGCGCCACCGGCGTCGCGCGCGTCGTCGGCGATCCGACGTTGCGCAGCGCGGAGGGTGGCGCGCTGCTGTCCCAAACCGCGACGCGCGAAGCGAACGTTTTGGCCTATGACGACATGTTTCGGCTGATCGCGGTGCTTGCCGCGCTCACCTTCTTCTACTTACTCTTCCTGCTGTTGCGCCGCTCGTGGCGCGCACGCGTTCAGGCCACCGCATGACCGACACCCGTTCGCCCGTCGCCGCCCAGCCCGCCACCGAGGAGAAGGTGGCCGAGAGCGCCCCCGCCGCCCCCGCCGGGTCCGGGTGGCGTCCGCCCACGCTGTCGCGCACCGCGATCACGCTCATTCTGCTGCTGGCGGTGGCCGGCATCGCGGCGGTGCTGGCCGCGTGGCGGATCTGGCCGTTCACGACCGGTTATGAGGCGACCGACAACGCCTATGTGCGCGGTCGCACCACCGTCATCGCGCCACAGGTGTCGGGCTATGTCACGAAGGTGCTGGTCCGCGATTTCGAAAATGTCCGCGCCGGCCAGCCGCTGGTGACGATCGACGACCGCATCTACCGGCAGCGCGTCGAGCAGGCGCAGGCGCAGGTCGAAAGCGCGCAGGCGACGCTCGCCAACAGCGACCAGACCGCCGCCAGCCGCCAGGCCAGCTTCGGCGCGCAAGGCGCGGCGGTCGCCAACGCCCGCGCGCAGTTGATGCGGGCGCAGGCGGACATGAACCGCGTCAACGATCTGGTCACCGACGGCTCGGTCAGCCTGCGCGAGCGCGATCAGACGCTGGCCGCGCTGCGTCAGGCGCAGGCGCAGCTCAACCAGGCGCAGGCCGCGCAGGAGATCGCGCGTCAGGATATCCGCACCGTCGCGGTCGGGCGCGGCGGGCAGCAGGCCGGCGTGTCGGGCGCACGCGCGGCGCTGCGCCTCGCCAACATCGACCTGTCGAACACCGTCATCCGCGCGCCCGAGGCCGGGCGTCTCAGCGAAGTCGGGGTGCGCGTCGGCCAGTACGTCACCGCCGGCTCGCAACTGATGTTCCTCGTGCCTCCCGAAACCTGGGTGATCGCCAATTTCAAGGAAGCGCAGACCGCGCGGATCGCGGTCGGGCAACGCGCCAGCTTCACCGTCGACGCGCTGGCAAACGCGCGGCTGACCGGCCATGTCGAGCGGATTTCGCCCGCCGCCGGCAGCGAGTTCGCGGTGCTGAAGTCCGACAATGCCACCGGCAATTTCACGAAGGTGCCGCAACGCATCGCGGTCCGCATCCGCGTCGATCCCGGTCAGCGATTGGCCGATCGGCTGCGTCCCGGCATGTCGGTGCAGGCGCGCGTCGACACCGCTGGCGCAGCCGCCCCGCAATGAAGCGCCCCGCCCTCCTGATCCCGCTGCTGCTGGCCGGGTGCGCGCTGCCCGGCCCGCGTCGACCGGCGCCGGAGTCGGCGGCGGTGGTTCCACCGCCAGCGTGGCGCAACGCGCTGCCCACCGGCGGACCCGTGCAGGCGGCGTGGTGGCAGGCATTCGGCGACCCGGCGCTCACCGCCCTGGTCGAACGCGCCCTCGCCAACAATCTCGATATCCAGACCGCCGCGGCCCGTGTCGAGGAGGCGCGCGCCGCCGAGGCGCTGTCGCGCGCGCAACTGCTCCCTCAGGTCGGCGGCACCGTACCGGAGACGCAGGGCCAGTCGATCAGCGCATTGGGCACCACCGCGCGCTCGGCGGCGGTACAGCCCGGCGTCACGCTCAGCTACGACCTCGATCTGTTCGGGCGGCTGCGGCAGGCGACCCGTGCGGCGCGCGCGCAACTGCTCGCGACCGAGGCGGCGGCGGACACGGTGCGGTTGGCGGTCGCCGCCACCGCCGCGCAAAGCTACATCACGCTGCGCGCGCTCGATCATCGGCTGGCGATCGCGCGCGATACGCTCGCCTCGCGCGCGGACGCCTTGCGGATCGCGCGGCGGCGGTTCGAGACCGGCTATACCTCCCGGCTGGAGTACCGCCAGGCACAGGCCGAATATGCCGCCACCGCGCAGCTCGTCCCCGCCGCCGAACTGGCGATCACCCGCGCCGAGAACGCGCTGGCGCTGCTGACCGGCGACACGCCGCGCGCGATCGATCGCGGGGTCACGCTCGAACGGCTGGCGACCCCGCCGATCCCCGATGGCCTGCCCGCTGACCTGCTGCGCCGCCGCCCCGACCTGTTTCAGGCCGAACAGACTCTGGTCGCCGCCGATCGCTCGCTCGACAGCCAGCGCGCGGCGATGCTCCCCAACCTGTCGCTGACCGGCGCCGCCAACCTCGTGCTGTCGACCGCGCTGGCGCAGCCGGAGGTGGTCTTCTCGCTGGGCGCGAGCATCCTCGGTCCGATCTTCGACGGCGGGCGGCTGCGCGCGCAGGAACGCGGCGCGACCGCCCGGCGCGATCAGGCGGCCTTCGCCTACCGCCGCACCGCGCTCACCGCCTTTCGCGAGGTCGAGGACGCGCTGGCGGGCGTCCGCCGCACCGGGGAGCAGGCGCAATCGCTCGCCGAACAGGCCACGGCCTCGCGCGGCGCCTTACAGAACGCCACCAATCGCTACCGCGCCGGCTATTCCAGCTATATCGAGCAGCTTGATGCGCAACGGACGCTGCTGAATGCCGAATTGTCGCTGGCACAGGCGCGCGCGGACCGGCTCAACAGCTATGTCGCGCTCTATCAGGCATTGGGTGGCGGGTGGTCGCGATCGGACGTGGCCGCGGTGACGCGCTAGCGTCAGGACGCACCCGGGACCCGCTGCGGCTCCTCGCCCTTCACCTCGCCGCCGTCGACCGGCGGCTGTTTCGACAGCGAGGTGAGCAGGTAGAACACCAGATTGCTCCCCTGCGTCAGCGCGCCGCCCGCCAGCAACAGCCCGGCCATCGCCTCGCGCGGGCCGGCGATCGCGCCGCTCATCTCCAGCGCGGCGCTCAGGAACAGCAGGTCGCGATTGGGTATGATCGGCAGTCGGGAGATCACCATCTGCGCGGTCAGGAACACCAGCCACACGCTCCACGGCTCTTGCGGCAGCACCACCGCCCATTGCGTCGCCTGCAGCAGCACCGTCAGCACGATCCGCGCGCTGTGGATCGTCATCACCTGCAACATCTGCCGCATCGGCATCGCGATCAATTGCGCCCGTACCCGGAAGAGTAGCGGCGCCAGGAAGATCGCGCCCATCAACCCCGCGATCAGCAACGCCGGCCCCGGGTTCAGCCACGCCACGATCCGCCGCGCGTCGCCCGCGGCCGCGAAGGCGACCAGCAGCACCAACGTGACGAAGCCGGACGCGAG
Organism: uncultured Sphingomonas sp.; assembly: GCA_913777325.1. Classification (GTDB taxonomy): domain Bacteria; phylum Pseudomonadota; class Alphaproteobacteria; order Sphingomonadales; family Sphingomonadaceae; genus Sphingomonas. The sequence continues at coordinate 76,760 of CAJYSA010000064.1, read as the reverse complement.
CGCGGAGAGGATCGCATTGTCCTTCAGCCCGAGCGCGATCGTCTTGTTGGGCAGCCCGATCACGCGCCGCAGCCAGACGAAGAGATAGACCTCCCCCGAATAGCCGACCAATGCGCTGTTGAGGATGCGCTTGCGGATGTAGATCGGGAAGCCGCCCGGCAGCGGCCGTCCGAAGATGGTGCGGAACACCAGGATCTCGGAGGCCGGCAGGATCAGGAAACCGATGACGAACAGGATGTAGAACAGCGGGTTGACCGGCAGGCTGGCGAGCACCTCGCTCCAGCCGATCGCATGCACCTGCACCGTCATCCACACGATCATGCCGACGAAGAAGGCGATCCGCGCCACCTTGCCCAGCGTCTTGGCCGCGGGGCGCTCCGCCCACGCCCGCCAGAATTCGAGTTGTTTCTCCAGCACCGCGCGCTCCAGCGTCAGAAGATACCGAGCGCGCGCGACTGGGCGAAGAAGGCGTCGAACGACGCCTGCTGCCGGGGCGTGAGCCGGAATTGCGAGTAACGGTCCGTGGTTCCGAACAGCTTGCGGATGTTCCACTCCACGATGTCGCGTGGGCGCAGCGCGACGCGGCGGGTGAAATGGTCCCGCTCCCATGTGTTGCTGCCGTGGAAGCAGCGGATCAGCAACGCCGACCATTCGCGCCCCATCACCGCCGCGCCGCGCCTCGCCCAGGTATCGCGATAGGTGCTGTCCTCGCCCTTGCGCTCGGACGGATAGCGGATGCCGTCATCGCGGACATGCAGGATCGTGCTCGGCGCGCCGCCCTGGATATAGCCGACATAGGGCCGCTCCAGCCACGCCGGATCGTCGAGATGGACGATCGTCGCGATCGTCCAGCATGCCACCTTCCCGCCGAGCGTCGCGAACTGACGCGACAGGCGCTCGGGATCGAACCAGTCGTCGTCGTCCCATTGCGCCAGCAGGCTGCCACGCGCCAGGTCGAGCGACAGGTTGCGCAGGTCGCCCAGCGTACGCCCCGGCTCTTTCACCAGCCGGTGATGGATCAGCCGCTCGGGCGGGATCGCCGCGAGAATCGGTGAATAATCCTGCTCGCCGTCGTCGACGATTACCAGCTCGCGGTTGGGATACTCCTGCGACAAAAAGGAGTTAACCGACCGCTCAGCCAATTTTCGGCGGTCGGCGGTGACCATCAGGCAGGAGATGCGCGGTCCTTCGTCGCCGAACGGATGGATCACGCGCGCGTCCCCATGCGCCCGGTCGGCCGCTGCGAACCCGCCACCAGGGACCAAAGCATGCCGCGTATCATCTTCATCCTCAGCTATCCCACATACGTCAGCGTCGCAGACCAGGCCGAGTGGCTGGCGTGGAACAATCGCGATCGCCGGATGCCCGCTATCCTATCGGCGATGGGGGTGGAAGTCGAGTTGTGGGGGATCGGGCGCGAGGCCTGCGTGGTGGAGTCGGCCGGGGATGCGGGCACCCGCTACACGGTGCGGCTGTTCACCGCCGACAATCCGCGCAAGGCGCCGCGCGATCATGTCAGCGCGGCGATGCTGGCGGCGGCGCGCGCGGCCGGCGACGCGTTGTTCGTCGTGATCGGCACCAACGGGGGCATCGGCTTTCATCTGTACGACCGGCTGCTGCGACCTGCGGCGCGGCGCTATGCGGTGATCATCGGCGGCGATTATTGGAGCCGGCTGCTGCCGCGTGCGAAGCTGGTGTTCCCCGAAACCGTAGCACAGGAACAGGCGCTGGCGCATCCACGCTTCTTCTGGCGCCCGCCGATCCCCCGCAGCCGGATGCTGCGGCTGCCCAAGGCGATCGATATCGAGCTGTTCCATCCGGAACCGCGCCCGATCCGGTGGGACGTGGTCTCGGTCAGCCGCCTGTCGCGGTGGAAGAGCTTCGCCGAGGTCGGCGCCTTGTCGCAGCGATATCGCGTCGCGGTGGCGGGCGATGGCCCGGACGGCGCGGCGCTCGCACGGCGCTACCCGAACATCGAATGGCTGGGGCATGTCCCGCATCGCGACGTGCCCGACCTGCTCCAACAGGCACATGTCTATTTCCACGCCGGCCGGCGCGACTATTTCCCGCGCGCGATCGTCGAGGCGATGGCGTGCGGGAAGCCGGTGGTCGGCTTCGGTGCGCGGATGGGCGAGGACGTCATACCGCCCGATTGCGGCCTGCGCGTCGATCAGGCCACGTTCGAGCCGGCCACAGCCGCGCTGCTTGACGATCCCGCGCGGATCGCGTCGATGGGCGCGGCGGCACGGCGACATGTCGTGGCGACACATGGATGGGATAGCAGCGTGGCGGCATGTCAGGTTCTGGCGGGAATGCTGGGGTGAAGTGGTCGTTCGTGATCCCCTATTACAACGAGGCGGCCTATCTGCCCGCCACGCTGGACAGCATCACGCGGCAGACGCTGCGCCCGTTCCGGCTGGTGCTGGTCGACAATGGCTCGACCGACAATTCCGCCGATCTGGCGCGCGGGATCGGCGCGACGATGACGGGGATCGAGGTAACCCACCTTTCCGAGGAGCGGCCCGGCAAGATCCACGCGCTGGAATGTGGGCTGGCGGCGGTTGCGACCCCGTTCGTCGCGTTCGGCGATGCCGACACCGTCTACCCGCCGCATTATCTCGCCACCGCCGATGCCGCTTATGCGCCCGGCGTCGTGGCGGTGATGGGCACCGACGTGCCGGGTAACGACGAAGCGGCCGCGCTGCGCAAGCGCCGCCATGTGCGCATCGCCAGCCGGCTGTGGCCCAAACAGACGCACACCGGAGGCTATGGGCAGACGTTCCGCACCGATGCGTTGCGCGCGGCGGGCGGCTATTCGGAACGCTGGTGGCGCTATGTGCTGGAGGATCACGAGATCATGCAGCGCATCGTCAAACAGGGCCGCGTCGCCTATCCGTTCGACCTGTGGTGCGTCCCGTCCGACCGGCGCAGCGATCGCAGCGCGGTGAACTGGACCCTGGCGGAGCGACTGCTGTATCACTTCACACCGGCGGCGACGAAGGATTGGTACTTCTACCGCTTTCTGGCGCCCCGATTGTCGGCGCGGCGGATGGACAATCTCAACCTGCGCGAAAAAACCTGGCTGTAGCGGCGTTGCGCGGCCATCGCCGCCCAACCCCTTGTGTTGCCATTAAGCAACACCATCTGACAGCCAAGACATACGGGGCTGACAGATGAACCTAGAGAAATTCACCGATCGGGCGCGTGGCTTCCTGCAATCCGCGCAAACCGTCGCGATCCGCCTGAGCCATCAGCAAATCGCGCCCGAGCATCTGCTCAAGGCGCTGCTGGAGGACGAGCAGGGCATGGCCGCCGGCCTGATCACCGCCGCCGGCGGCGACCCGCGCCGTGCGGTCGGCGAAACCGACGCCGCGCTCGCCAGGATCCCGGCGGTCAGCGGGTCGGGGGCGCAGAATCAGCCGGGCCTGTCCGCCGACGCGGTGCGCGTCCTCGATCAGGCCGAGCAGATCGCGCAAAAGGCCGGCGACAGCTATGTCACGGTCGAACGGCTGCTGGTCGCGCTGGCGCTCAGCCTCAACACTGCCGCCGGCAAAGCGCTCAAGGCCGCCAATGCGACTCCCGAGGCGCTCAACGCCGCGATCACGCAATTGCGCGGTGGCCGTACCGCCGACACCGCCAGTGCGGAGGATCGCTACGACGCGCTCAAGAAGTTCGCGCGCGACCTGACGCAGGCGGCGCGCGACGGCAAGCTCGATCCCGTGATCGGGCGCGACGAGGAGATCCGCCGCACGATCCAGGTGCTCGCGCGCCGCACCAAGAACAACCCTGTCCTGATTGGCGAGCCCGGCGTCGGCAAGACCGCGATCGTCGAGGGGCTGGCGCTGCGCATCGCCAATGGCGACGTGCCCGACGGCCTGAAGGACAAGACGCTGATGGCGCTCGACATGGGCGCGTTGATCGCTGGCGCGAAATATCGCGGCGAGTTCGAGGAGCGGCTGAAGGGCGTCATCGACGAGGTGAAGCAGGCCGAGGGCGACATCATCCTGTTCATCGACGAGATGCACACGCTGATCGGCGCGGGCAAGTCGGAGGGCGCGATGGACGCGGGCAATTTGCTCAAGCCCGCGCTCGCGCGCGGCGAACTGCACTGCGTCGGCGCGACCACGCTCGACGAATATCGCAAGCATGTCGAGAAGGATCCGGCGCTGCAACGCCGCTTCCAGCCGGTGTTCGTGGGCGAGCCGACCGTCGAGGATACGATCAGCATCCTGCGCGGGCTGAAGGAGAAATACGAGCTGCACCACGGCGTGCGGATCACCGACGGCGCCTTGGTGTCGGCGGCGACGCTCAGCAACCGCTACATCACCGACCGCTTCCTGCCCGACAAGGCGATCGACCTGATGGACGAGGCCGCCAGCCGGCTGCGCATGGAGGTGGAAAGCAAGCCTGAGGAGATCGAGACGCTCGACCGCCGTATCCTGCGCCTGAAGATCGAGCGCGAGGGGCTGAAGCGCGAGACCGACGCCGCGTCGCTCGACCGGCTGGAGACGCTGGAGGGCGAGCTTGCCAATCTGGAGCAGCAGTCCGCCGAGCTGACGCAGCGCTGGATGGCCGAGAAGGACAAGATCGCCGGCGAGACGAAGCTGAAGGAACAGCTCGACGCCGCGCGGCTGGAGCTGGAACAGGCACAGCGAAACGGCGACCTCGCCAAGGCGGGTGAGCTGTCCTACGGGCGCATCCCCGCGCTCGAAAAGCAGCTCGCCGAAGCACAGGAGACGTCGCAGGGCGCGATGCTGCGCGAGGAAGTAACGAGCGACGACATTGCGGGTGTCGTCAGCCGCTGGACCGGCGTGCCGGTCGACCGGATGCTGGAGGGCGAGCGCGAGAAGCTGCTTCGCATGGAGGAGGTGATCGGCAAGCGCGTCATCGGTCAGGCCGATGCGGTGCGCGCCGTCTCCACCGCCGTCCGCCGTGCACGCGCCGGGCTTCAGGATCCGAATCGTCCGCTGGGCAGCTTCCTGTTCCTCGGGCCGACCGGCGTCGGCAAGACCGAACTGACCAAGGCGCTCGCCGAATTCCTGTTCGACGATCCGAACGCAATGGTGCGCATCGACATGAGCGAGTTCATGGAGAAGCACGCGGTCGCGCGGTTGATCGGTGCCCCGCCGGGCTATGTCGGCTATGAGGAGGGCGGCGTTCTTACCGAGGCGGTGCGGCGGCGTCCCTATCAGGTCGTGCTGTTCGACGAGGTGGAGAAGGCGCATTCCGACGTCTTCAACGTGCTGCTCCAGGTGCTGGACGACGGTCGGCTGACCGACGGCCAGGGACGCACGGTCGATTTCTCGAACACGCTCATCATCCTGACCTCGAACCTCGGCAGCCAGTATCTGGCGAACATGCCCGAGGATGCCCCGGTCGAGAGCGTCGAGCCGCAGGTGATGGAGGTGGTGCGCGCGCACTTCCGCCCGGAATTCCTCAACCGGCTCGACGAGATCATCCTGTTCCACCGGTTGGGGCAGGCGCACATGGGGCCGATCGTCGACATCCAGGTGGGGCGCGTCGGCAAATTGCTGGCGGATCGCAAGGTCACGCTCGACCTCACCGATGCCGCACGCGCGTGGCTCGGACGGGTGGGCTACGATCCGGTTTATGGCGCACGCCCGCTCAAGCGTGCGGTGCAGCGCCATCTCCAGGATCCGCTCGCCGAACTGATCCTGCGCGGCGAGGTGAAGGACGGCGCGGCGGTGCATGTCGACGAGGGCGACGGCAAACTCGCGCTGTCGGTGGCATAACGTGGGTGAAGCCCCCTGTTCGCGCGGGGGGCTTCATGCGATGGACGCCGCTTGTCTGACCATTCGTTGAGCAAAGTGACCGCGCATGACCAGCATCGGTATCTACGGCAGCAACGGGCGCATGGGCCGCGCCATCGCCACGATCGCCGCCGGTGAGGGCGTCGGCGTGGCCGGCGGCGCGGATGCCGGCAGCGATCCGCTCCCGATCGCGCATGCCGCCGACGTGCTGGTCGATTTCTCGACCCCCGCCGCGCTCGAATCGCATCTCGCCGCCGCGGTTGCGGCCCGCACGCCGATCGTCATCGGCACCACCGGGCTGCTCGCCACACATCAGGCGCTGATCGAGCGCGCGTCCGAAACGATCGCGGTGCTGCAGACCGGCAATACCTCGCTCGGCGTCACCTTGCTGGGCGTGCTGGTGCGCGAGGCGGCGGCGCGGCTGGGCGCCGACTGGGATATCGAGATCACCGAGATGCACCATCGCCACAAGGTCGATGCCCCCTCGGGCACCGCGCTGCTGCTGGGCGAGGCGGCGGCGGCGGGGCGCGGGACACGGCTGGCAGAGGTGCGGGTCGACAGCCGCGCCGGGCTGGTCGGCGCACGCAGCGAGGGAACGGTCGGCTTCGCCTCGCTGCGTGGCGGCTCGGTCGTCGGCGACCATATGGTCGTGTTCGCAGGGGAAGGCGAGCGGATCGAGATCGGCCACCGCGCCGACGATCGCAGCATCTTCGCACGCGGCGCGGTGAAGGCCGCGCTGTGGCTCGCGGGCCGCGCGCCGGGCCGCTATGCGATGGCCGAGGTGCTCGGGCTTTGAAGAAGGCCGACGTCTTCGAATTCTACCGGCGGCTGGCCGACGCCAATCCGCATCCCGAAACCGAACTGGAATCGGTCAACGACTACACCTTGCTGGTCGCGGTGGTGCTGTCCGCGCAGGCCACCGACGCCGGGGTCAACAAGGCGACGCGCGCATTGTTCGCCACCGTCGACACCCCAGAAAAGATGGTCGCGCTCGGGCTGGACGGGCTGAAGCAGCATATCCGCACGATCGGGCTGTTCAACACCAAGGCCAAGAACGTCATCGCCCTGTCGGAGGCGCTGGTGGCCGAGCATGGCGGCGCGGTGCCCACCAGCCGCGAGGCGCTGGAGAAGCTGCCCGGTGTCGGGCGCAAGACCGCCAATGTGGTGATGAACGTCGCCTTCGGCGCGGAGACGTTCGCGGTCGACACCCACATCTTCCGCGTCGGCAACCGCACAGGTCTTGCGAAGGGCAAGACGGTGCTGGCGGTCGAGAAGCGGCTCGATGCCGCCACCCCCGCGCCGTTTCGCGTTCACGCGCACCACTGGCTGATCCTGCATGGCCGCTATGTCTGCAAGGCGCGGCGACCGGAATGCTGGCGCTGCATCGTTGCGGACCTGTGCGCGTTCAAGCCGAAGACGCCGGCGCCAGCCGCCCGCATAAAGGAAGCATGATGCGCCGGCTGTTCGTCGCCGCCTTCTTGACGATGACCGCGCCGGCGCTGGCGCGTGATCGCATCGCCCAGGTGCCACCCGCCTCGCCGACCGGGCCGCCGCGCACGTGCCTGCCGCTGGCGTCGATCACGGAGACCGCTGTTCGCAGTGACCGCGTGATCGATTTCCGGACCACCGGGCGCCGCACCTATCGGGTCACCCTGCCCCACGCCTGCCCCGGGCTCGGCACCGAGCGTCGCTTCGGCTATGCGACCTCGATCGGGCAATTATGCGCGCAGGATCTGATCACCGTGCTCTATGTCAGCGGCCCGATGCGGGGCGCCACCTGCGGCCTCGCGCCCTTTCAGCCGATCACGCCCGCCCCATGACGATTTTTCGCGCGCAAAACGGGTAGCGCGACCCGCCAACCCCTGCTAGGCGGACCCAACCGGCACCCGTAGCTCAGCTGGATAGAGCGCTGCCCTCCGAAGGCAGAGGCCACAGGTTCGAATCCTGTCGGGTGCGCCAGCTTCTATCGCTTCCTTACCAGCAACGATCACGGTTACGCCACACGCGTCGGCGCTGAAGCATGCACCAGGTCGCCTCCGCTCACGCCATCCCCAATGCCGCGGCGTGCGTCGGGAAGTTGCGCCCGCAACCGTCCAGGAACGTCGCTATTCCCCGCGCCGCGTGGAAGTCGACATCGTCGCGGCGCGGCTGGTTCGCCGGCGGAAAGGTGCCATATCCCGCCAGCAGGCAATGCCACGACACGCTGCCGAAATGCGCGCGCTCGCCCACCTGCCGGAGCGCCTCGGTCAGGTCGCCGCGCCGGAACCATGTATCGAGGATGTGCAGCAGCGCATCGGGCAAATCGTCGTTCGCGGCGTTGCTGCGCCAGTAATCGCTGTCGTCGCGCGTCGTCAGCTTGTAATGCGCCACGATATAGTCGCGCACGCCGTCGAACCGCGCCGACACCGCCTCGTTGAACGCCGCACGATCCCCGCGCGCGTAGTGGCCGATGAACAGTTCGACCGTGTTGAGCACCAGGTGCAGCGCGGTCGCCTCCAGCGGCTCGATGAAGCCCTGCGCCAGCCCGACCGCCAGGCAATTGCGCTCCCAATGCCGCGCCATCCGGCCGGTGCGGAATCGCAGGTGGCGCAAGGTCGCCTGCTCACCACAGCCCGACGCCGCCCGCAATTCACGCTCGGCGGCATCGGGGGACAGGAAATCGCTGGCGTAGACATAGCCATGTCCGATCCGCTGCCGCAGCGGGATCGACCAGCACCAGCCCGCCGACAGGGCGATCGACAGCGTCTCCACCGCCGGGACGCCCGCCAGCGGCGTCTGCACCACCACCGCCGCATCGTTGAACAGATGCTGGCGATAGCTGACGAACGGCACGTCCAGCGTGCGTTCGATCAGCAATCCCGCAAAGCCGCTGCAATCGACGAACAGATCGGCGGCGATCCGCTCGTCCCCGTCCGTGACCAGCGCGTCGATGTCGCCGTCCGCGCCGCGCGTCGCCGCCACGACGCGTACCTGCCGATGCACGACGCCCCGTGACACCGCGGTATCCCGCAGAAACGCCCCGAGCAGCGCGGCATCGAAATGATAGCCATATTCGATCGCGAACGGGAAATGGGGGGCGGGCAACGGCGCGCTGCCCTGCCGCGCCAACACGCCGTTCAGCAGGAACGCATCGGGCTGCACCGGCACGTCATGGCCCAGCCGTCGGTTGCGGCAGTTCAGCACGAACGCTTCCTCGGTATGCACGTCGATCTGCGTGGTGAACGGATGGCGATAAGCATGCCACGGCGCCACCGGGCTCCAGCCGGCGAAGCGCACGCCGACCTTGTACGTCGCCTGACAGCGCGGCATCCACTCCTGCTCGGCGATGCCGATCACCTCGAAGAAGCGCTTGAGCGTCGGGGTCGAGCCTTCGCCGACGCCGATCGTCCCGATCTCCGGCGATTCGATCAGCGTGATGATCGATCCCGGCCAGGCGTGCGCCAGCAGGTTGGCGGTGATCCAGCCCGCGCTGCCGCCGCCGAGGATCGCGATCCGGGCCGGCGCGGTCACGCGGCCCGGCCGCCGAATGCCGCGAGAAACGCATCGTGGTCGGGCATCGCGGCGACCGGCGCGCGCCGTGCGGCGGCCAGATCACGCAATTGCGTCGCCAGCTCCGACGCGGTGGGGCCGTCGGCCAGCGGATGGTGCGCCGCCGGCATCACCCCCTGCCCCAACAGCACCTGCACCCACGACGGCTCCATGAAGATGTCAAACGCATCCTGCGACAGCGTGCCGGTGGCGCGGAACAGCGCGATCTTCGCCGCCAGCCGCTCGGGCACCGCCATCGCGCGCAGGTCGCGCCAGAATGCGGAATCGTCACGTCGCGTGGCATGGTAATGCAGGATGATGAAGTCGCGTACCGTCTCATATTCGGCCTGCGACTGGCGGTTATATTCGGCGACGGTGCGCGGATCGATCCCCGCGCCGGGAAACAGGTGGAGCAACCGGACGATCGCCGACTGGATCAGATAGATGCTGGTCGATTCCAGCGGTTCGAGGAAACCGCTCGACAGTCCGATCGCGACGACGTTGCGATCCCACTGCCGGCGCGCCCGCCCGGTGCGGAACGCGATCGGGCGCGGCTCGGCCAGCGGTTCGCCGTCCAGCGCGCCCAGCAGCAGCGCTGCCGCCGCATCGTCGCTGCAATGCCGGCTGCTATAGACCATCCCGTTGCCGACGCGGTGCTGCAACGGGATTCGCCACTGCCATCCCGCCGCATGCGCGGTGGACCGCGTATACGGGTCGGTCGGCCCGGTCAGCCGCGACGGCACCGCCAGCGCGCGATCGCACGGCAGCCAATGCCCCCAATCCTCGTAACCGACGTTCAACTGCTGCTGGATCAACAGTCCACGCGCGCCCGAACAATCGATGAACAGGTCGCCCGCGATCTCGCGTCCGTCACGCAGGACCAGCGTAGTCACGTCGCCACCTGCGGCGTCGCGTGTCGCGCGCCCGATCATGCCCTCGATACGCCGCACGCCGCGCCGTTCGCTGTAGCGGCGCAGATACTGGCCGTAGAGCGCCGAATCGAAGTGGTAGGCGTACGGCAGCGCATATTCCGGATCGCCGTCGCGCAGCTTGGCGAAGCGCCCCTCTCGCGCCGCCAGATAATTGAGGTCGAAGTCCCAGTAATCCAGGTCGACCCCGGCCTCGCGCGCGCGTCGCCAATAATGGTGGAAGGAGCAGAAGCCGGTGTTGCGCCCCGCCGCGCCGAAGGTGTGGAAGTATCGTTCGCCGATCGCGCCCCAATCGTCGAAGCGGATCGCGAGCTTGATCGTCGCCTTCGTCTCGCGCAGGAATTCGGCCTCGTCGATCCCGAGCGTCGCGTTGACGTGCTGGATCGGCGGGATCGTCGCCTCGCCGACGCCGATGATCCCGATCTCCTCGGATTCGACCAGCGTGATCGCGATCTGGTCGCCCAGCACGCGGACCAGCAACGCCGCGGTCATCCATCCCGCGGTGCCGCCGCCGACGATGACGACCCGCTCGATCGGTGCTGACATGCGGCTTTTTCCTCCGGTTGGTCGCCGGTCTTACGACCCCTGCCGCGAAGCGGCCACCCCGGCGATGCCGGGGTGGCGCGCACCGTGCCGATCAGAAGATCGCGTAGGTCAGGTTGAGCATGAAGTTGCGCCCGAACTGCTCGTTGCGCAGGAACAGCCCGGTATCGCCGTCCGAATAGGTATCGCGCTCGTTGGTCAGGTTCATCGCCTGCAACGACACGCGCAGCCCGTTCAGATAGCGGATGTCGGTGCCGGCGAAGTCATAGCCGATCTGCGCATCGACCAGCGTCTGCGCGCTGCGGTTGAGCGCGCCGAGCGTATTGCTGCCGGCGCGATCCTCCGACACCCACTTCGAGCGATTGTTGGCCGACACGCGGGCCGAGAAGCCGTATTTCTCGAAATAGGCCGTGCCCTGGAACACCCGCGCCGACAGGCCGGGAATATCCTGCCCGTTGTCCAGCCCGCCATCGGTCAGCGCCGCCGCGCCAGTCAGGCCGAACCCGTCGAGCGCGCCGGTCAGGATGCGCAGCGGGAACGAACCCTGGAGCTCGATGCCCTTCACGTCGCCGCGCAGGCCGCCGCGATAGGTGGTGTCGACGCCCAGGAACGTGGCCGGCGTGTAGATGGTCTGCCCATCGCTGCTGACCGCCTGGTGGTAACCGGGGATATAGAACTGGCGGTAATCGCGGACCGTGGTGCTCTGGATGTTCCAGTTCAGCAGCTTCTTGTAGAAGCCCGAGGCGGAAATGAACCCGTCCGGCGCGAAATAGAATTCGTAGGACAGGTCGAGCTGGTTGGCCTCATACGGCCGCAGGCGTGCGTTGCCGCCGGTCGACAGCCACGGCCCGCGCGCCGGATCGGTGCTGGTCACTTCGGCCACGTTGTTGCGGAACTTGACCGACGAGCCCGGATTCAGGAAGTCGATGCGCGGGCGGCTGACCACCTTCGACGCGGCGAACCGGACCGTGTGGCCATTGCCCAAGTCGAAGTTCAGGTTCAGGCTCGGCAGGACGCGCGTATACTTCGCCCCATCGGCGATCGGCGTCGCCTGCACGCGCAGGTTCGGGCCGACCAGCGAAGTGAAGCCCGTGCCGCGCTGGTCGGTGATCAACGCCTGCACGCCGAGGTTACCGAACATGCGCACCGCGTCGGTCGTCACCTCGAAGTCGGCCTTGATCGACGGCTGCCACACCTTCTCGCGGATCGCATAGGTGTCACCCAGACGATCCGGCTCCAGCGCGCCGGCATCCCAGCGGCGATAGAAGTCGCTGTTGATCAGCCCCAGCGCGTCATAGGCGACGACATTGCCCAGCCCCGCCCAGCCGAGATCGGCGACCCCGCGCCGCGCGCTCTCAGGAACCGGGCCGTCGGACGGATAGGTCTGCGCGGTCAGGAAGAAGCCCTGGTTGGTCTTCGCCTTCTTGTGATCCGAATAACGCAGCGCGACGCTGATCGACTTCAGCACGCTGTCGTCGAACCGATAATTGGCCTGCAGCCGCGCCGCGTTCAGGAATTCGTCGAACAACGCCGAGTTGACGAAGCCGTCCTGCGCCTGTGCGAAGCCGATCCCGGCCGCACGCGCGGCGGCGGTGTCCAGCTCGGTGATCGGTGCCAGGCTGCCGCCCCATGATTGCGGCCCGGCCAGCTTCACCACGCCGTAATTGTCGAACGACTGACTGCTGTTCGAGAACATCAGACCGCGATCGGTATAGTTCCACTGCCGGATCGTGTTCGGCCCCTGCGACTTCAAGCCGGCGCGGCCGAGGCCCGAATAGCTCTCGCCACGCGTGTCGTTCTTGCTGCTCTCGGAATGCGAAACGTCGAGCGTCAGGTCGAGGTTCGAGGTCGCGGCATAATCGAAATTGCCGCCGACGACGAACAGCTTGCCCTGCTTGTCGAGCGGATCGCTGCGCAGCACGGAATTATACCCGGTCGTGCGCGCCGACGTGACGAGGTTGCCCGACGAACCCAGCACGCCGCTGCCGTCCGATGCGACCGGCAGCTGCTCGATGAAGCCGCGCGAGATGCCCTTGTCCGAGAAGTCGATGTACAGCGCATCGACGGTGGCGGTGAACTTCTCCTCGGGGCGCCATTGCAGCACGCCCGCGATCGTGTTGCGCTTCAGCACGCGCGAGCGCGCCGCCGTCTCATAGCCCGACACCACCTGCTTGCCCGCGTTCGGGCCGGTCGTGATCGCGCCGTTGTCATAGCCCCAGACGCTGGAGAACTGGTTCTGCACCGGCGACGAGGTGGTCGCGGCGGTCAGCGCGACGCCGATCGTGTCGTTGGCGAACTTGTCGCTGAACGACAGCGCGACGCGGTAGCCGCGGTTGCTGAAATCGGGGTTGCGCGACGGCTGGCCGTTCTGCTCGACACTGCCGTTGACGATCAGCGCGCGCTTGCGCTCCAGCGGGCGGACGGTGCGGATGTCGACCGTGCCGCCGACGCCCATCGCGGTCAGCCCGGCGTCGGGCGTCTTGTAGACGACCGCGCTGCCGACGATTTCCGCCGGGTAGAGATCATATTCGACGCCGCGATTGTCGCCGATGCCGATCAGCTCGCGCCCGTTCAGCGTCGTGCCGACGAAATCCTCGCGGAAGCCGCGCACCGAAATGCCGCTGATACGGCCCGAACGGCGCTCCCCCGCCAGACCGGCGAGGCGCCCCAACGAGTCGGCGACGCTCGACTGCGGCAGCTTGCCGATATCCTCGGCGGAGACCGCCTCGACGACCGAGGTGCTGTTGCGCTTGATCGCCTGCGCGCGCTCCAGGCTGGCGCGCAGCCCGGTCACGACGATATCCTGCGGGGCCGATGCGTCCTGGTCGACCGAGGGCGCGACGGCGGGATCGGTCGCGGGCGCGGGTTCGGGAACGACGTTGGTCTGGGCGAGCGCCGTGCCGCTGGCGAGCAGCGCAACGGCTGCGGTCGAGCAAGCGAGCAAGTGGCGTGTGGTGGTCATCATGGAATTCCCCTCCCCGTGACAGGCCCGGCGTTGTTGCCGTAGCGTCAAGTAGATTGAGTCTGTAGCGGCTTACGCAATCGTTTGCAATCGCCAAATTTGCCGTTATCGTTTCGATGGAACGACGTGGCCCGGTGCCGCCTAGAGAGGATGCAGGCAATGCGAAAGAGCTTGGTGCGAATTTTGTCCGCGATAGCGCTATCATCGACCGCGGTGTTGCCAAAATGCGTCACTGCTCAGGTGCCGGCTGCTGTCCCGGCCGAAAATGTTGCATGGTGGAAACACGCCGTCATCTATGAAATCTATCCGCGTAGCTTTCAGGACACAGACGGCGACGGCGTCGGCGACCTGCGCGGCATCACCGCGCGTCTCGATTATCTGAAGGCGCTGGGCGTCGACGCGATCTGGGTCACGCCGTTCTTCCCCTCGCCCAATGCCGATTTCGGGTACGACGTGTCGGACTATACCGCCGTCGCCCCGCAATATGGCACGATGGCGGACTGGGACCGGCTGGTCGCGGAGGGCAGGAAGCGCGGCATCCGCGTGCTGGTCGATCTGGTCGTCAACCACAGCTCCGCAGAACATGCGTGGTTCAAGGAATCGCGCAGTTCGCGCACCAATCCGAAGGCCGATTGGTACGTCTGGCGCGACGGCACGCCCGATACGCCGCCCACCAATTGGAAATCGATCTTCGGCGGCCCCGCCTGGACGTGGGACAAGACGCGCAAGCAATGGTATTATCACATCTTCCTCCCCGAACAGCCCGACCTGAACTGGGCCGATCCGGGGCTGCGCAAGGCGATGTTCGATGTCGTGCGCTTCTGGCTGGATCACGGCGCCGCCGGCTTCCGGCTCGATGCGACGCCCTATCTGTTCGAGGATCCGAACTGGCCACAGGATCCCAATCCCGACGGCGGCGATCCAGTGTGGTTGAAGCCGTACAATTCGCAGCTTCCCGGCACGAACCAGGTGCTGCGCGAGATGCGCGCGATCGTGGATCGCTATCCCGGCGATCCCGTGCTGCTGGGTGAGTCCTCCACCCGCTCCATCGAGCAGCTTCGCGCGGTCTATGGTAAGAACAAGGACGAGATCCACCTGCCGATGAACTTTCTGGTCGGCAATATCGACAAGCTGGACGCCGTCACCTTCAAGCGCCGCTATGACGAAGCCGCGACGAAGCTGGACGGGCTCACCCCGGTCGAATTCTTCAGCAACCACGATCAGTCGCGGCAATGGAGCGAGTTCGGCGACGGCGCCCATAACGACCTCATCGCGAAGATGACCGCCGCGCTCACCCTGCTCAATCCCGGCACCGCGCTGCTCTATTACGGCGAGGAGATCGGGATGGGCGATATGGATGCCGCGACGCTGGCCAGGGTGCCGCTCGGCCCCAACCGCCCCCGCGCCGACGCGCGGGACCGTGCGCGCACCCCGATGCAGTGGAGCGCCGCGCCGCAGGCCGGCTTCTCCACCGGCACGCCGTGGCTGCCGGTCAATGCGCGCTACACCGTCAGCAACGCCGACGCGCAGGCGCGCGACCCCGCTTCGCTGCTCAACTGGTATCGCACGCTGATCGGGTGGCGAAAGACCGATCCCGTCTTCCGCAACGGTCGCTACATCCCGCTCGAAAGCGGCAACCCGGCGATCTTCGCCTTCGCGCGCCAGGCGGGCGATGGCGATGGGGTGGTCGTGCTAGCCAATACCGGCGCCACCGCCGCCGCCGCGACGCCCAGCGGGTGGACAGGAGCGGCGCCAGGCTTCGGCGCGCGCGTGTGCGCCTCCGGCGCGCGCGGTTCGGGCTGGACGGTCGCGCCCTACGACACCTGCATCATCCGCTTCCATCGCGCACGACCGACCGTGAAGTGACCCATCGCGCCTGACCTCCGACACCTCGTCCCCGCCCCTGCCGACGCGCGAAGGGGCGGGGTAGCCGGGGAAGCCACCGCGCGTTGCCGAAGCACGGTTGGCATGACATGACAGCGGCACGCTGCCATGCGTGGTTCGCGTCTCGCGCGGGCCGAACCCTATTCCGCCGGGCAGGAGAGTCGATGATACGCGCCGCCTTCTTCCGCACAGCGGGCATCGTACCGGCAATGGCGTTGCTCGCGGCGGCGCCAGGCGACGAACACGTTGGAAAGCGCTCCGCCATCGCCGCGCAGTCGCACCGCGCCGCGCGCCTCACGGCCTATACGCGCCCACCCGGCACCGCGCATGACGCGAACCAGCCTGTGATCGCGCGCAGCGTCCATCTGGCACTGGATGGCAAGCCGCTGAACGACGATTACGGCGTGATGTTCGCGCGCGGCGACCGGATCGGGGTCGATCGCGTCGTGCAGCGCGGCGTGGCCGATCCCTCCCCCTTCTATTTCGCGGACGGCAGCCTCGGCATCATCGCGACGCGGGTCGACATGGCCGGCGTCGCGCAGCCGGGCCGCGCCGTCTTGTTCAAGGCCGATCGCGCCGGATCGGCGACGTTCGCGGAATTGGCGACGATCGACCTGCCCGGCGACGGAGCGGTGCTCGTCCCGCGCGCATCGTGGGATCGCGCCGCGCGCCGCTATGTCGTGGCGTGGCGCGACGCCGCGGGCGGTGCCTATTGGACCACCGTCGCCGATCTCACGCGCACCGAACCGGTGGCGGATGGCACGCAACCCTCGCGGATCGCCGCCACCGGGAACGTCGGCGTCCGTCACGAGGGGACGATCGCGATCGACGCTGGAATCGCCGTGGACGCCCGGCTCGCGACCGCCTTGCGCAACCGCTTCGGACGGATCGTCAACGTCGGCGCGCGGGTCGCGCCGCACACGATCGCACCGGGCGCGGTCGCGTCGCTCGCATCGGTGCGCGCGACGCTGGACTATTCGGACGGGTCCACCGCGACCCGCGCGGTCGATTGGGATGCCGGCGATCTGCGCCGCCTGGCCGCGGCGCGCGGCGGCACGCATGCGGTGTACGGCCTCGTCCGCCAGCGCCGTTACCCCCGCATCTTCGCCTATAATCGTGCCGATCCGACCATCTATCGCTGGGAGCATGGCGGACGAACGCGCTATCTGTTCGTCGCCACCGACGACACCGGAAATGACAATGTCGGTTCGGTACATCTGCCCATCCGCGTCGCCGATTCGATCGCTGCCCTGGCCGATGCCAATGGCGGCAAGGCCCGCGAGGTCGATCTGCTCAATCGCCGCACCCGCCACGATCGCACTGCCGAGGGGCGCACGATCGCCGGCTGCTATTGGGCGCCGGAAGTGCGCGAGATCGGCGGGCGATTGTCGATCCTGTTCGCGCCCTGCTTCAATCCCCGCGACGACCAGTCCGCCGAGGGCGGCGACTGGTCGACGGTGGAGGCGCACATCATGCAGTTGCGCGATGGCGGCGATCCCGCGCGCGCGTCGGACTGGTCGGCGCCGATGGCGGTCCGCGCGGCGGACGGATCGCGGCTCGGGCGTCCCGACTTCGCGCGCAACATCAGCCTCGACATGTCGCACTTCCGCGCCGCCGGGCGGGATTATTACATCTGGTCGCAACGCTATCTCACGCCAGCGGGGACGATCGGCGATCCCTTGACGTGGATCGCGCGCATGGATCCGGCGCGGCCCGCGCGTCTGGCTTCCTCACCGCGCCCGATCATCGTTCCCGAAATGTCGTTCGAGGAAAACCTGGCGGAGGGCGGCTTCGCGGTGGTGCGCGACGGGCGCGTCCATCTCGTCTATTCCAGCTCCGGCGTCAGCCCCACCTATGTCGTCGGCGGCGCCTGGGCGGCGGAGGGCGCCGACCTCACCGATCTGCGTCAGTGGCACAAATGGTCCGCGCCGTTGCAGAAGAGCGTGCCGATGCCCGCCGGCGTCACCGATTACCTCTCCTACGAGCAGGGGCCGGGACACGGCGCCTTCACCCGCGACGAGGATGGCGTGCCGCTGTACGTCTATCACACTTGGGGCGACGGCGTGGGTGGGGACGGGCGCGACACCCGGCTGCGGCGCGTGCATTGGGCGGCGGACGGGCGCCCGTTGCTCGACATGACGCCCGACGAGGAGGTCGCCCCCGCGTACCGCCGGGTCCGAATGACGGTCACGATCGCATCACCGCGCGGGTAAGTCGCCCCGATCAGGCGCGCCCGAACAATTTGGCGACGGTCTTCATGTCCAGCTTCACGAAGGTCAACCCATGTGTGGAGTATCCCTGCCCTTACGGCTTTAGGCCAACCGTCCGTAGCTCACGAATGGACTCGATGATCTCCGAGCGCCCTTTCTCGCTGTCAGCTTCCATCTTCTCAAGCTGGTGCTCGATGCGCTCCTGACCCTTTTCGAGGTTGGAAAGGTTGGATTCGACCTTCACGATACGCTCAACGTCGGTGACGCGAAGTCGCTCGATGGCGTCGATGCGGGTGGTGTTGTTGTTGGACTTGTGGGTGACGGTATCGATCTTGGCTGTCAGCGCCCGCTCACTCTCCCGGACCTTCTGATCCACGTAACCACCGCACCAGCGAATGACAGCGATGGGACCACCGAGCCCAGCGGACAGGGCGGCACCGATGCCGCAAAGCTCAAGAACGCCGATGTCCATTAGAGAAGATCGCCGGTGTTTTCGGACGGGATCAGGTCAACGGCCATGCCGATGGTGTTGCGCCATTGCGTAGCCTGTTCGGGCTGGATGACACCGAACGCGCTGGCCACGGCTAGAGCGATGGCCACGATGACTTTGACTTTGCGGGGCGTCAGGGACGCGAGGAAATTTTTCATCAGCTATTTAGTCGAGCGTCAGCACCAGAGCGGCCAAGCTCACCTCATCCTGACACGCCTCAACAGCGTCCTTGAGCGCCCACGAGCGGGTGTAACAGGTCTTGATATGGCTCATCACCGCCACGCCCATGGCGATCATCTCGTTGGCATCGAGGGTGACGACGCTATTGTCGGCCATGCGCCACTCAATCGAGAATGGCGTTTCCAGCTTCGCCGACAGAGATGCCGTCTGGACGCTCCCGAGGATGTTGCGGATCGACACGTCATCGGTCTGGACGATCCCGTGTTCGGTCGGGCAGCCACCCGTGACCTTGATCTCGCGCAGTTGATCCACACGCTTGAGCGAAGTCAGTTTTCGAACCTCAAGCGGGGTCTGATCCGCTTCGATCACGCCACCTTCGAGATAACCCCCGCCCTTCATCAGCGACGCGGCGGCGCTCGCTATAGGGTCACCAGTAAGGTCAGCGGGGTCGATCTCGCACGGCTCCTGCCACGCTAGCTGACCAGCGCTGGTGCGGCTCGTGACGGTAGCGACAGCCTGACCGTCCGTGATCGTCAGGGTTTCAATCGTGTGCTCCGACGCTTGAGCGCCGTTCTGCATGGTCTTTTCAAGAAGAATTTTCATACCGTATTTAATAACC
Organism: uncultured Sphingomonas sp.; assembly: GCA_913777325.1. Taxonomy (GTDB): domain Bacteria; phylum Pseudomonadota; class Alphaproteobacteria; order Sphingomonadales; family Sphingomonadaceae; genus Sphingomonas. The sequence continues at coordinate 57,644 of CAJYSA010000064.1, read as the reverse complement.
GGTGACATCAATGATCATGACCGATGTCGGGTAATCATACGTGGGTTCGTTTGAGTTGATGGTGCCACCATCGCTGGTGTCGGTGTATCCCATATTCAAATACGCGAGATCATAACCGAAGCCGAAGTCAGCGACAGCCGAGGCAACGGTTGAGAAGCCGCCGCCACCACCCCACTGTTGCATGTTCGGTGAACAGATAATCGCAGCCTCAGTGACACCAGCGACCTTAGGAGCCGTTCGCCCGTTACCGCTGACGAAATCAATTAGGCGAAGATACTTGAGGTTAGAATCGAAAGTTAGACGACCCTGACCATCACGCACCGAGAAATAGCCGAGCGATGGTAGATTATCTGGCACTGTATCGAAGATATAATAGGTGATGGTGGCGGGGGTGTCCGAACACACCATGTTTGCGGTGTAGGTGCCGTTGTAGTAGTCGATGGAGGTGACACCGACCATCTTCCCACCGGTGTTTTCTCGGAAGGCAAACTTCGGAGCCACCCCGCTGAAATTGACCGAGGTAAAATCATAGCTACTTCGCGAGGAGATCGTTACCGTTCCCTTCCTAACGAGATAATCATTTTTGAAATTCTCGTTGACGATAATTGAACCATAATTGTTCGCGATGCTAACGCCCGTTGCCATCAGAATACACCGTAGGCAATGGTGACGCTCATTGGCGAGTTGTTAGCGGCGCGATACTCCCAAGTGATAGAGTTTGATCGCGCGATAATCCACGGCATTGATCCGGGGAAATTGCCAACCCACAGACTTACCGGATGAAAATAAGGCCTTCCCTCAACACCAAAAGCCGGATGAGTGATTGCTCCCGAAGGTTGCGAAGCGCTGATCGTGAACGTGCCGATGTAGCGGGTCACGCGCTTGGATAAATCAAGGTGCATTGATCCATCGGGGTTTCTGATTTCGAAGACCAGCGCCATCAGAACAGCCCGATCCTGACACGCGGCACGTTATTGGCGTCGAAAACAGTCATCCCGGCGTCACTGATCTCGACACGCTGGCCTGACGCTGCGGTTCGGATCATTCCGAGGGTAGATTTAATCGCGCTTAGGTTATCGACCGCGATGTAGCTCGCGCCAATGGCATCCAATGACGCCACGTTGCCGAGCATCTTTTCCCAGCCACCGCCATTCCAGCGATACCAGTCCTTGTAGGATGGCCGATACCACGTGTCGTTGACGATCTGGCCAGACGGAGCGGCATCCTGATTGAAGACGATAGCAGGGCGTCCCGGCGCACCGCCCGGTCCTTGAGGGCCTTGAGCGCCGGTGTTGCCTTGCGGTCCTTGTGCGCCTTGTGGTCCACCCGGTCCTTGCGGTCCCTGCCCGCCTTGAGCGCCTTGCGGCCCCTGAATGAGCGACCACGAGTAGTCAGCCGGGTTCTGTGACTCTTCGGCTGTGTTACGATTGGCGCTGATACCGAGATAGGTCCGGCCTTGAGGATCACCCGTGGTGAAGTTCAGCGAGCCATCGCTAGACGATGAGTAAGCGATCCACGTGTAGGTTGTCTGCCCAGCCGGACCCGGTGAGCCGGGAACGCCGTCAGTGCCCTTGATCAGGGACCACGTGTAGTCAGCCGGGTTCGTCCCCTCAACATCGGTCGGCTTGTTGTTCGCGATACCGATGTAAGTCTGACCGGTGTTCTGACCGGTGGTGAAGCCAACGGTGCCGGTGGCGTTGTTGGCGAAGGCGATCCACGTGTAGAGCGATCCACCCTGTGGACCAGCCGGACCTTGGGGTCCGGTGCTGCCCTGCGACGCGAATGTCTGATAGTTCGCCCCCGGTGGAGGCGTGATCGCAACGTGCGTGACCAAGACCCCGTAGGACGTGCCCTGATAACCGACGATATCGCCTTGAGCGTAAGTTGTCCCATACGCCCACTCGCCACGGAGCATGTTGCGAGTTGCGCCATTCTCGATGCCGTCAAGCTTACCGCCCTCGCCAGAGTTGATATCGCCAAGCTTTGTCGGAGTGCCCTTGACGGTTTCATACTCAACGACCGCTGACGCTGTGACGATGTGATCGGTATACCAGTCACCCGGCACGCCATCTGTGTTGATGATCCGACACCGGACCTGAACGTCAGTCGATGGCGCGTTAGAGGTGAAGCGAAACTCTCCTGACGCGGGGTCAGCGCTCGCACTCTCTTCGGTCCACTCCTGTGTTCCGGCGATCCGCGAGTAAATCTGCATGTATTTGGCACGCCCTGTTTCGATGGGCGTCCAGTTGACGATTACAATTGATACCTGTGACACAAAGTTATTTAGCTGACACCTTGGTATGTGATCGTTGACAGACGCAGCCCTTCGATGCTGATTTTCATGGATGCGTCATAGCCGGGCGGACGAAGGTTGAACGGGACCGGTTTGGCTTCGTCCTTGTCCCACGCGAAAACTTCTGGATTTTCTTCGCGCAAGGTCATCTGATAAAACATGTCATGAACTTCTTGCTGTTCGATCACCCGAAACAGCTTGTTGTTCCAGCTTCGAACACCATGCGACAGCGTGAGAAGATCACCAATCTGAACCGCAAAAGCCTTCGGTCCAAAAGTCGCGGTGAAATGTCCCGGCGTTAGTTGTTCACGCGCAATGAACTGTTTGGCGATACGCTGACAGGTTTCAGCGCGTCCCACACAGCCGAGATCAAGCGTTAACGAACGTGGAATGCCATCCGCTGCCGGTGCTGTTTCGATCTTACCCCAAGAATTTACCTGAAATAGCTCATCAGGATCGGGGAATTTACCTTCAACGATATTGTAGGTTTCACGCAGCGGACCAGCGGGCACCCACGATCCCATTCCGATGATGTCACCGTCATCAAAGGCGTGCTTTGGACCGAGCGTGTCGTCATACCCGCCAATCAGCGAATACGTCCCGGCGACATCCACCAGCTTGGTGCAACCCATCGCGGCGGTGATCGACGCAATCACACTCTCATGGGTGTCGGAAGTCGAGTAGATGCCATCACAAGTATAGCGCTGCGTGGTTCCACCGGTGGCGATCTGGACGCGTTCTTCACAGACGTTCGCATACTTGCGGAAGTTATCGAAGTTGATCGCGGAAGGCGGAACGCCCATCCCCCAAGCGAGCTTACCGTTGATCCGATAGCCGATCAGATACGTCAGCAAAGCGTTCGCTGGATTGCGCCCGATTTCGATAGTGCCGCTGTAGAAAGACCATGTTGACTGATCTTCGATGCGATGCGGCCCTGATCCTCCCCGGCTACTATCTAGCCTTGGATCGTAGAGCGGACACCCTTCAATCTCCATCGTGTTGCGCGCTGGAATACCGCTAGGCCACGCTTTGTCGGATAGTTTATATTGGATCGCGTAATAGGCGCACCCGGTGAAGGTAGCGGTAGATTTCCAGTAAGCACCCGAACCAACTGCGAAGCCGTTGCCGGGACGACCTTCTGTGACAGTGCGTAGCGAGGCGATCCCGTCACTATGCGCAACGAGTGAACCATTCCATGTTTCGTCATTCTCGATGTAGAATTTCTTGAAAGCATGGATGCGATGAGACGCAGCCACCACTACTCTGGCGTAGCTGTCCTTGTTCTTCCCCCACACTTCGAAGAAGCGTTCGTCGTTACCGGCTGCGGAGCGTCCGAAGACGATCTTCCGAGGGGCAGCGGGGACGATCTGAGTCTGAAGACGATCCGCCATCGAGGATGACATCGTGGCGCTCTTGCGGAACAGGGTGCCGATGGCTCCCAAGCCAATCGAAAGACCGATACCCACAACAGCCGATGAGATGGCCGCGACCGTGGCCGCACTGGCACCGTAGAGCCCGGCAACGGCACCAGCGAACGGCGCGGCGACAACCACAATGGCGACCGCAACAGCGATCAACGCGACCGTCTTGACGACCTTCGCCATTACGCGCCCTCGATCTCGTAGGGCACGCGGAAAGCGTAGCGGAGTGACGCTGTAGGGAGCGTTGTCAGCCCGGCCTTGCCACCGGCTTCACCCACGAACCACGAATAGGGTCCGACACAGACGCCCACGGTGTAAGCGTCACGCATCACGATATCGCCACGCTGTCCGAAATGGACCGAGATTGGTTCACCCAACCACAGCTTGACGGTCTTCAGGAGCGTCCCTGCCCCGCGTTCGCGCAACGCCAGCGCTGCGCCGCGACCGCTGTCATAGGTTCCGCGTAGACCTTCGGCAGGATCGAAGCCGGTCATCACGCGAACACAATCTGCGGCAAATAACGCGCAATCGTGTTGACCCCATTTGAAGGGTTCTTCTGATACTCGGTCTAGGTATGTCCGGAGACGGTCTTCCCAATCTTGATGGCGAGGATGTTCAATCACGCCTGTATTTAGTTTTGGGCGATCCTATCAAGGAAATACTTGCCCACACCACCGAACGACGCGGCAGAATTGGCATAACCACTAGCAACCGGCCTTTTTGACGGTGCCGGATCACCATTGGCGATGCTGACAGCATAATCCTGTGACGTGTCGTTCGGATCATACGAGCGCTGATTGAGGTAGGTTTGATTGCTGGCGTTACTCACGCGTGATTGATGAGATTCAATCGTGAGGATGAATTTATTGGACTGACCGTCAGCTTGGATTTCGACCTTATCCATCGATCCGCTACGGATGCGGCTGAAATGCCACACGGGCTCATCCAAGACGTTCGGCTGCTCAAGCTTGATGACGCGCCACAGCACCGCCTCACGCCCTTGGTATTCGTTCGGGTAGACGTTCGCCGCCGCAACCGCGACATTGGCGTCAGTTGGGATGTTGAGGGTGATGGTAAGCTCGTTGGAACCCTGAAGGGTGAAGGTGTTGGCGCTGATGTCGATCACCAGCCCGGCAACCAGCGGATCGAACGTTTTCCCTTCTAACAGGCTGTCAGCATAGCCCTTCGGAGTGAGCGGACAGATGCCGGTCCAGATGTTACAAACCTCGGATTTGAAGGCCAGCGAAGCCGCAATGAAGGTGGTGATCGTGGGTGCGCCGATGGCGCTGATCGCTGCCGGTGACAGGTCGGGACGCATCAGATTTGCTCACGCGCCACGATGGTGCCGAATTCCGGGGCATGGTCCGGGGTCAGGGTGTAGGCCTGCGCTGCGCTGTCGGTGAGACAGAACACGCCAGCCGGATTGACGAAGTTGATAGGTGTGTTGACCGCGTAGTTGATGCGTAGCTGCGGCTCAAACTCGATGAGCACCTTGCCGGACGCGTCGGCGAACGCAGCCGCTTCCGTGATCTGTAGAAGCTGCGTGCCCACTTGGAGGAACTGGCCCGCTCGAAGCGTGCTTTGCGCTCCTGCGGCCCATCCCTGCGCCTGTAGCGCCCCATTGTAGGCGAAGGCGGTGGTAGCGACCGTGATGGTGGTCAGCGACGATTGGTAGGCCTGACGCGGGCGATAACGGAACGAGCCGATCTGCCCACGCAATGACGCAAGCCATGCGCTGACTTCTTCGGCACGCTCAAGCGTCATCACCGGCCATGTCCACTCAAGCACCCACTGTGAAGCGGTGTGGATGGTCTGCTTTTCGAAAGTATACTGACTTTCGGCGGTGGACTGACGCCTATCGATACCGAGACGTTGCGTCTTTGCGGCGGTTGGGAATTCACGAGGATATAGCACGAAGGTATTTAGTTCATATGGTGCGTCTCTGAAGCTTGCCCAAGGTCAGCCCGGAAGCGTGTTCCGCAATTGCTGGTGTTGCCTGCATGACAGCTTCGTAAGCAGCGCGCTTGATTGCTTCCGGATCGTTGCTTGTGATCGATCCGAAGGTGATGTTGATACCACCTCCCCCACCGCCAGAGCGTGTCAGTTTATCATTGTTCGTAACGTGCGCAGACGATCCAATCGTCAGCAATTCCTTGCCACGCTCGCCAACAAGGTAGGTGCCCGGACTTGTGTAACCACCATTAGCGCGACCACCTTTGATGACCGAACCAAGAAGACTACCCAAAAGTCCACCGCCACCGGAATCACCACCGAACAACAGTCCGCCCAACGGTTTGATGATGGCTTGCTGAAGGCCGATGTTGATCAATCCGTCGATGACGGTGCTAGACATCTTCGAGAAAGCGTCACCAAGACCACCTACCCCTTTGATGGTGTCCACAAGGCTCTGTTGAAGACCGTTAAGACCGCTTACCGCAACGTCTTCGATACGGTCTTTGATCTCTGCCCCGGTTTTCGGGATAAGATCAAGGAAGCCTTCACCGGGGGACATTGTGTCACGCTTTGCGGCAGTAATGGCTTGGTTCTTGAGCGTCGGAAGCATGTCCAACCGAGCTTGCGCGATCTTCTTTTCAGCGTCAGTGGCTTCCTTGGATGCCAACACCGCATCAAGCGCTAGTTTTTCTTGCTGATACTGTAGATCGACAAGGCGAAGGCTGACAGTGCGGCGCTCACCGGATGACCGGGCAAGGTCCTTCGTGGCAAGAAGCTGATCTCGCTCAAGCTCCATGCTGTTTTGCGTGATCGCCAGCGCCTCTCTGGCGAGGGTTTCTGCCTCACGCTGATCGACAAGCTTCCCCTTCGTAAGGGAAATCTGCTTTTCGAGATCAAGAAGCTGATCCGCTTCAGCGCGTGTCAGGTCCTTCTTGATGACCGAACGTTCGATCTCATCGATATGCTGTTGAAGCTGCGCGTCGAGTATCTGGTGCTCGATGCGGCTCTGATCCGCGATGTTCGGCATGAGCGCCTGTTGAGCGTCCAATTCGTCCATCTTGAGCGAAGATAGCTCACGCTCGAATGACAGGCGTCGCTCTGCCTCTTTGTCGGCAAGGTCCTGCGCTGACGGTCCTGACCGACCTTTCGGCTTCGAGCCTGATCCGCCACCTTTGCCACCCGTTGGCTTCCACGATCCGCCATCGCCACCAGCGCTGACAGCGGGTGCCGGGGCAGCGGGCATGTCGGTTTTGACCTTGCCGCTGTCGATGTCATGCTCAAGGGCAACCCGGTCCTTACGGGCCTTGTTTCGGATGTTAGCGAAGCGGTTCGTGGTGCCCCGGCCCGCCCCCTGACGAAGGAAGTTGGCTTCAGCCTTATTATTGGCATCGTCTTCGAGCTTCTTCAGCGCCGCCCACTTACCGTTTCGCTGGTAGCGTTTTTGCGCCATCTTATCGCCGATGGCATAGCCACCGACGACGCCACCGATGGCACCGGGTAAACCGCCCACGAGCGCACCACCAAGGCCCCCGATGATGGACAGAGCCTCGCGAGGGTTCTGCGACCAGAATTTGGCCAGTGACACACCAACGTCAGCGATGGCGCTGTGAAGGCTGACGATGGCATCGGCGTTTTTGGTGATCGCCTGCGCCATTTGGGCGTCAGTGATCATCTTTAACGTGTCCATCTCATCGTTGAACTTGCCAGCGTTGCTGATCAGGTCAGGACCAAGCACCACGCCTAGCTCTGCTGCTCGCCGTGAGAAATCATCGATGGCTGAAGCACCACCGGACATGAGGTTGGTCAGGTCACCCGCTGCCTTACCGAACAGCTTGGATGTTGCTGCCGTCTTTTCAGCGGTCGTGCCGAGCTTGCTGATGCCGGTCGCGGCCTGTTTGATGGCGGTGTCCACGTTCTTCGAGGTGACACCAAGCTTGGCCATCTCATCGCCCATGGCTTTGTTGCCGCCGATGGCTTCACCAAGGTTCTTCGAGAATTTTTCTATCGCAGCGCGTGCGGAATCGACGCTTGAGCCGGATAGCTGTGCCGCATAGCCGAATTGCTGGATAAAGGTGGTGGACGCGCCGGTTTGATCCGCAAGGTCCTGAATAGCGTCAGCGAAGTCAAAGGCCTTCTGCGTTTGTTCTTGAATAGCATCGAAGGTGAACGCAGCGACCAACCCGCCCATAGCCGTGCGGATGGTGCCGAGCGTGCTGTTGATGGTAGACGCAGCTTTACCCGCTGCGTCCGTTGATTTCTTTAGCGCTCCGATGAATTGATCGGATTCGAGCGCCATCGAGACGCTTAATCTACCTAGTGATGCCATATGGATATTTAGGCTTCATCGACCGCTATCGAGTTGAAGAAGGCCAGTAGGGCATCATCTTGCGTGTGCTTGGCCTTCAAGCGCGCCGTCTCTTCGGGATCACGATCAAAGAGGCACCATTCCGGGACTTCCTTGAAGTTTGCGTGAGCGAACAGCGTATTGCTGACACGCGCCCGCTCATCTTCAACCGGTGATCCGAATGGTTCTAGCGAATGGAAGGCAATCCATTCCTCAAATTCATCCGGGGATAGCGTCGCATCTAATTCTGCCACCGTGCGCCCAAGCGCTAGAGCCAAGCGGAATAGGAAGCGACGCTCCGGACTTAATCGGAATTTTTTTTTGCGTCGGCGTGTTGCTGATCGACCGGCTTTAAGTCATTGAGCTTCAAGATTTCCGCCCAAAGCTGAACAGTCGCATGGTAGGACAGGTCCTCAAACAGAGAATAATCCTCCATCGAGAACTGCTTTGATCCATCCTCGTTCACGAGCGACGCGATGATGGAGACAAGCCCCTTGTCCAGTGCGTCAACCTTCGGCAAGCCTTTACGCTGATCTTCCGGTAACGCCTGATCTTCCTGATATGCCGCGATTGCGTTCTCATTATCGTAGAGAATGTCAAGGACTTCGACGCGGGAGCGGGTAGTCATCGCTTGGATGCAGACATCCCCGTCCCATTCTTCAATACGAACAGTCTTGCGGCGAGGGCGCTTTGCTAGGATTTGCTCACGATCCAACATTACGCGGTCGCCGTTCCACGAGTGACCAAGCCGGTGATCTCGTTGCCGTAAGACACGGAAACGATCTCATCGACACCGCCGCTGATCTCTGCCGTCTGACAGAAAGCATCGAACTTGAAGACCTGCGTGACGCTTGGAAACTTCACCTCGTAGCTGACAACAGCGCCGCTCTGGCGAGCACCGATAAGTGCGGCCTGACCGGGATCGGCGTCGATCCAATTGGCGGTAAAATTGAACTGACCTTCATCCGAAAGCCCGAGCATCTTCTCACGAGCGGGCGAATCCAGATCGGTCGAATCCAGAATTGCAGGTGAACCACCGCGAAGACCCGAATAGGTCTTGACACCACCCACTTTTACGAAAGAGCCGTTTCCGACTTTGACGCGGATGGTAACCCCCGCGCTAGACATTGCATTGTTAGCCATTTTTCTCCTGAAACATTAACGTTCAGGAGTATTTATCTTTAGACTATGCCGAACAGGCTGAAGTCCATTTTCACCCGGTAAAGCGTCGTCGCGGTGGTCTGATCCAGCATGTTGGCCTGATCGGTGAAGGTCACCGACTGAACCACATCATCGGAAATGCTCCGGACCACCTGACGCACGCTCCCGGCCATCGTCATGGCACCACTCAAGCTATGATCGTAAACGTCGATCTGAAAAGACGCGAAGCCGGTCTGACTATCGTCATCGAGATCATCAGCCGGGGTGGTGGACAGACGATTGTAAATCACCACTGGCACTTGATAATCAAGTGGAGCGTGACCCGGATATACCTCCGACGTGAGCGTTGACAGTGCCACTGCGACTGTTTCTTCCATGGTCATAGCTTCGCCTCCTCTTTAGCGATTCGGCGCTCTAGAACCTTCTTGACCTTCTCAATCGCGTCGTTGCGCGCCTTATCAAACCCTCGCTTGGCGAACGGGTTTGGTGTGTTGTGGATCGATCCGAATTCCTCCATCCCGGCGTGGTAGGCATCGATGACGACCGCGTTTTCAACAACACCGTCCTTCGCTCTGACTTTCACCACACGAATGTGGTTTTTGATCTTTTTGTGCGGTTCTTGAACCGTCTTGCCGCTCTTGCGCCTTCTGTTTCTCACCTCACCTTCGGGTGTCGGACCATCTGTGGCTTCAGTGCGGATCGCATCGGCAATCTCTTTGGTGCCAGCCCGGTTGGCGGACTGACCGATCTTGGTGGCAATATCCCGTGATAGCAGCGACGCGCGCCGGTTCAGGTCGGCGAGGCCTTTTACCGCGCTCACTGGACGGACTCCAACATCAGGATCAGCGTGGCGCGACGATCAGGCTCATCGATAGCGGTGACGATGTAGTCGGTGCCGTCCAGACGAACGCGCTGGCCAGCCTCAAGGCCGGTGCGGTAGCGCAGAAGGACACGGGCGGTGACAATCGTCTGATGGAGCGCCGCACGAGCGCTGTCAGCGGATCGTATCTCAAGACGCTGTGCCCACGTGGTGGCGCTGACGGTCCATGAGGTGACCTTCTCTCCGAAGGTGTTCTTCGTCACCGTCGCTGTCATGATCTCAAGCTTGCGGTCGAGCTTCCCGGCGTCGATCTTCACAGCGTCACCCGACGATGGGGCGCACACAGCCACTCGACTGCCTTGACGGTCATCGGGTCAATCGTGGTGCGATTATCGTATAGAGCGCTCACCAAGAGCGCGATGGCGTTGCTCACGTTCGGGGGCACATCGTGGAACCCTGCGATCCACTCGATGACCGGGCAAGCGTCAGGAAGGGCGGTCAGGACCACGCGGTCACCACACACCTTCCAATCAGTGCCGCGCACCAGCGCCACACCGTCAACCTTGACGCTCATGACATCGTAGACCGGGACGCGCGGGAGATCGTAGCTCGAAGCCCGGCACTCGGTCTGACCACGAAAGGTCGTCTGCATGAGGGTTTTGTTGAGGTAGCTTTCGACCAGCGCCAGAGCCGAGAATACAAGCATCTGGATCGTAGCTGCGTCCTGACCGGTGTCGATGCGGCACCATTCCGCAACACGTTCGTCAGAGATCGGCTGTTCGCTTGGTGAGGATAATAGAGTGACGTTCATAAGGGTATTTATTCGGGCATGAAAAAAGCCGGATGATCGCTCACCCGGCCTTTTCATTGCTTGGATCGAAGCTCTTACGAAGCCGAAAGCTTCAAGAACTTGATAGCGTTCGTGTCAAGGGCAGCACCACCGACGCGGGTGCGAGCCTTGATGGCGTAGTAAGGATCGAACGTGATGTCATCGACCTTCACCGTCATCGAGACACGATCCACGATCACGTAACCAGCCTTGAAGTTGCCGAAAGCAACAGCGAGGCCACCAGCGGTGCCCGCTTCCGCGAAGTTTTCATCTTCGTAAACCGGATAGCCGAGCAGAGTGGACGGAACGCCCGCCTGAATCGACGGCTGCCAGATATACTGACCGGTCGTGTCCTTCTGCTTACGATAGAAATTCAGCGACGCCTTTGTCATCACGAACGCGGAACCGGCGCGGAAGCCAGCCTTAACCGCCATCGTCAGGTCCATCAGCTTCTCAACGTCACCGAGGGCAGCGGAGGTGCCGCTGGCGACGTGCTGGAAAGTGCCGAACGGACGGGTGCCAACCTTATCGGTGACCGCCGAAGTCGCGTAAGACAGAAGACCCTTCGGCTGGTTCGTGCCCGTGCCGTTGACGAAAGCCGAGCCAGTTGCCTCGATGAACTTCTCACCAAGGTTCGAAACCAACCACGGCTGAAGCGGGTAATACGAGTCCTCAAGCAACGTCTGCGTAATGAGCGCGCGCGCGGTAAGCTCACCAACGGGCGGCTTGACGTTCTCGATCTTCGGAGTGTCAGTCGTGTTACGGGCGTTTGTCTCGCCGGTCCACTCTGCGCCAGCACCACCGGTCTGGACCGGGAAGTTGTAATCGGGCGTCGAAGTCGAAACTACCGTCGAAAGCTGGCGCATCACGCTCTGATCGTAGAGATAACCCTGAATCTGGCCATGAAGCTGCTTCGGAACGGTGACACCGCCATCGGTCGCTGAACCTGCCGACATCGACTTAACGTCACGGGTGCGCAGATATTCGCAGAAGCTCTTGAATTCTGCTTCGTCGTTCGTCGCGCCAGCGGAAGGACGATTGGCGTCTGCGGCATCGCTGCGCAGCTTTGCTTCAACATCAGCAATCGCATCGTTGAGGCGCTTCTCAGCCGCCTCGTCGCTGCGTGCGATAGCGGACTTAAACTCTTCAGAAAGCTTGTTGAGTTCAGTAATTAAGGTATTAGCGGACATACATCTCCTTGGTTGTTTTAACTAGCATTTCGATGGCCGCTAAAACTTCGGCCTGATTATATTTAGTCTCATCTTGATCCTCATCGTCCGACGAAGCCTCTTCACTGACAACTTCTTCATCATCTTCGGATTTGCGGCTGTTAAAGAGCGCTTCAACAGCGTCGTCGTCAAAACCCGCCTTGGTCAGCGCGGCCTTGATCGCTTCATCATCTTCCATTTCATTCTCCTGATTTTCTGCTTTCACGCTTTCGACACGCGCGAGATCGTTAGCCGGGAAGGTAACGACACTAACTTCCATGAGATCGGCTTCAGTGATGGTTCGCTTCTCTCCGGTCATCTCGAAGCCGAGGCATCGAAAACCAATGGAAAGGCCAGTAATCGCACCGGCTTTGAGCGCCTTGTAAACGTCAGCCCCAATTGACGTGTCCAGAAGCTCACCTTCCACAACTAGGCCGCTGTCATCTTCTGACATCGACTTCCAAACGCCAACAGGAAGCTGATTCCATGCGTCATGGTTGAGAAGCATCAGCGGCAGGGTTCCCGCCGCCTCGTGGCGTGCCAGTGATTTGGTAAAGGCACCCGGTGCGATTACGTCACCATAGGAATCTTCGTTCCCGAAGTAAGCGCCATATCCGGTGAAGGATTTCGACGTGACATCGCTGTTAGGGTCGGCAAGCTTTACCTCAACGCTCCCGACAAACGTCTTCTTTTCGATCTTCATATAGCTATTTAGTTTGACGGGGTGCCGGACGGCTTCGAGGTTCCGCCAAACAAGTTGGCTGCGGGACGAAGCTTGTCGTGTTCGGGATCGTTAGAGCGGTCGAAATTCTCCGCTTCACGAACCTCATTGACCGTCAGCCATCCACCGGTGACGCCAAGGTTGTAGTATTCCGCCCGTTCTTTGGCGGTGCCCCGCAGAGCGGCACGGTTGTCCAGAACGATGGTGTAGCCTTCGCGGCGATCTTTGGGAGTCAGAAGCGCCTTGGTGGCGCTTTGCTCGTATCGATCATGCCAGTGCGCGTCAGTGTCAGCGTCATGAGCGATGTGACCCTGTTCAACGCTCGCGTAGGACTGCGATCCAAGGGCGCTGAACACCTTGATCGGGCTGACACGGAAGTAGCGGCAGATTTCCTCGATCTGGAACCGACGCATCTCAAGCCACTGTGAATCCGTGGCCGTGGCTGACAATTGTTGGTATTTGATAGCGGTCGGGAAGAAGGCTGTGCGCCCTTTCTTGCCGTTGCTGGTGTGCTGGTCCGCGAATGATTCCTTGAGCCGCTTGAAGCCTTCCTGATCAAGTTGTCCGTCAGGCGAGATGATACCTTCGAGCGCCGCCCGGTTCTTGAACAGGTCGATACCGAAGCTTTCCGCTATCTGCGCCATGAGGATGGCCCGGCGCGCCATGGACGCTGTATCCACACCGCCGTTGCGCTCGTTGGAATGACCACGGAAGTGCCAAATTTCATCAGCGGCCATCTCGCTACCGTTCATGATGAACTTCGGCAGCGCTCCGATTTCGACTTGATCCACGCGGCTGATCTCGGAAGGATTCAGCGGGACGATCTCAAGGATTTCGCGGGAGCGCTTGGCGCGGTTGATCCAGCAATATGAGTTGCCCGTGGTCGCGGCCTGCCAGCCCTGAACCTGACGAAGCTCCTGACTTGTCTGAAGCTTGTTCGGAACAGCACTGATGATCCCGTAGAGCGGGTGTTCAGTGGCGAAGCGACGGCCACCTTTGGTCACTTGCTGAACATAGACGGGTGGCTTGGCTAACCCGTCAGCGATGACACGACCGCACGCATAGAAAACGCTAGTGTAACCGCTGATATCTTCGTTGTTCAGGCGATCTTCAATATACTGTTCGCTCCGACGCTCAACGGTGATTGCGCTTTTACGCTCCTGCGGAACGCCAAATAATCCTAAAATGAAACTCGACATGTGGGTATTTATTCAGAACCACACGACCCCCATGTCCATCGCTTCTGGCACTTCTTCCTGACTGACAGCATAGGCCATCAGGGAAGCGATCATTACGTCAATCTTCTGATGACGCTGTGACTTTGAGGGCTTGACCGGAATGCGGGTTACGCCCTTTTCAGAAATCGAGATATTGGCCGCACACCAGTTCATGACAGGGTGGTTGGGATGCTTGATTAGACCGTTCTTAAGGTCGGCTTCAAAATCATCCAATGTCTTGGTCCACAGCGCCGGGGCGCTCGCTGGCCATGTTTCTGCCGGGATACCTAAAGCCTGAACCTTCTGTGTCAGAAACTCACCCTGCCACGGATCAAAGACCGCCTTGACGATCTTGTAATCCCGACAAAGCTCCATGATCTTCTCTTCGATTTCCACGAAATCAGATGCGTTGCCTTCAGTCGTTGTCAGGAAGCCGGTGTCGATCCACTCACGGTAAGAGGGAGCATTAGGCGAACCCTCCAAGGCACCTTGTGGAAGATGAGCAATCGGAAAGATGCGCCGCTTGTCACCATCAAGGACAACAAGCGAGATTGCGGTTAAATCCTGACGGGTGGATATGTCAGCCGCTAGGTAAGCTTCATGGCCCTTAAAGTCTTCAAGGGTTTTGGTTTCATCGACGCCACTTGCCCAAAGGTGACCTGACAGCCACCCGTTTGCACTCGCTACCCATATGTTCAAGTGCTTGGTCTTGACCATGGCTTGGTTGGCAGGAGACTGAAGCGCGTCAGCAAGCTGTTCCTGAAGGAAGTCTGCCTTGATGCTGACTCCCCAATTCGGATTAGCTTTGCGCCACGAATTTTCTTCGCGCCAATCATCACCGTCATCAATCGTATAAATCATGGCGAAAAGCCGGTCATTCCGCTTCAATCCGGTAAGGACAGCTTCCGCATTGCGCTGAAGAGTAAAGCAAATACCGGCTGTGTTCGTCCCGGCTGTGGAGATCAGCAACAAAAGTGGCTGTGATCTTGATCCCAATCCGGTCTTGAAGGCAGCATATTGGGTATCATCACGAGCTTCATGAACCTCATCACAACACGCAAAGTGGGGTGAACTGCCATCCTTGGTGTTCGCGATGACGCGCTGAATGCTCGAATTCGTTGATTTGCTGAAGATGGACTGCGCCATCACGTCGATGTCCAGCGCTTCGGTCAGCCCCGGTGACATCGATGCCATCCGCTGTGCGGGGACGAAGACTTCGTTGGCCTGTTTCTCTGATGTCGCACCGATGTATCCTTCGGCCCCGGACTCACCGTCAGCGAGCGTCATATAGAGGGCGATGGCAGCGGCTAGTAATGATTTGCCGTTCTTACGCGGCAGCATGATCAGTGCTTCGCGATATCGGCGAAGGCCGTTACTCGTGATTAGCCAGCCGAACAGATTGGCGAGAATGAATAGCTGGAATGGCTCAAGCTTAATCGGCTTACCAGCCCATTCCGCCTTGGTGTGAACCAGATGCTCTATGAAATTGCAGACGTGATCGACGGCTTCTACGTCATAGTAGATATCATCACGCCCGAAATCATCCAAGTAACGCTGACACTGCGCCTTTACCTGCCAACAGGCGGGCTGCTTACCGCTTAAAACGTTCTTTGCGTAGGCTTGCGCGTGCCACGAATAGCTGCTTTTGGGAAATCTTCTTGGTTTGCTCATCCCTTATTTAAGTGAGCACACTACTCCCATCGCAGCCTGAACAGCATAGCATCTTCGTTAGAGCCAAAATAGACCATCATCGAGCGTCGATTTAACATGATCCGGCCAAAAGTGTAGTCCGTTTCAGGTAGATTATCATCAATCCACTTCGCAATTTCCTTCTCGCGATCAGTCATGAACCACATCATGTTCATCGTTTGCGCGTGGTAAAGGGTGACGCTGTGGCTGGTGCGGCTGTGCCGGTCTTGGCCAAGCGTGATCGAAGACCGCCGATGCCCAGCAACTCGCCCATGCGCCGTAGCTCGGTCAGCAAGGACGCAACCGGGGGCTCACCGCTCATCACCGTCATGCGGAAGGTTGCCTCAATCTCGCAATAGCGCGCGAACAGAGAGGAATCCGCCTCTGTGGCACCGCAGGCGATCACGCGTGTGACTTCTTCGTTCCACACGAGCTTGCCTTCTTCGGACATGTAGGCCGGACGCACCGGCGTGTTGGGCATTGGGTCAGCCGTCACCGCAATGTCGGAGTGACGATCCTTCCGGTATGTCCCCTGAAGCTGCTTGTGCTGCGGATTGGCAACGCGGCGACCAGACTTCATGCTGACGCCTCCCCGCGAGGCTCGCACCACGCCACAAGGATGTATTCGAGCCCCAGCATGAGCGTCGCCACCACCTCGTGACGACCGTCCACCACGACGAACCTGTCAGCTTCCCAATGACCGCGTGGGCACGGCCATGGCTGACGATCTCCAAGCTGAAGACGGCGCTGGTAGGATCGATCTACGTCACCGACTGCCATACGGTCACGGCAAGCAAGCTTGACCTGATTGACGTGGACGTAATCGGTGCGGATGATATGACCGGGCGGCACTGCGATGGAACGGTCATCAGCGATCCGGACAGGTTCAATGGATATGCTCATGGGGATATTTAGATGACGGCTATTGAACCAACGCCTGACATGATGACCTACCAGACAATGATGGCCGAGATAAAAAGCCGATTAGCTATCGCTCGTGAAGACATCGCAGATACCTCGACTGACAAAGGCTATATGCGAATGATAGTTCGCGTGGAATCATGCGTTCTGCAAGCGAGGTTAATTTGCGAACTGATTGCACTTGCCTGCCTCGCCATTCACGAGCGCCACGACCGTTACAGCGAGGGGCTAAAGCTTTATCATGCGGGAGACATTTTGAAGAAGCTTTCGACGATAAACGAGGAGTTTTTTCCAAGGGCGATCCGCATCTCTGATGAGGGTGGGCGCAAAGCGATTGATTTCGATGAGACAACTGAATTCACGCGTGACAAGCTAATTGAATTCTACGGAAAGCTTGGCGGTATGCTTCATCGAGGGCAATTAAAGAAGCTGACGGGCGACATCCCACGCGAATATGACGTTGCGAGATTATCGCGGTGGTTCATAACCGTGACCCTTTTCCTTGAAAATCACTGCATAAAAGTCGAGGGGGACTCTGATGCTGTAATAGTTCAGATGCACGGTGGAGCCAAACGCGGCGTCATGGTGAGACGTGGGGCGCTTTCGCATAATTGACCCAAATTTTCATTCTGACACCGTGTAAAAAAGACGGGGGTGCGGTGAGGGGTATCGAGGGGCTGGCAAGAAATGACCCGCCCCCGGTTAATCAGTGAGGGGCGACGGATTCCAACCGTCCCGGTCACTTGCGCGACCTACCTCTGTATTCCCCTCACCTCGCTTTTATTTATCTTCCGATCATTAGCTGAACCGAAGCACGTGCCTCCGCGTAGCCTTCGCCCAAGACATCTGACCAACACCATAATACCACTCACCAAAACGGGTCGGATGTCCCGCGATGCCGGTCAGTCCGTAGGTCATGCCAGCCGGGTGACCACCGACACGAGTGACAGTCTTCAGATTGTCGAATGATTCATAGATACCATAGACATTGTTGATGTAACCGGCGAAGCGGCAAGTAGCGTAGGGTGACCCCGGCGCTGCCTTTCCCCAGCCCATATCTTCACAGTTTACGATTTCATACTCAACACCGTTCAGTGTGGTCTTGGCTGTGGTCCATGTCTTACCAGCATCGGCACTGCGCATGACTGTTGGCTTGTCGGCCAGATTGCCCGGTGACAGGATCAGCGCTCCCGGCATACCCGGCACTTCATACAGTCGCATATACCAATCAAACCAACCCGTTCGACCAATCGTGCCAGCGAACACCTGATTGAAGGTCGTGCTGCCAGCTTCCTTCCGCCAAACGCCAGCTAATCCTGATCCACCTGAACCGTTGTTATACAAGTAGGCCACGCCCGGCTCTTCCTTCGAGATCAACAGGTTCTTCTTGTTGACATAGTAGGCGAAGTTCCATCCCTGACTACCACCAGAGGGTAAGGTCGAACCATCCTTTGCAGTAAGCTCCAAGAGCGACCAATTCTGACCACCATCGGTAGTGTAAACCGCCTTACCATTGTTAGCCGGTATCCAATATCCTTCAGTCTCACTAACGAACCCAATGTTACCACCTAGCGTAGCGCCGTTAGGATGCCGGAACATGGTGGTGAAATTCTTTCCACCGTCCGTTGACATACCGGAGAATTCCGCCTGATAGTTGACACATGCCACCACAATGTTCGGCTTGCCCGGAACCCAGTCGATATCCCAGCCATGGCTGAAGGCTTCCGAGATTGAATGATCAAGGGGATTGTCGATCTCTTCGTCAGTCTTCCCCGTCCAAATTGGCTGATCCCAAGCGGCTCGCAATAGGTTTCCATCCGGTGTCATGATGGTGCGGTTCGTCACCAACATACCGTTGCCAATCGACACGTCATTCCAGATGATAGGGTCAGTGCCGTTAGGACCATAAGACCATGCTATACCCGTGCCGTGAACAAGCCACACCTTGTTGGGTGTGATCGGATCGGGCATCAGCTTGGACGGGAATAGTTGGCTTTGACCACTGTTCAGCCACCGAACCTTGTCAGCCTTATACTGAATACCACCACGAAGTGGATAATGAGGATACCACCGGTCGGATGTCCAAGCATTCGGCAGTGCGGCTGTGGTGAAATTCATGTCACCATTAAAGCCCATAGACACTTGCTGATTGTTCTTCAGCACGGCAGAAGCCGCCGCACCAAAAGCACTCACCTTCGTCCACGTTCCGTTAGTGCGCTGGTAGATGCCGTTTGGTCCACCAGCAATGAGTATATTGCCAGCGTGATCAATGGACATTTGGTATGCAATGTTAATCGCTGGTGATCCGACGCTCTTGGTCCATGTTCCTTCCGGACCCGATGTAGTCTCCCAAAGACCAGAGCCGGGAACCCACATCACCCAATGCTGCTTACGACCGTTCACGGTATCGCTGGTGCGATCTACCGCAACGGTTATGGGTAGCGGATAATTCGAATCGGTCAGGGTGACAGCCGGGATGCCAGCGACGCGGACGAGCGTCGCACCGCCATCGATTGAATAGTATACCCCCTGCCCTTCCGAGCCTACCATGAAGGTCTTCGGGTCAACCGGGTCGATCTTCAGCTTGTCATTCCACAAGCGCTGGCCACCGGTATTTGAACGTGAACCGAAGTAGCCACCCGGCACTAGCTGGACGCTCTTGAACTGATCGGTTGTCTTGAACAGTCTTCCTCTGAAAACGCAATATCCGATCTGCCCGTTGGTCGGAGCAATATCAATCGCGTAACAACCATCGCTGTCAGCATAGCTGTTCGGGTCTTTCAAAGCATCTAGATCGGGGTAGCTTTCGTAGGTGACAACGTGACGCCATAGTTTGTCATTTTCGCCCCAGACGTAGCCGCCGCCTACGTCCGTGCCATGAACCATCACCTTTGCGTCATCGGTAATCGAGAAACTCGTTACAAACCCGCCACCATAAGGGCCAACTTGATCAGCCTTTAGCTCACCTAGGATTTTACCATTCTTATCGCGCATTTTACTCCTTATACTTTCTTCGCAAGGCCGATTGTCACGGCTTCATAGATGCCGTTTTCGCTACCGAATGTGGCGTTACCTGCGCCTGCCATTGTGCCAACCATGTAATTTGTGCCGGTCGCAGACGGGTCGTTGTATAGTTGGTCAACAATCAGATTGTTCCGGGCGGTGGTTGAGGACAGCTTTTTGCTTGAGAGCAAGATTACTAGGCCAATACCGTCTGCTGGAATTACAGGCGCTGTGATGTTAAACGGAATGTTGTAATATTTATTCGGTGTTGCAACCACTGATGGCGAATCCATCGACACATTAGCGACTGTGATGCCAGCGGCGGACGCGTTCCAGAAGCCTGACAAATCAAACGTCAGCTTCTTCGTGCCAGCGGTCGTGCTGTCAAAACAGAACAGGTAGGAATAACCCGTGGGCAGCAACGACGTTACGCTGACGCCATCGATCTTGAAGTTGGTTGCCGCGTTGTTCGTTGATACGAAGAAGAACCCGGTTCCAACACCGAAATCAAGACTGATCTCTTTCGTGTATTGAAGCTGCGTGGTCGGGAAGAACGAAGCCGAGGCAATTGCCGGAGTTGATCCGATGACGGTCTGAACCGCGAACGAACCTGTGACTCCACCGATGTTAAGCGTGCCACTGACGGTGAATGCGCCGGTGCCAGAAGACTTCATCGTCACGGTCACTACGTCACCGTTCTTCACGGTTCCGGCAGTCGTGCCAGTTGATCCACCGTTGACAGAATAGCGAAGGCCACCGCTGACGGAGATTGGAACCGAATAACCGGCTTCCAATCCGCTCACGGTCATCGTGCGTGTGTAATCGGTGTTGACTGTGGCGTTGGACTGCTTAGCGAACGTGAACGCATCAACGATCTCATCAGCGTCGGTGATCGACACTGTGACATTCTTGGTGCCAACATTGCCCGCCAGATCGGTCGCCGAAAGCGTGATCTCGTAAACGTTGTCCTTGTTGCCATCGGTGGGTAGCTCAAAGTCGAACACGCCATCGTTGAGGATGCGAACGGTTGTGCCGGTGATCTCGAAGAGCGCCGCATCGGTGCCGCTGATCGCCCATGTGACGCCAGCGGGCTCGTTGCTGACCGTCAGGGCTAGCGCCAGCTTAACGCCTTCCTTGATGCTCACGCTAGCTGTGGTGATCGCCGGGGCGTCAACGTCGCCATGAATGACCGAGTTGCTCCAATTGCCCCAGCGCTGACCGTCAAGCGTCTCAAGGCGCATCCGGTAGCTGCTCGGAGCCGTGATCCCGGAAAACAGCCCCGTGACCGCGTTGGCGTTCGCCTGTGCGTCGGTGATCGTGCCCGTGTAGGTCGATGCCACGGTGTTAAGCGCTGACAGGGCATAGCGCTCGATTTTGAACTTGATGTTGTCAGCCTGCGCCTGAACCGGAATCTCGATATCGAACGATGGCGGGAACGTGCCCTTGGCACTGGCCAACGTCATGGTCGGGACCGGCATGGTGTTGTCGAGGCCATCGACCGGGACACCAGTCACCGGGCCGATCAGGTCGGATGTCGCGCTGCCAGAGCCATCAGCGTTGGTCGCGGTGACGCTGACCGAGATCGCCTTACCAAGATCGCCCGAAACGATGGTGTAGGTCGCGCTGGTAGCGCCAGTGATCGCCGCACCGTCTCTGCGCCACTGGCGCGTGAAACTCGTGGGTGCGAAGGTCCATGTGCCAGTGGTCGAAGTCAGGATTTCGCCCACGCTAGGCGTGCCGCTGATCGCCGGTAGGGTGATCACGGTCGGCTTGTTCAAGGGCGGTGACAGGACAGCCGCAGTAGCGGTCGTTGTGACAGACGCCTTGCCGCCCTCATTGATCGCGGTGACGGTGGCGGTGATGACCTTGCCGACAAGTGCGGTGGTCAGGGTCAGCGCTGAAGCGGTGGCACCATCGATGGTGACGCCATCTGCCTCCCACTCATAGGTGAAAGTCTCCGGATTGTAGTCCCATGCGCCTTCCGACACAGTGAGCGTCTGGCCAGCTTGAGCGGTGCCGCTGATGACCGGCGCTAGGGTGTTGACCGGGGCGTCCTTGACCGGGATCAAGCCCGTCAGCGTATGAAAATACGGACTGACGTTGAAAATCGGTGCGGCTGCGGTCGCCGGGTCATTCTTGCGCTTGATGCGCCAAATGTATTTTCCGACCGGAACGAAGTTGTTGTCCGGTATCGTGCGGGGAGCCGGATTGATCGTCAGCGTGCCCGTAACAAAGATATCAATCGTATCATTTTCAGCTTCAGCAAATCCATACAGCAATCCCGGAATATTGTATAGTTTCTGCGAAACCTTACCAGTCATCTGCCACAAAGACACCGGTCCTTCGGGGGTGATAACGTTCTTGCCCGGCTCTTGGTGGCGGGTTTCTACAATGCCATTAACGACAGTGAATGCCACCCAGTAGAATTGCCTATTGGCAAGACTTTCCGGAACATCATCAAGATCGGTTGGCTGGTAGGACATGATGATACCCTCGCCAGCAGCGAGCTTCATCAAAGATAGATTGTTTGTGATCGACAAGGCCATAGCCGTATTTATTCGGCGCGCTTCTCCGCGAGCTTGATCCACGATGAAAGATCGTGATCCAACATTATGTCCCGGATGCTGTATCCCCGGCGCAAGAAGCGCTGTTCTGCGGTGGCCTTGTCGGAGTTACATTGGCGGCAGGCTGGCACCAGATTGTCAGGATCGTTGGTGCCACCGAGCGCGAGCGCTATCCGGTGATCGCACAGCGTAGCCGGGGTGAGACGACGCTGATTGAAGCAATACCGGCATAGCGGATCAGAGGCGATTAGAGCCCCACACAGCCGTTTATAGGCCGCTGACCTGTCAGGGAGCGTAGAAGACCCGCCTATGCGCTGGACGGGCTTCGTTCGCCCGAATACGGGCGGTTTGTCGGGCATGATGCTCCTCAATAGGACACAACCGCGCCATTCAGTATTTTCGTGTTTGGCAAGGATGCATTGCGAAGATACGCCGACGTGCTCGAATCCGTGGCGAGAGAGATTTGCGAGTTTGCTGCGCGAACATCTTGGAACCACGCCTTGGCAGTTCCACCGAGGTTAAAATCGCAAGGGTTCAGCGGACCACCGAAGATCACATCACCACGATCATCATGCGCGTAGGTTCCTAGCGCCCAAATCTGCGTGGAATCGATGTTGCGAAGATTGCCACCCGCGTTCCGGTGATATTCACCATTCAGGTCAATCCCGATGACATTCACGTGCTGCGTCAGGCCGTTACAAGATGTCTGACCATCCATGCCGCAATCTCGACCGACGCAATCAACCGTCAGCACATAAAAGGGCGAGCCGGAATTACTTGTGCTTGAAATTGCGTCTTGTGCAGAACGAGCACCAACGCACCGCCACAATCCAATGAATGAACCGGTAGCAAAACCAGCAAACGAGAAGGCATTTCCACCGAGTGATGGTCGTGCCGTCCCAGCAGTGACAGCGCGCTGCGAACCGGCATACTTCGATACCATGTCCACCAAGACAACGTTGCGCGTATTACCGACGCGAGCGTTGACACCAGAATCACCACCATGGATTTCGATGTTTTCGGCATAGACATCGACATTATTCGATCCGATACCGAACGCAGCGGCGTTCAGGTAAACGCGGGTGTTGGCATCCGTTGGCTGAACACCATCGGCGCGCTTTACTAGAAGATTGCCACTCGTATCGACAAACCAACCACTGGTCGCGGCGCGAACGGCAGCTTCATCGACACGCGCCGGGATTTCAATGAAATCGCCATTCGCATCGGTGGTGCTGTAGTCGAGCACACGACCGACGTTGGAGCGAGCTACGGTGTAGACGCCCCCCCCGTTTCCGGTCAGCGTGAACGCCAGACCCTTCCGCCACGGTCCCGTGATTGGCTTGGTTGACCCGTAACCGATGAAGGCGATTGGCTTCGTGGGATAGACAAGCCCACCGCCAAGCGAATTTCCGGCGTCGTTGACGCCTGTGGAAAATTCCATACTCACCGCTTTTGATGCGGATTCTACCGGCTGTAGCACTCGTGTTGTCATTGAGCTTCTTAATCGCAGCGGCGATTGAACCAACAGCGGTCGCCTCGCTAAGACCATTGCCGGAATTATCCTTTCCAGCAACGACCCAATACTCGACTGTTGACGACCAGATCGAGGCGTTGACCTTGGACTTCGGATCGAGCGACGCGCTGAACTTGCTATTCGATTGCTTGTTTACCGTCAGAGGGTGGTTCGTGAAATCCCAAGCGAAAGCCGAGGGAGCCGCTATGATCATCGGGGAAACCGCTGACGTGGCCGCTGACGTAGCGCTTGTGGACCCGCCCGCGTTGACGGCTGTGACGGTCGCGGTGACGGTCTTTCCAACGTCGCCGCTGACCGGGGTGTAAGCCGCGCTGGTAGCGCCGCTGACGGTCGTCCCGCCGACATTCCACACATATGCGAACGATGTCGGTGAACCTGACCATGATCCGTTACTGACCGTCAGGACCGAGCCAACCTGCGCGGTGCCGCTGATCGCCGGGGCGACGCTGTTGACGGGAGCCGGGACCGGAGCCGGGGTGGCGGTGCAAGGAAGGGTGACAACCGTGTAGTTGGCAGGATTGTCCTGATCTTCGGGATTTTCCTTAATCGTAATGCGGTCGATGTAGCGAGCTTCAGCGCCAGCATCGTTGTCCATCGTCAGGGTAGATGGTCCCGGAATGATAGTGATCGTCCCGCCACGGATGTATTCGATCTTGTCGTTAAGACGATCATTGAGTGACCAGTTGATCGTCGCTTCGATCAGGTAAAGACGCTCGGTAAGCTCACCCTTGAAATTCCACAGGAAGACCGGGTTACCAGATTCGTCCTTGGATAGTTCACCATCCTTCGATTCAACGTTGGTGGTGACTTTTCCAATCGCTGTCCAGATCGTGAAGTTGTAAACACGTCCGGTCAGATCGATGGAAGGATCAGGGCGAACACTAAAGATAATGCCCTCACCACGGACACGAGTAAGGCTTTTGAAGGTCTTGTCAAACATGAAGTTATTTAGCCGGTCACCTTCGCGGTGATGGTCGGCCAGAGAAGGCGTAAAACAATTGTTTTAGCGCCCGGACGTATCAGCGTTTAGCTTTTACTGGAAACGCTCTGTATGAATTGTTTTACGGGGTTCTTGGGGGTATTTTCCGCCCGATAGCGCGCGCTAGATCAGACCCGCACGGTGAAGGGCAATCAGCGCCGGTGCGGTGACAGCTACGAGCTTGGCGAACGAACCAGACCTAGAACGTGGCCGCAAAATCCAGAGCGCGATCAGCGCACGGTTGGTGTGACCCTTTCGGACAAGGGCTTGCGCGACCAGATCGCGGCACACGAGGTCTCGATATCGCTCCATACTGACAATCTACGCGGATCGATTGTCAGACGCCACGATTGGTGGAAGTGGCCGCTTGTCAGGATCGGTCGTCAGGGGTGCCAAGACCGGATTTGTGTGACGGCATTTTCAGTGATGTAGGGATCGAACCCGATAGACAGCGAAAAGGCCGCAGGGTTGCCCCCACGGCCTTCTCACAACGACGTTGGTCGATGATGTCAGGCGAAGCGCACAACAGCCTTCTTACGACGCATCGAGTATCCGACAGCACCGAAGCCGAGAATCATCAGCGCCCACGTGCCGGGCTCGGGCACTGCTGCGGTCAAGTCTGTGCTGACGACGGTCACGGACCTCGCACTAAAGAAATTTGGAGGAGTTGACGCCGTGTAGTCGATGCCACCCAATACTGACGTGTCGGAGGTAGATGCCGCCTTCAGAAAGAAGCCGAGATCATTCTTGGTCGAGTCCAGAGTGATCGAGTTCACTCCGACGAACGTGCCAACCGAAAGAAGGTCAGAGCTTGCCTCGTAAGCATAGCTCAACGAGTAACCCGGAAGGGTCTCGAAAACGGTCAAGCCGTTCTTGGTCGTGGCGATATCCCCGGAGTTATCAAAAACGATGTTGAAGTTGAAATTTAGGGTGGAGAAAGGGCCAGACGCATCTCGACCGGTCACGACGAAATTCTTTTCTATCAACGCCGCCGATGCTGGCGCAGCCGTCGATGCGAGTGCGCCGACCGATGTCAGCGCAAGCAAAATCTTTTTCATGGATACCCCCGTGCGCGCACGGAGGTGCGCCACTCGTCCTTATCTCGCCGTGAACCCGGTGTTAACATACATTCGAGTGGCCTAACTCCGATTGTAAGTTTTTGCGCCTCACGGCCTGCGCTAGCCGTCATTTAGACCCGTTTGCGCCGACCGCGCTCGCCTGCGGCTCGCGCTATAGACCGATCAACGTAGGGATGGATAGGGGTAGAGACATCAGACTTACAACAACTAGTCGAAGTTTCCCCCGATAGATGTAGTTCCTAATATTAATATAAGGACCTACGCTTATTGGGAGAAAACCTACGCCTCTCCAGCACGTGAATATTGACGCGCGGAGCGCGGGTGGCACAGACAACTGAACATGTCAGCGCGATATTTCTGATGAAGAATATTCCTTAAAATGAACTTCATAGTCGTTACGCTGCGTCGTGTCTGGACACATGATCCCAAAGCCAATGTTTTCGGACAGAGCTTGAAGCCTACCGATCTCTCCAAAGCGAAGACCGATGAATACTTTTTTAATAGCGGACAGCTTGAAGCGCCATCCATACCCCTGCTTACCGTCAGCCTTGGATATCCTTTTCCAATATCCGCCCATATCCTCGCCATTATCAAGCCAACTGTATCGAAACGCTTGGCTTACGACTCGAACCTCTTCCTCATACCCCCACGACAAGCCCTTCATCAAAAATAGTCGCTGAAGACCAGCATAGTTATCGATGTCAAAGCGTCCGTCTCCGCTGGTGATCGCCTTGCTCAACATTGCAGACAAGCCTTTGACTTTTGGTCCGTCCGGAACTGGTCGCTTCATGTAGATGACCGATCCAAATTGCGCAGGTATAAGAAAGCTTCTATCCGTCAAACCTGATTCATCAGCGTCGATCTCTATTACCGCCCCCTGATGCTTGTCAGCATAATGCGCCCACATAAGCGCATTGTCGGGCGTGCGTGTGAAGCTCGTGACCGCACACCTCCCCCACGCTTCATCAGCATCTTGGGCTTGCCTCTCCGGCGTCATCGTCTCGTCGTTTAAGAGACTTTGATATGTGAATTTGTATTGTGATCGCGGCACACGTGGTCGGTCAAAGGGGTCGTTGAAATCCGCCGGATGGCTGAACATCAGCCGCCCACTCTCAATGACAGCAAACAAAGTCCACGCATCTACATATTTGTAAATTATCACGCGAAGCCCTCGGGATCGACAATAACCCCCTGTTTAAACCAGTAATCAAATGGCAGTAAAGCGCATTACTGATTTTTGCGCCAACCGCGCTCGCCTGCGGCTCGCGCTATCTACCGATCAACGTGGGTATAGATAGAGGTAGAGACATCAGACATATGTAAAGTTCTTTTCCCCCGATAGATGTAGTTCCTAATATTAATATAAGGACCTACGCTTATTGGGGGAAAACCTACGCCTCTCCAGCACGTGAATATTGCGCGCGGAGCGCGGGGTAGCGTATAAATAGATATCAGTGGCGGGAAGCTTCGGAAGTCATGAGCCGAGGTGATATTTGGTCCTTCTATCATCCCGCCACGATCACCCCAAGGACCATACATAAGGACCCATGACACAATACACAGAATCATTCCGCGTTTTCGACACCTACGCCTCGAAGCTAACGCAGCGCGAAGTCAACCAGCTTAAGTCAGCGAACGCAACATCCTGCGCGCTCATCACCGATATCATCCGCCCGATGCTCTACAACAGCGACAGCTATGTGAGCTTGAGCGAAGATAAGCAGAGATCGCGTGGTGGACGTTACTCGCACGAACTTTCTCTGAAAACCAACGACGACGACTTCAGCGTCTTCCAGTTTTTCACAAATCCACTGATGAACGTCGCCGAAGACGATCCGCTTTACCGCCGCCCGAGCGAACGCGTGATCCTCGGTCAACACGCCATCCTGACGTTCGAATTCGACAGCACCGACATCGCGTTCTTCCAGCACCAGCTAGAGTGGCTCCGCTGCGTGAAGAAGCCCAGCGACGCCCCGATTGGGCGCTTCCTCGCCGATGTGCGTGCGCGCTTCGCTGACTGTCGCGGCCTGAACGTCACCTACAGCGGTGGCAAGAGCCTCCACTTACATTTCGTGTTCGCCACCGCTGATATCTCGGCGCACGCTCCGTTCACCTCACCTCGCAATGGCCTGATCCAAGCGTGGCAGCGCCTTCTTCCGATCATCCAGCAATCGGCGATCCTGAACATCCCCCCGGCGATCAAGCCTGACGCTTCGATCCGCTTCCCTGACAGTTTCCGCCGCATCCCATTGGGCTTGCGCGTCAATGACAAGGACGATCACCTGTTCGGTGTGCCGAAGGGCGCGTTGATCCCGCAGTGCGTCCTATGGGAAGCCATCTATGACCGGTCTGCGAAGGGTTGCGCCAGCCAATCAATCTTCGACCCGCCTGATTTCATGATTGCGGTTGTCCCGCTGGCAAAGCGTCGCAAGGTCAACCTCGCCTCACCGGGTTCGATCCTGTCGGACTCACCGCTGCTCAAGCACCTCACGCGTTCGATCAAGCTCTACTATCCGGATGGCAGCTACCCGCAATTTTCCCACTATGGCGAAAATCAGGGGCAGATTGCCGCGTATTTCAGCAACTCGCCGACCGACCTGACACCGGACAGCCTGATCAAGCAGGACTACAGCAAAGTCTTCCTCGTTGGCACGGACGCTGACCTTGCTGACAATGACCGGTCCCTGCCCCGAACCCTTGCAGAGATGATCGAAGAATGGACCGCAGACTATGACACGCTGATGGTCACCGACCGGACGCGCACCAGCGATGAGCAAGCGTTTGCCGACAAGGCCACCGACCATGCGACCGCGATCACCGCCATCGGCGACATCCTGCGGGATCGCATCGGACGTGCTGGCAATTTCTGGATCACTGCTCCCGAAGGTATCAGCAAGAGCCGCAGTCTGTTCAACGCCACCGCTGCGGCGATCAACGAACTATCCGACTTCGGTCTTCCCGCCGCGACGATGTATGCGTTCGCGACCTACGATCTGGCGCGTGAGAAGTGCGCCGAATACCGGCTGACACTCAAGAACCAGCACTCGCGCACCCCGATCAAGGCCATCGTGCTAAAATCGTTTTCAGCCGTCTACAGAGAGGCTTGCGCCGCGTTGACGGTCACGCCACTCACTATCGGCGATGCCGTCCAGAAGGGCTACAATTCACTCTACGAAGCGATCCAGAACGATCAGCCAACCGTGATGGCGGAAATTCACCGCTACTTTCGACATAAGCGACACCTGCTAACCGTCACCGGCGCTACCCCGGTCATCTTCACGGTCCACGACGTTGCGCACGACTGGCATAAGAACACCTATACCCGCCGCCTATTCTCCGCCGCTTTCTGGTCACACAATCAGGCGAACACGTTCAATCGCTGCCGGGAAGACACTCACCTCGGTATCCTGATCCACGATGAGGTGGCGACCACCGACCTGATCGCGATGGTGCCAGCCACGACCCGCGCTTGGATCGATCAGTTACGCGCTGACGGCTCTGTGTGGACATCATCAACTGCATCGCTGCTTGATCGATGGAACAGCTACAACGCCCTGTCACGAACGGCAAAAGCGCCGATCTCCTATGAGGATGCGTGTAAGCTTGTGGCCATCAACCACTGGGACCACGATCTCACCACCGCCTACTCCGGCGAATATGGTGACCCTCGCGAGGATGACATCTACGCAGCCACCGGCGGCGCTGGTTGGTCGATCAAGAAAGCCGATTGGTTCAAGACCGCACGCACCACAATCGTCCTGACCACCGAAGCCGTCCCCACGCATCTAGCCCGGTTCATCGGTGACCCATGGGAGGTGATCGAACTCGACACCCCACTCCTACCGAAGGATTCTGTCAGAACCACGATCCATGATCGTCTGACCGGGGACAAGCTCGCCAAGGTAGTGGCTGACGAACAAGCCACTTTCGCGGCGACGAACACCCGCCCGCTGCTCGCGATCTCCAATCGCGCCAAGGGCGTCAGCAACACCACCACCCATAAGACTGCGAAGGGCTCAAACGCCTACATCGGTCAGCCGGTGCTTCAGACGATGACCATGATGGCACCGGCACAATTTGAGATCGGTGAGGTTCTGAATGCCCTGACGGGGCGCTCTGACATGGTGCTGCTCGCCCATCTGGACGAATTTCAGCAGAGCGCCGGGCGCAATCTCGGTTTCCGCTACCGCGCCGGGGCTGAACACCATCTTGTGATCAACCGCCGCCTTTACCTGTTGCTCGCGCGCCGGGTGCTGGCACAATCGCGGTATGAGATGCGCCCCCTCCTATCAGAGCACGACCGGCGCATTGCCTCAAAGAAACGCGGCAAGGCATCCCCTGCCCTGAACGCGCTTCGCTCCAAACTTTCCACCTCCAAAACAAAGGAACAGTAAAATGAACGACTTAAGAAACCTACTGGTCGCAGCGACCAACAAGCTTATCGAAGAAGGCCACGTCCGTCTCGACAACACCCCCGTCCAGAACGGCTACATGATCACCGAGTTATTCGGTAAAACGTCAGCAATCCTCTTTCAAGACATCGGATATAACGAGGTTCGCATCAGCGTGTGGTGGGACTACAACCATGACGCGCACCCACAAGCGAAACTGTCAGGTTCTAGCCGCGAGGAATTTACCACAAGTTCGCCGCTGGCGAAGAAGTCGGCTTATCCGAAATTTGTCAACGCGGTTGTCAGCGGATGGCTGGAACGCAAAGAAGGCTTCTACCTTCAAGGCAAGGGCAAAGAAAGGCTCTTCGACACTTACGTGAAGCAAAGCGCGAAGCCGGTCCTCACCTCCTTACCTCGCGTAGAACCTAACGGCTTCAAAGCCGAAGGCAAGTTTCACTTTTGAGGTCATCGGCTTTTAAGCCAATCATCCAACTCACATTTCCTGAAGTAAACCTTCCTTGGCGATGTGGCGAACGTCGCCGGGAAGCCATCTTTCTTGCGCAACCGGTGGAGCGTTCTCCGGCTCATATCCAAGTGCTCTGCCGCTTCATCAATCGTAAGTAATCCGTCCATGGTATTCTCCTAAAAGATATATTTACTTCATGTGGCCAGAAATTGCCATTTCTAACCCCTTCGTGGCCAGTTCTGACCACGTTTGGCTAAATAAAATATAGAGAATACGAAAGGAATCTACTACAATGGACCAAGCACTAAAGAGAATGTGGAAGGTTATGTTCCAGTTGAATTCGATCAGAGACGTAAACGCTTTCGAGGTTGAGGCCGAGCCTGAACACATCAAGGTCGGTCGCAACGCTGACGGCATGATCGTCCCAATGCTCGCACCGCACATCCGTCAGTGGAGCGCTGACAACGATGTTCCGCTGAAGCTGACGTTGAACGATCAAGACCAGATCGTCGTCGCAGCAAACTCCGAACATCACATCACGCTCTTTACCCTAGCATTCTAACTCAACCCTTTGGATCAACAATAAAAGGAAACTATGACAAAAATTGATATAAGGTTTAGTAGCACCGACAAGATCGCGATGTTTTTCGTCGATCTGACAGCATATGGCGCATTTTTCGCCGCCGCTTACTACCACTACTGGACACATAACGAAGCACTCGCGTTTGAACATCTGGTTTATTTTGCGGTGCTGTCGGTGATGACCATCCGCATGCGCGTGTCAGCCACCATGGATGCCATCAAGCGCTTCAATGGGGAGGGCATCTGACATGCTCACCCTGATCCTCACCACCCTGACAGCGATCATGAACACCCTGATGTTGGTCGTGATCATCCGCAGAAACAAAGCTGAAAAGCTTCGGCAGAAGCTCCTCATCAAGCATGTCAACGAAGGTAGACTTACCGTCAGCGACGTTCGCCAAATGGGAGGGCTGTAAGATGGTCCCCCGTTATTACGTGTTCATGATGGAACAGTGTTATCCCTTTGGCGGGATGGATGATCTCGAAGGCGCTTATGATAACATCCAAGACGCCTTGGATCACGCGATGTCACGTCATCGCCACCAAGGTGCCGAGCCTGACGTTTATCTCACCCGCGCACAGGTTCTCGACCGCGACAGCATGAAGACCATTCTTGACTTACGTTGGGAGTGGTTCGAGAATTGTCTCCCGTCAATTGAACTGATGCTGTTCGATGAGGCAGAGGAAGTGATTTTCCGTCAGAGGTATGCGTCATGCTTCGAGGAGGATCGCGCATGATCGCCCTCACCATCCTCACCGTGTCAGCGATCTTCCTCTATGCGCGGGAGATCGTTCGCAACCGTCAGCTTGTCGCCATCATCGACAGTGAGCGTGCCGCCTACAACACAGCCATGAACCGCATCGAAGCCGAGCTAGAGCTTCACCGGATCGTGGCGGAAGATGAGCGCGCACGATGATCAGCCCCTCTGACAAAGCGGATGCTGTTGCGATCCTCTCGACGCAATCTGACGATGATCTCATCTCGCTGCTAGAGCGATGCCAAGTCTTTCACGCCAAAAAGCTCGTTGTGGATATTCCGTTCTTCATAGACGATCATTACCTTGCGGTGCGTAACCACGAGCTTGGTCCAATCCTAGAAGACCTACTGACCATTCGTTCATTCATTAATCAGCACGACGTGTCATCAGCGCCCGATGATTGGGACGAGACGACCAAGACGCTTTTCGCGATCCAGCATCCGGAGGTGACATTGTGACCCGGCACCATCCCTCAACCATCGCATCACCGGGCACCGCCTTACCAACGCTACATGTTCCGCCTTTCACCGGCGGTGCTGCCACTTTCTTGGGCTATGATCTCCACTCTCTGGTGAACACCGCTGCTCGGTTCCACAAGATACACCTACGCCCCGAAACCTCACACGAGCTTTTCGACCGTCTCGACTATCAGCGCGTCAATGGTGGTGACCTGATCTACACCGACGATGGCCCCAAGCTCGATGAGGATAACGAAGCACTGTTCCTGATTTGGCGGGGGCAACGGTCATGAACATTACGCCCACCATCATTGATCCCCCAGTTGCAAAGTCAAGGCTTTGTTTAGCGCGAGGAGAGTTTGAAAGAACTATTACCGACTACTACAATGACCTTGGCACAACATCTGACAAAGCCACTGATGAGGAAAGGAACGCATTTTTTAAGTCGTTAAGACCAGCCTACTCGTTCAAGAGTGAGTTACTACGAGGCTACTTGGCATCATCGGAATTCTTAGAGGCGCAGATTTGTGGTAGAATTGAGTATTTTGTATTTCCCAACGAAGCAGGAGCGGTCAAGGCCTTCATTTTCTTCGAGGATGAGCAAGACGCCCTGATTTTTGATCTTTGGCAGGGTCGCTCATGATCTCCCATCACGATATCCGCAGCGTCCTGAAGAACCTCGACATCGACGCTGACAAGCTCGCGCTCCTGAACCGTTACGTTGACGGTCAGGCAGCGCTTGATGAGCGCACGGACCCGGTTCGTAGAGCGAATTCGGCAGAGCGTCGATCAGATGAGGCTATCGCCCGTTGCGGGACGCTTACCAACGATCTCGCTGACGCTGTGTCCCGGATCGCCGAGCTAGAAGATCAGCTAAAGACCGTCATGGAGATCATCATCGAGCTATCGAGCTAAATATCTTTGCCGATTACCTCTATGATCGGCTGACCGGCGAGGCGCTGGTTTTTGCTCACGTGGGGTGACGGGTGAGAGATCGTCCGTCACCCCTATCATCGTGCTCATTCAGAGCCGGACAGAATCCATCGCAAAATCGCGTAAGCTGTCACGATAACGACCGGCAGAGCGATCATGAACCCGATTTCAAGCTGAA
The DNA here is from genome assembly GCA_913777325.1 of uncultured Sphingomonas sp. Taxonomy (GTDB): domain Bacteria; phylum Pseudomonadota; class Alphaproteobacteria; order Sphingomonadales; family Sphingomonadaceae; genus Sphingomonas. The sequence goes on along the minus strand of CAJYSA010000064.1, from coordinate 24,142 downwards.
CGTCACTCCACGCCGTCGCAGTCAGTGAATCGCCCGGTCCTTGAGATTCGAGCATCGAGACGTATCGGTTATATGCCCACCACGTCCGTAGAGACATGAACATCACCCACAGCGCCAAGCATACCGTCAGCGCCCTCGCCACCCTGCTCATCTTTCCCCCATTCTAAATACAGCCATGACAACGACATGGCTTGATATCGCACGAAAATACCTTGGCACGACGGAAGCGCCCGGTCCACGCAACAACCCAACCATCATGACATGGGCGAAGCGGCTCGGATCAAAAATCCTTGGAATCGTCTACAACGCTGACAGCACACCGTGGTGTGCGCTATTTCTCGCGCACGTCATGGCGGAAGCCGGGTTCAAGCCTCCCCTGATCGCCGTAAGAGCGTCATCGTGGGACGCTTGGGGTGTCAGGGTCACCAAGCCCTTCCTAGGCGCTATAGCACGTTTCCAACGCCCCGGTGGTGGTCACGTCGCCCTGATCGTCGGCGTTGACGCTACGGGGACGCTCTACCGGGTCCTTGGGGGCAACCAAAGCGATGCGGTATCCGAGACGTGGATTGAAGCGGCACGCTGCGTGGCAATCCGCTGGCCATCCGGGGCACCAGCGCCGACCATCCTAGCGCCGGTGGTGAAGCGAGTGGGTAGCGTCTCGAAGGATGAGGCCTGACGGTGGCGCGCATTTCTATCGCATCGGCCAAGGCGAAGGGTCGCAATCTTCAGAAGTGGGTCGTCACCAAGGTTCTGGCAGCGCTCCCGACCCTTGAGCCTGACGATGTTCGGTCGTGCCCGCTGGGGTCCGGGGGCGTTGACGTGATCTTGTCACCAGCCGCTAAACGCCAGCATCCCTACAGCTACGAGTGTAAGGCGCGAGCCAACGGCTTCACCCCGGTCTACGATGCTCTTGACCAAGCGTCGCGTGGCGATGGCCTGACCCCCATTGCGGTGATCAAGCAAGACCGTCGCCGACCGTTGGTGGTGATGGACGCAGAGGTTTTTTACCGGCTGATTTCGAACGATAAATAACCCTGACGATAGCGCTCTTAACAGGTTGGTGGTGAGCACCGGTTGTCGTCACATTCCCCATACCAAAGGCGAAACAAGATCGCGTCGGTTTCGTCCTGAAACTCCACCGCAAAGTCGCCCAGCCGCCACGGGGTGCTGACATTCTCTGCCAGCCACCCCCGGACACCCCTTCCCTCATCCTGACACCACATCGTGCCCGCGAAGAAGTCGAGGGATGATATTTCGACAGCGTGGGTCATCCCCACGCCTCCAGCGGGAAAGGTCCAAACTCAAGATGGAACAGGTCTTCAGCGAAGACACGATCCTTGCCTGTGAAAGCGTCTTTGAAATGGAGGTGAAGATCGATATTCAAATCTGGATGCCGACGCTTAAACGTCTTTCTTAACGTTCTCTTGATATTACCCTCAAAGGGAAAGATGCTGAAACCGTTACTACCGTTCACTGCCCACCATTTGACACGATCCTCGACCATCAGCCCGTCCGCAATTTCTTGAAAGAAGTCTTTGCGACCGCTCGTGTTCGTTCCAAAATACGTATTGTTCCACCGATACGCAAAGGAGGTAATGTAACGTGCCCTGTCATCGTTCGCTGCCTGATGCCCCTCCCGCCCACGAAGCTCCGGAAGCTCATCAAGCATTTTAAACTTCGCCCATGTCTCAAGAATCTCATCTTCCGGTTCTTCGCCGCCGAATACATTCTTGTAGAGGTCTACGATGGTGGTCATGCGAGCCTCCAACCGAGCGTAGGCTTCGTCTGCTCGATAATCCGGTCGGGGTTCGCTTTCACGAGCTTGATCATGCGATTGCGCGCGCTCACCCGCGACAGCTTGAAACCGTTGCTAACCGCCACTTCAAAAAGCTGATGAGCCGTCACGAAGCTGTCGTCAGCGTCCTTGCGCTCACGAAGCGCCTCAATCAGAGCTTCATCGTCATCGTCAGAACCAATCAGCGGCTTGGCCTTCGGCGCGGCGCGCTTACGAAGCGGCTTTGTAGCAACTCCCCCCACCTCGTCAGCAACAGCGTCACCGTAGCACGCCTTCATCAAGGCGTCAGCTTGCGCCTTCCATTCTTTTTTACGCTCTAGTTCAGCCTGAAGCTGCGTAATCTGATTATCGATCTCGTGGTAATCTCGCACGAACTGGTCAGCAAGGCCATGGTAATTCATCACATCATCCTTCGTTTCCCCGATCCTTTTAGAGGGTCAGCGACGCGGAAGATGTCATAGATTTCCCGTTTGGCAAGCTAAATCTGACAGGGCGAACTCTTGCTCTGGAAAGTGACGGAAATCAGCCATTTCTTGGTTGTCAGGGTTGAGCAAATTACATTCGAACCCTGACCTAATTTGTTATTAGACTACTGCGCTATCTCTGCGCTGACATTCTCCGAGCGATAACATCGACAGTTTTCATGTCATCGCCGCGCATCATCCCGGCCTGATGCATCATCAGCGCGTCAGCGCGTTTGATGACCTTTCCGCTTTTGATCTGGATAGCCTTGATCCCGCCCTTGAACCCGATGGTGGCTACGCGGTCAGCATCACACCAAACGTGTTCGATGACGCTGTGAAGGCTTTCCATGACCTTCTTGCGGTGGATACGGCGCACTTCGATGTCATCGTCATAGAGGTGCTTCCTGACTTCCTCGATGCGGCTCATATGCTCCGCTGACGTGGCCTGACCCTGCGCGACCTTCTGTTCTTCCAATGCCGTGTCGATCCGAACCTGAAGGTCTTTGGCTTCCTTCTCTGCCTTGACGGCCAGTCTCTCGCGCATTTCGGATGGCTCACCCGCCGCGTCGCTTTCCGCCCACGATGTCCACAGCTTTTCGGCACGCGCCTTGGCCACGGTCAGGCTGTGGCGAAGGTCAGCAAGCTCCCCGGCGATCTTGGCGAGTTCATCGCCGCGCCTGAAGGCGCGGTCATCCATGGCGATGTGAAGAACCTCATCAAGAAGCGCATCCTCGAATTTCAGGTAGCCGATGGCTGCCTTCTTATTGGAGCATTTCCCGTTTGCCGCTGACCTGCACATCAGCCGAGCCGCATCGCGCTTACACGTCAGAACCCGTCCTGACGGTTTGGCTATGTAGGTCGAGCCCGCTGACCGGACGCGGAGGTAAACCATCTTCGAGCCGCACACGGTGCAACTGGCGATGCCGCCAACGAGGTTACCAACCGCGCTCGAAGGACCACCGCCACGGGTGCTCTTTCGCAAATCCGCTGACGACCGGACCCGCTCGAAGACATCTGAATCAACGATGGCGGGATAGATGCGGATGGGGTCACCGACACCGCGCCGCCATCCGATCACTGCATCATCGGCGAGAATCTTTCGAATTCGTGTTTGATCCCACATTCTGACAGGACGCTTCGCCCAACGCTGCCACGGCTCCACGCCTTCCTTGTTCAGCTTCTTGGCAATCGTCAGCGAACCGTCACCCGCATCAGCCATGTCGAAGATGCGCCGGACAAGCGCCGCTTTGTCAGCGTTGGCCACGTAGCGTCCGCCCTTGATGTCGATCCACGCTGGCGCGAGCTTACCGACCGCGAGGCCAGCTTCGGCTTTCTTACGATTGATGGCGTGGCGCTCGCGGGTGCGGTCAGAACGCTTCTGCGCTTCCTCCCGTGCCGTCTCCGCTTTGATCAGCATCGTCATGATGTCGATCAAGTCGTGAGATTTTCCCGCCTCATACCAACCGCCATCTTCGGTGGCGACGCTCACGCCATGCGCACCGAGATCGCGGATGAAATCGCGGGTCGAATCGTAGCCCTGCCGGGACAGGCGATCCAATTTCTCCACGACCAGCACCGAACCGTGGTGCTGACCGGCGCGAGCTTCAGCCTCGAATTCGAAGAGTGCCGCACCCTTCAGCCGGTTGGCACCCTTGCTTGCCGATTTGGCGCGGTCGATAAACTCCTCACCACGGGTCCAGCCCTTGCGCTCAATGAGGGCCTGACAGACTTTGCGCTGCCGCTCGATGCTGGTGCCACCGGCTTGGTCACTGTGGCTGAACCGGAAATAAGAATGTGCGATCATGGCTTACCCCTACCAAGCCGCCCGGCACGCCCGCGATATTCTCGTGAGGCTACCTACCGAAAAGCTTGGCGACCACAGTAAGGTCGAGCTTCACCCAGGTCGGGCGGCCATGGTTGCACTGGCCGGAGTGCGGCGTCGCCTCCATCTCGCGCAGCAGCGCGTTCATCTCCGCCGCCGACAGCACGCGGCCCGCGCGGACCGATCCGTGGCAGGCCATCGTTCCCGCGATCGCGTCCAGCCGCTCGCGCAGGCTCAGTGCCTCGTCATAGGCGGCCAGTTCGTCGGCCAGATCGGTGACCAGCCCCCTGGGATCGCCGCTCCCCAGCAACGCGGGGGTGGCGCGCACCAGCATCGCGCGCGCGCCGAACCGCTCCAGCTCCAACCCGAACTCCGCCAGCTCGGCGGCCCGCGCCTCCAGCCGGTCGCACGCGGGCTCATCCAGCTCGACCACCTCGGGGATCAGCAGCGCCTGGCTCGCCACGCGTCCCCCCGCCAGCGCGGCGCGCATCCGCTCCAGCACCAGCCGCTCGTGCGCGGCATGCTGGTCGACCAGCACCAGCCCGTCCTCGGCCTCCGCGACGATATAGGTCTTGGCCACCTGCCCGCGCGCGACGCCCAGCGGAAAGTCCGCGCGCACCGGCGGCGGCGCCCAGTCGGGGACGCTGCGCGCGGCGGGCGGCGCGTGGAAGAAGGTGGGGCGCGGGTCGTGCAGCCGCATCGCCCCCTCCCCGGCCGGGACCGGCGGCGCAGGCGGCGCCACCGCCGCTGCCGCCTCCTCGCGCGACCACAAAGCGGCGATCTCCGCCGGCGCCGGTTGCGCCACCCGGTGCCCCGCCGCATCCAGCGCGCGTCGCAACCCGGAGACGATCATGCCGCGCACCAGCGCCGGATCGCGGAAGCGCACCTCGGTCTTCGCCGGATGCACGTTCACGTCGACCTCGCTGGGCGGCACGTCGAGGAACAGCGCCACCACCGCATGCCGATCACGCGGCATCATCTCGGCATAGGCACCGCGGATCGCCCCGATCAGCAGCCGGTCGCGCACCGGGCGCCCGTTGACGAAGAGGTACTGGTGGTCGGCGACCCCGCGATGGAAGGTCGGCAGCCCCGCGACCCCGCCCAGCACATGCCCCTCGCGCTCCAGGTCGATCGCGACCGAATGGTCGGCCAGCGCACGGTCCGTCAGCGCCGCGACGCGCGCCGGGCGCCCCTCGGCGGCGGCGACCGACAAGGCGCGCCGCCCGTCATGCTCCAGCGAGAAGGCGATGTCCGGCCGCGCCATCGCCAGCCGCCGCACCACGTCCAGGCAGGCGGCATATTCCGCGCGCGCCGAGCGCAGGAACTTGCGCCGCGCCGGCACCTGCGCGAACAGCGCCTCGGCCACCACGCGCGTACCCGGCGGCAGCGCGGCGGGGCCGTCGCGCTCCAGCACGCCGTTATCCACCGTCCGTGCCCAGCCCTCGGCCCCCGCCGGGCGGCTTTCGATGGTCAGCCGCGCGACCGACGCGATCGACGGCAGCGCCTCGCCGCGAAACCCCAGGGTCGCCACCCGGTCGATATCCTCGTCCGGCAGCTTGGAAGTGGCGTGCCGCTCCAGCGCCAGCGCGATCTCGTCGGGCGCCATGCCGCATCCGTCGTCGGCGACCTCGATCCGCTCGACCCCGCCGGCGGCCAGCACCACCGCGATCCGCGTGGCGCCCGAATCGATCGCATTCTCGACCAGCTCCTTCAACGCGCTGGCCGGTCTTTCCACCACTTCACCGGCGGCGATACGGTTGACCAGATGCGAGGGGAGACGGCGTATTGACACGAGCCGGCACCTAGCCCAAGCCGCGCCATCCCGCGACCCCGCAGTTAATTATCGCCAGCATGATTCCTGCGGGATGCGCGGACTTGGACGATCACTGCCGGCGCCCCTTCTTCCGGCGACAACGACACGGACGACAAGGTCAATGATATTCTCGCGCCTGTTCAAGATGACCTCGCACGACATGGCGATCGATCTGGGGACCGCGAACACGGTCGTCTACGTGCGCGGTCGCGGTATCGTGCTCAACGAACCGTCGGTGGTGGCTGTCGAGACGATCAACGGCGTGAAGCGCGTCAAGGCGGTCGGTGAGGACGCCAAGCTGATGATGGGCAAGACGCCCGGCTCGATCGAGGCGATCCGCCCGCTGCGCGACGGCGTCATCGCCGACATCGACGTCGCCGAGCAGATGATCAAGTATTTCATCGAGAAGGTGCATGGCCGCCGCCGTTTCATGCGCTGGCCGGAGATCGTGATCTGCGTGCCCAGCGGCTCGACCAAGGTGGAGCGCCGCGCGATCCGCGACGCGGCGCAGAATGCCGGGGCCAGCGCGGTCTACCTGATCGAGGAGCCGATGGCCGCTGCGATCGGCGCCGACATGCCGGTGACGGAGCCGGTCGGCAGCATGGTGGTCGACATCGGGGGCGGCACCACCGAGGTCGCGGTGCTGTCGCTGCGCGGCCTCGCCTACACGACCTCGGTGCGCGTCGGCGGCGACAAGATGGACGATGCGATCGTCAGCTACGTGCGCCGCAACCACAATCTGCTGATCGGCGAGGCCACTGCCGAGCGGATCAAGCAGGAGCTGGGCTGCGCCAAGCCGCCGATCGACGGCATTGGCAAGACTGTCCACATCAAGGGCCGCGATCTGGTCAACGGCGTGCCCAAGGAGATCCAGATCAACCAGGCGCAGATCGCCGAGGCGGTCAGCGAGCCGGTCGCCGCGATCGTCGATGGCGTGCGCATCGCGCTGGAGAACACCGCGCCGGAGTTGGCCGCCGACATCGTCGACCAGGGCATCGTGCTCACCGGCGGCGGCGCGCTGCTGCAGGGTCTGGACGAGGTGCTGCGCGACGAAACCGGGCTGCCGGTGACGATCGCGGACGAGCCGCTGATCTGCGTGGCGATCGGCACCGGTCGCGCGCTGGAGGATCCGTTGTTCCGCGCGGTGTTGCAGAACGGGTAATCGCCAGCCCCGTCATTGCGAGCGGAGCGAAGCCATGCAGGGCAGCGCGCGGAACACTGGATGGCTTCGCGATGATCGCAATGACGACCGGAACCGGCGTCATGACACTTTAATCTGAAGGCGGGAGGTGACGGCAATGGCGCCGTCGCGGGATCGGCGCCCCGGCTTTTCGCGGCGCGCGCAATATGGGCTGTTCGTCACCTACATCCTCGGCATCGCCGGGGCGGTGGTGGGGGCGGTGCTGCTCGCGCTGTCGACCTTCAATCCCGCCGCCTTCGCGGTCGCCCGCGCCGCCGTGGCGGAGGCGACGACGCCGCTCGCCGCCGCCACCGGCGGCGTCGTCCGTGCGGTCGCCTCGGTCCCGGAGGCGATCGGAACGTGGTGGCGCGTCCATGACGAGAATGCCGCGCTGCGCGCCCGGCTGGAACGCGCTCGTGGCGCCTTGCTGGTCGGGCGCGAGGCGCGGCTGGAAAACGTCCGCCTGCGCGCGCTGCTCGCGCTGCGCGATCGCGGGCCAGAGGTCGTCGTCGCCGCGCGGATCGTCAGCACCAGCGCGTCGAGCACGCGCCGCTACGGCCTGCTCAACGCCGGCAGCTTGCAGGGGGTGGCCGATGGGCAGCCGGTGCGCGGGCCGGAGGGGCTGATCGGGCGCGTCCTCTACGTCGGCCCGAACACCGCGCGCGTCCTGCTGGTCACCGATGCCGAAAGCGTCGTGCCGGTCCGTCGCACCCGCGACGGGCGGCCCGCGCTGGCGGCTGGGCGCGGCGACGGGCTGATCGATATCCGCACCATCGACACCGCCGATGGGCGCTTCCGCCCCGGCGACATCTTCGTCACTTCCGGCACCGGCGGCATGTTCGTGCCCGGCGTGCCGGTCGCGCGCGTGCTGCGCGCGGGCACGGACAGCGCGCCGGCGCGCCCGTTCGCGCGCCCGGACGTGATCGATTACGCGATCGTCCACCGTGCGTTCATGCCGCCTCCCCCATCTGCTCCGACACCCGCCCCGACACCGACTCCGACCACCACTTCCGACTCGTGACGCTGCCGCCCCGCCCGCTCTTCGAGGAACCGCTCGGTCGCCGCCGGGCGCGCCTGCTGCCGTGGGCCACGGTGATGGCGGGGTCGCTCGTCGCGACTCTGCCATGGGGCGCGACGCTACCGCTGTTGCCGCCGGTCGGCTTGCTGCTGCTCTTGTCGTGGCGGCTGCTTGCGCCGCTGTCGCTGCGCATCTGGGCGCCCGCGCTGCTCGGGCTGTTCGACGATCTGGTGTCGGGCCAGCCGCTCGGCAGTGCGATGCTGCTGTGGACGCTCGCCTATTTCCTGGTCGAGGCGATCGACGCACGCTCGGGCGTGCGCGACTTTCCGCAAAGCTGGTCGATCGCCGCGCTCGCGATCGCCTTCGTGCTGCTGGGGGGGCGACTGGTGGCGACACCGCTCGATGCCCATGTCGATACCGTGCTATTGATCCAGATCGTGATCTCCGTCCTGCTCTTCCCCGCCGCCGCGCGCCTCGTCGCGTGGATCGACCTGCGACGCGCGCTATGAGGCCGCGCGCGCCCAGGATCATGACCGAGGCGGCGCAGAGCTACAGCTTCTCGCGTCGTGCCTGGCTGCTGGGTGCCGGACAGGCCGGGCTCGGCGCGCTGCTGATCGGGCGGATGGGCTATCTCGCGATCGCCCAGAACGAGCATTACAATCTGCTCGCCGAAAGCAACCGCGTCAGCATGACGATGATTCCGCCGCGTCGCGGCTGGATCGTCGACCGGCACGGGCAACCGATCGCCAGCAATCGCACCGATTTCCGCGTCGATGTGATTCCAGACCGGCTGGAGGAAGCTGACCGCGTCCTGGCGCAGCTCCGCGGGCTTTTGTCGCTGACCGACGAGGATTTGGCGCAGATCCGCGCCGAGCTGGAGCATTCGCCCGGCTTCCGCCCGATCGAGATTGCCGAGAACATCGACTGGGATCGCTTCGCCGCGGTGCAGGTTCGTCAGCCAGAGCTGCCCGGCGTCGCGCCGACGCGCGGGTTCGCGCGGCATTATCCCGCCGGGCCGGCGGTGGCGCATCTGATCGGCTATGTCGGCGCCGCGACCGCCGAGCAGTTCAAGAAGACCCGCGACCCGCTTTACGTCACCCCGGGGTTCAAGCTGGGCAAGGACGGGCTGGAGAAGACGATGGAGCCGCTGCTGCGCGGCACCGCCGGCGCCAAGCGGGTCGAGGTGACGGCGCGCGGCAAACTGGTGAAGGAGCTCGCGACCCGCCCCGACGTGCCGGGGCGCACCTTGCGGCTGACGATCGACGCCGGGCTCCAGGAATATGCCGCGCGGCGGCTGGGCACCAATTCCGGTTCGGCAGTGGTGTTTGATTGCACCAATGGCGAGATGCTCGCGATGGTGTCGATGCCCGCCTACGATCCCAACACCTTCTCCGAAGGCATCAGCCAGATGGAGTGGAAGATGCTGAGCGAGGACGATCACGTCCCGCTCATGAACAAGGTGACGCAGGGGCTGTACCCGCCGGGATCGACCGTGAAGCCGATGAACGGTCTCGCGTTGCTCGCGGCGGGGGTCAGCCCCGATGAACGCGTGTTCTGCTCGGGCGCGATGCGCGTCGGCAATGGCGTGTTCCACTGCCACAAGCGGCACGGCCATGGCCCGCTCGATCTCAAGAACGCGATCATGCAGAGCTGCGACATCTATTTCTACGAAATGGTGCGCCGCGTCGGCTATGACAAAATCGCGCCGATCGCGCGCGAGCTGGGACTGGGGCAGAAATTCGATCTGCCGTTCAGCACGCAGCGCTACGGCACGGTGCCCGACAGCGCGTGGAAGCAGCGCAAGTACAAGACCGACTGGAAAGTCGCCGATTCGCTCAACGCCTCGATCGGCCAGGGCTATGTGCTGTCCAACCCGCTCCAGCTGGCGGTGATGGCCAGCCGGCTGGCGTCGGGGCGCAAGCTGGTCCCGACGCTGATCCGCGATCCCTTCAAGCCGCAAGCCGAGGCGCTGCCGATCGATCCTGAGCATTTCCGCCTCATCCGTGAGGCGATGAACGGCGTCGTCAACGGCGGCGGCACCGGCGGGGCGGCGCGGATGCAGGTGCCCGGCGTGGCGATCGCGGCGAAGACCGGCACCGCGCAGGTGCGCCGCATCACTATGGCGGAACGTCGCTCCGGCGTGCTAAAGAACGGGCAATTGCCGTTCAAGCTGCGCGACCACGCGCTGTTCGTCTGCTTCGCGCCGTACGACAATCCCCGCTATGCCGCCGCGATCGTGCTCGAACACAACGGCCACACCGTGCGCAATCTCGACACGCCGATGATCGGACGCGACATCATGACCTATCTGTTCGATCGTGACCGCGCGATGAAGAGCCTGGCGGAGGTCGAGCCGACCTGGGGCGGCGATATCGGGACGCGCATGGCCGCGCAGCGCGCCGCCTATCGCGCCGCGCACGCCCCCGCCCCGCCGGTCGTGGACGACGATGACGTGCCCGCCTCCGGCGCGCCGGCGGTGGAGGCGGCGACCGCCGCCTCGAACGCCACAGCGGAGGCCACCGCCCGCGACGTCGCCGCCGGCGATGGCCCCGCGCGCACCGGCTCGCCCGAGCCAGACGGCGACAGCGAGCGCCGCGCCGCGCCGCGCGACGCGGGGCAGGATCCCCCGTTGTGAGCGGCTTCGTCCCCGCCCCGCTGGCGGTGCTGCCGTGGCGCGTGCTGCTGCTGGTCGCCGCGATCGGCGGGTTCGGCCTCGTCGTCCTCTATTCGGCGGCGGGGGGCAGCGTGCATCCCTGGGTGATCCCGCAGGGGCTGCGCTTCGGGGTGTTCATGATCGGGGCGATCGCGCTGTCGCGCGTGCCGCTGGACTGGTGGAAGAAATCCGCCTTCTGGATCTACGGCATCTTCTTGGTGCTGCTCATCATGGTGGAGCTGCTGGGCGCGGTGCGCGGCGGCAGCCAGCGGTGGCTCGGCTATGGCCCGCTCCGCATCCAGCCGTCGGAAATGATGAAGCTGGCGATCGTGCTGGCGCTCGCGCGCTTCTACGACATGCTCCCGGCGGCGGAGACGCGGCGCTTCCAGGCGGTGTGGCCGGCGGCGGTGCTGATCGGCATGCCCGCGCTGATCGTGATGATGCAGCCCGATCTGGGTACCGGGCTCATGATCTGCGCCGGCGGGGCGACGGTGATGTTTCTCGCAGGGATTCCGCTCCGATTGTTCGTCGGCGGTGCATTGGGGGCCGCTTTGGCGATCCCGTTGGCGGTAAATTACGTGCTTCACGAGTACCAGCGGCACCGCGTGCTGATCTTTTTGGACCCGGAAAGCGACCCGCTCGGCACCGGCTATCACATCAGCCAGTCGAAAATCGCGATCGGATCGGGAGGGCTGTTCGGCAAGGGCTTCCTGCAAGGCACGCAGAGCCATCTGGACTATCTGCCTGAGGGACATACCGATTTCGTCTTCGCGACGATGGCGGAGGAATGGGGTCTGGCGGGCGGCGCCTTCCTCATCATCGGCTTCCTGCTGGTGATCCGCTGGGGCGTGAACGTCGGCATCCGCGCCGAAGACCGCTTCGCCAAACTCGCCGCCGCCGGCCTCGCCACGACGATCTTTTTCTATATGGCAATCAATCTGATGATGGTCATGGGGCTGGCACCCGTGGTCGGTATTCCGCTGCCGCTCGTCAGCTTCGGCGGCTCCGCGCAGATGACCGTGCTGATCTCCTTGGGCCTGCTGATGGGCATCGATCGCTCGATTTCGCTCCGCCAAACCACCCGCTGGTGAAAAAAGCAAAAAAGGGGTTTGCGAATCCGAAAAGCACTGTTAGAGGCGCGCTTCCCGATCGCGGGGCGCTTCCTCGGAAACGCTTCCCCGCTGATCAATGGACGCATAGCTCAGTTGGTAGAGCAGCTGACTCTTAATCAGCGGGTCCTTGGTTCGAGCCCAAGTGCGTCCACCATATTTTCCAACGGCCTCGCAGCGATGCGGGGCCGTTGTGCTTTGGGCCTCCCCTGACTTTCCCCTTCTTTTGGCTGCTACGCCGCTTCGTGAACGCGACGTTGGAACTGCCGGGGACGCGGCGTTTCACCTGGCCGCGTCGACGGCCACCTACCACGAACGGCGGCGCGGCCAGACGACGCCGCTGTCGCGAAGCTGACGGGCGGAGAGCAAATCCGAGATTAATTTTTCCATAACCAATCCGGAACCACACCGTCACACATTGAGACCAATGCGCCCGCAACGCCGGAAGGACCGGTGCGGGGAGTTTCCAGATGAATCATGACGACGAGCGCGGCGAAGGCCGCGTCGCCGACCGTCGCGCGGTATTGCGCAACGCGCTCGGCCTTTCGCTGCTGCCGATCGGCGCGGGGATGCTCAGCGGATGCGGCGCCGATCAGGCCGGTGGTGCGGGCGCCAGCGCCAGCACCGGCGTGCTGACCGCCAACAGCGGCGCGGCGACCTTTTCGGCAATGGGCAACACCACCAGCTTCGCGATCGCTGTGCTGCCCGACACGCAATTCTACTCGCGCTACGCCACCGCGGCCGAGAACAACCAGTTCATGCGCAAGTACGGCAGCGAGCCGTTCAACGCGCAGACGCAGTGGATCGTCGACAACGCCTCCGCCTTCAACATCCCGTTCGTCATCCACCTCGGCGACGTCGTCGACCAGGTCGGCAAGCCCGACCAGTGGAAGGTCGCTGATGCCGCGATGAAGAAGCTGGAAGCCGCGCAAATCCCGTATTCGATCCTCGCGGGCAACCACGACGTGCTGGTGGATCAGGAATATACCGGCCCGTGGAGCCAGTCGTCGGCCACCGACGCACAGCGCAACCTGGCGGCCGAACCCTATCTGCAATGGTTCCCGAAGAGCCGCGCCGCGCAGCAATCGACGTTCCGCGAACGCGACGGCAGCGGCTTCCACGAATATCACACCTTCACGAAGTTCGGCGTGGAGTTCATGGTGCTGTCGCTGTCGTGGCGCATCTCCGACGCCGGGATCGCCTGGGCGCGCGACGTGATCCGTCGCAATCCGAAGCTGCCGGTCATCCTGTCGAACCACCAGTTGCTGAACATCGACGTCGACGCGGTCAGTCCGCTGGAGACCGAATACGGCAAGATGTTGTGGGAGAAGCTGATCCGCGACAACGACCAGATCTTCATGACGCTCAACGGCCATCACCACGGCGCCGCGCACCTGACGAAGATCAACGACTTCGGCAATCCGGTCGAGGAAATGGTCGTCGATTACCAGATGGCCTATCAGGGCGGCAACGCGCTGATGCGGCTGTACGAGATTGACTTCACCGGCAACAAGATCGACGTCCTGTCCTTCTCGCCGTGGGTCGTGCAGAAGCCCGCCAACACGCTGAATCAGTTCGACCGCGCGGTCCTGACCGAGGCGAACGAGAAGTTCTCGATCCCTATGAACTTCAAGAAGCGCTTCGCAGGCTTCATGAAGTGGAAGCCGGTGATGGCGAACAGCGGCACGCCGATCCTGCCCGCGGTGCAGGCCAAGCTGCTGGCCAACTACACCGACCCGGTCGTCACGCCGCCCGCGCCGCCGCGCGACGTCAACGACTATCCGAAGCAGGCCGACACCTACGCCCATTGGCGTCCGGCGGGCGTCGCGGGGACGATCGTGCAGGTCGGCGACACCCTGCCCGACGCGACTGGCCAGTTCCCGATGACGCGCGTACCGCTGGTCGCGCCCGCGCAGGTCGAGGACGTCGTGTGGTCCGACGACAAGCATTACTTGTCGTCAGCACCGGGCAGCGTCCGCTTCCTGAACACCGACAAGGTGACCGTCCGCAACAGCAGCTTCTCGACCGCGGTCGGCGCGGCCATCAACAACCGCAGCTTCTGGGACGGCTATACGGTGGAGGCCTTCATCAAGGTCGACGCCGCCTGGACGCGCGAGAACCACCGCTGGGGCAACATCCTTGGCCGCGTCGGCAATCGCGGCAACCTGCCCGGCTTCAAGGGCGGCGACCCGCAGGCATCGTCGGTGCTGTTCGCGATCTCGTCGCTGCGCGAGGTGCAGTGGGAAGTCGTCCCCGCCAGCAACGCCAGCTATCCGCAGACCAACTGGTCGGGCGAGATCATGCGCGACACCTGGTATCACATCGCGATCGTCTGCGACCCCAAGACGCGCGAGACGATCATGTACGTCGACGGCGCCCCCGTCCTGCGCAACGTCATCGGCGAGATCGGGATGCGCTCGCAGGGTGTCGACAAGCCGTGGATCCTCGGCGCGTCGTGGTGGGACGGGCTGCGCAAGGACGGCTTCTTCGGCTGGATCGGCGAGGTCCGCCTCGTGCCGCGCCCGCTGACCCCCGACCAGTGGCTGACCGCGCGCCGCGCGTGATCCTTTCCCCCTTTTTCACGGACACTCGATCATGAAGACCATCATCATCGCCGCCGCCGCGCTCGTCGCGGCGGGCTCGGCCGAGGCGCAGCAGTTCAGCGCCTCGCCCGACATCTTCACCGGCAACGGCTATGGCGCCAGCTACACCGGCCCCGGCGGCACCGTCTCGCCCTCTAACCGGGCGCTCGGCTCGGTCTGGGGCGGCGGCGCGGACACGTTCGACGCCTTCGGCTGGTACAATAGCGGCACCGGCGGGCTGAAGCTCGACCGGCAGGTCGACCTGCTGAGCGGCAACACCTTCCGCTTCTTCGACACCTTCACCAACACCGGCAGCAGCGCGGTGAACGTCGCCGTCAACTTCTTCGGCAACCTCGGATCGGACGGCGACGAGCTGGTCAGCTATGCCAAGGACGGCCTGATCGTGTCGTGCGAGGATGACGGCGCGGGCGCCTGCACCGATGATGCGGTGGTCGCGCTCGTCTCGGGCAACAACGGCTTGGGTCAGGCGGCGATCACCCCGGATCGCTACAACGCCGGTTATCTGCTGAACGTCGCCGCCGGACAGAGCGTAAGCCTCGTCAACTTCGCCTTCCTGGCGCGTGACGTGAACGGCCCGACCGCCGACGACGTCGCGCTGGCGACCGCGACCGGCCAGGCCCTGCTCGCCGCGCCGCGCTACGACGGGCTCAGCAACGAGCAGATCGCGCGCGTCGTCAATTTCGTCAGCCCGGTGCCGGAGCCGGCGACGTGGCTGACGATGATCCTGGGCTTCTGCATCGTCGGTGCGTCGCTGCGCCGTCGCCGCGCGATCGTGGCCGCCTGAGCCATGCCGCACGTCCCCATGCGAACCGCCACGGCGCTGGCCTTGGCGCTGGGGCTGGCGGCGTGCGGCGGCGGGGGCTTGGCGTCGTCGGGCAGCATCGCCACGACGGCCGCCCCTTCCCCGACCCCGGTTCCCACACCGAAACCGACGGCTTCGGCGGCGGACAGCGCCGAATACCGCGCCTCCGCCGCCCCCTCGCTCGCCGATGCCGCCTATGCCTATGATCGCGGCATCACCGGCAAGGGCGTGACGATCGCGGTCATCGACAGCGGCGTGGCACGCGGATCGAGCGCGTTCGCGGGCCGCCTGTCGCCCGACAGCACCGGCTTCGCGCAGACCGTCGCGCGCTGCGCCACCTGCACGCCCGAGACGGTCGCCCCCTTTTCGATCGACGACCGCGTCGGGCACGGCACGTCGGTCGCCGCGATCGCACTGGGCGCACGCGACGGCAGCGGGACACAGGGCATGGCCCCCGACGCCACCTTGCTGGCGCTCAAGATCGTCGCGCCCGACCTGACCGCGACCAGCCGCCCGCTCCCCGAAGGCACCGCCCCCAATGCGCTGCTGATCCCGGCGGCGCTGCGCTATGCCGTCGGCAAAGGCGCGTTCGTCAACGTGCTGGCGCTCGACGGCGTGGCGGATAATAGCCTCGCCAGCGACCTCCACGCCGCGATGAACGACGTGCGCGCCGCCGACCGCCTGGTGGTGCAGGCGCTGCCCAACAGCGACGACGGCGTCAGCACCGGCATCGCGCAAGCGCTGGTCGGCAGTGACCGCAACAATGCGAAGTGGTTCCTGTACGCCGTCGCCGTCGACGCCAGCGGTAACCCACGCGCGGGCAACGGCGACCCCGGCGCGCTCGCCGACCGGATGCTCGCGGCGGCGGGCAACGGCGTCACTACCATCGACGCAAGCGGCGCGACGACCACGGTCAGCGGCAACAGCTTCGCCGCCCCCGCCGTCGCCGGAGCGGCGGCGCTCCTGAAACAATATTGGCCGCAGCTGGGCGGTGCGACGATCGCGCGCATCCTGCTCGACACCGCCACCGATGCGGGCGCGCCCGGCGTCGACGCGGTCTATGGCGCAGGATTGCTCAATGTCGCGAAGGCGATGCAGGCGCAGGCCCCGGCCAGTTCGTTCGTCGCCGCGCAGGCGGTGCTGGCACGCTTCTCGTCGCTTACCCTCTCGGCACCGTTCGGCGGCGGCGCGGCGCTGGCGGAGCGGGTGGGCACGATGACCGTCACCGATCGCTACGGGCGCGATTTTACGATGCGTGGGGACACCGGCATCCGCAGCGCGTCCTCGGGGCTGCGCGTCGCGACGATGATCGGAGCCGCCGCGCCGCTGCTCCCGCAGGACGCACCGCGCTTCGGGCTGACCGGCGGGACGATCGGTGCCTGGGGCAACGCCCGCGCGATGACCCCGGCGGTCGTGACCTTCTCCCCCGCCCCCGGCCAACGCCTGACGCTCGCCGCGCAGGCCGCGATCGACGGCGGCTCGGGCTTGAGCGGCACGCCGCTTCGCGCGGTGATCGCCATGCCGACGGGCATGTCCTCGGCCTGGAGCGCGGCCGACGGCTGGTCGGCATCGGTCGCCAGCGGCCGCGCGCCGGACGGCCGCGCGGCGCTGCGCCGCCTGACCATCGACTCGCCGCTCGGGCTGGGGATGCAGATCGCGATGCTGACCGAACAGGGACGCGTGCTCGGGGCGGCGGCCGGCTCGGATGGCGCGCGCACGACGCTTGCGACGCTGACCGCGCGGCGCGTCGTCGCGGGGGTCGATCTCGCCGCGCACGCCACGCTTGCGCAGACCCGCGTCGCGGGCGGATCAGACCTGTTGCGCTTCACCCGCCCGCTGACCGCGACCGCCTTCGGCGTCGGCGGCGCGCATGCGTTATGGGGTGGGACCGTGACGCTGGCGCTGTCCTCGCCACTGCGGGTCGAGCACGCGACGGCGGTAGTCGACACGCCGCTGCGGTACGATCTGCAGCGCGCCGTGCTGACCACAGCCGCCACCGCCGTCGACCTGACCCCCACAGCGCGCGAGATCGACCTCGAACTCGGCTGGTCGACGCACTGGGGCGATCGCGCGACGGTGCGTCTCGGCGCGGCCCATGCGCGCGCCGCCGGGCATGTCGCGGGCGCGCGCGACACCGCCGGATTCGTCAGCCTCTCGCTCCGCTGACCGCTTGAACGACGCTACGGCAGCGGCGGCCTGTCGGACTAACGATTGCCAAGCTGCCTGAGCAACCTACACTGTACCATCCTCAACGGCCGGTGTCGGACGGGCTGAGCGGCTCGGAACGCCCCTGCACTGCATCTGCACAGCGACCCCATCAAATACCCTCAGCAACCACGCGAGCGGCCGATCACCCCCGCCTACACCCGCCGCTCCCCGTGGATGGAGCATCGCATGCGGTTCAGTTTTTTCATCAAAGCCGTTGTCGCGGCGGCGCTGGTCATGGCGTTCGACCGGCTGCTGCCCGTCGGCATGGCCGGTGCGGTCGTCGGTGCCTTCGCTGCCGCATGGCTGATCGGGCTTGTCACTGCTCGTGCTGACGTGCGGCATGACCAGCGCGCCTGGGTCGCGCTGGTGGCAGCGGCGTTGTTCGTCACCGCGCTCATCGACGACCCAGGCCCGCTCGGCTGGACGATGTTCTGGGGCGCACTCTCGCTCGCCGCGTTGCTGCCGCGCACCACCCGCTTCGACGGCGCCTGGCGCTGGGCGGCGCGCCTCCTGCTTCACGCGGCCAGCAGCGCGGTGCGGCCGATTCATGATCTGCAACGGCGTCACCGACGTCCGCATGGCCACCGACGCGGCGTGCGCGCGACGCTCGCGATCCTTGCGTTTCCGTTCATCGGCGGCGCGTTGTTCCTCGCGCTGTTCGCCGCGGCCAATCCACTCATCGCGGAGACGCTGGCCACGATCCGGCTGCCCTCGCTGCGGCAGGTCGTCGTCTGGATGATCGTCGGCTGTGGCGTGTGGCCCAGCCTGCGCCCGCATCCCCCGGTGCTGCGCCTCGCGAACCGTCTACCCGAGCCCGAACCGCGGTTGCCCGGCACGTCGCTGCCATCGGTGCTGATCGCGCTGGCGCTCTTTAATGCACTCTTCGCAGTCCAGAACGCGCTCGACATCGTAATCCTGTGGAATGGCGGACCGCTGCCCAGCGACATGACGCAGACTGAGTACGTCCATCGCGGCGCCTATCCGCTGATCGTCACCGCGCTGATCGCCGGGGTGATGGCACTGGCGATGCTCCGCCCCGGCAGTGCGAGCGAGCGGCATCCGTGGGCGCGGCGCATGGTGGTACTGTGGGTGGCGCAGAACCTGATCCTCGTCGCCTCCAGCATCTGGCGCACCATCGACTACATCCAGACGTCGATGCTGACCGAGTGGCGGATTGCCGCGCTCGCGTGGATGGCACTGGTCGCGTTCGGGCTGGGGACGATCGGCTGGCGCATCATCAAGGGTCGCAGTGCCCGCTGGTTGGTCAATGGGAACGCGGTAGCGGCGCTGGTGGTGCTGACGCCGTGCGCGTTCCTCGATCTGGGCGCGATCGCCGCGCATTGGAACGTCCGGCATCAGGCACCCGCAGCGCTCGATCTTTGCTATCTGAACCAAGTCGGCGACGGCGCGCTGCTGCCGCTGATCGAACTGGAACGTCGCCCCATGGACGGCGCAACCCGCGAGCGCGTCCACTATGTCCGCGAGGTGCTGCTCGGCCGGCTCGACGCTCGCCAAAGCCATTGGCGGACCTGGACGCCCCGCGGCGCACGCCGGCTGGCGCAAGCCAAGGCAACACTCGGAGCCGCTTTCCACCCGATCTGGCCGATCGACGGGGACGACGGACGGGCCTGTGACGGCGTCCGCTACCAACCCGCCACCTCGGTCTGGCCTTGACCGGGAGCGCGATGATGATGATCCCCTGCCCCATGCCGCGCACGATCCTGATCGCCGACGACGATCCGCACATCCGCCAGTTGCTGGTCTTCGCGCTTGCCAAGGCCGGGCTCGACACGATCGAGGCCGGCGATGGCGAAGCGACGCTGGCAGCAACCGAGACCTCCTCGCCCGACCTGATCGTGCTCGACATCAACATGCCGCGCATGGATGGGATCGAGGTCTGCCGCCGCCTGCGCGCGAGCAGCGACGTACCGATCCTGTTCCTGTCGAGCCGCGACGACGAACTCGACCGTGTGCTCGGCATTGAGCTGGGCGCGGACGATTACGTCACCAAGCCCTTTTCGCCGCGCGAGGTCGTGGCGCGCGTCATGGCGATCCTGCGCCGCGTCGCCGCGCGGCCGCCGATCGTGGCGGAGGCCGCGGCCAGCGTGCTGCGGCGCGGGCAGTTGTCGCTCGACACCGACGGCTGGCAGGCGGCGTGGGCGGGTCAGGCCGTTACGCTGACCGTCACGGAATTCGGCATCCTGCGCACGCTGGCAACGATGCCGTCGAAGGTGTTCGGCCGTGACGCGATCATCGACCGGCTGCACGGTCCGGGCTTCGCGATCACCGACCGCACGATCGACAGCCACATCCGCAACCTGCGCGCCAAGTTCGCGCGGGTCGGGGCCGAGGACGTGATCGAGACGCGCGCCGGAATCGGCTATCGCCTCGGCAGCTGCGGTGCGACTTGATCGAGCCGTTCAAGCGCGTCGTCCGGCGGCACTGGCCGCGGTTGCGGCTGCGGACGATCCTGTTGCTAACCTTCACCTTCGTCGCCGCGCTGCCCGGCTTTGGTGCGCTGTTCCTGCGCGTGTACGAAAATGCGCTGGTGCGACAGACCGAGGCGGAGTTGGTCGCGCAGGCCTCCGCGCTTTCGGCGACCGCCGCGCTGGCATGGAACGGCGGCGGACCGATCGCACTTCCGCGCGCACGACCGCCCGCAATCGATCTACGACTGACCCCGATCCTCCCGGCGCGCCCCGCGCCGCGCCGGGCGACCAGCTCGCCCGACCCGACCACGCGTGACTGGAGCCGTCGTGTCGCTCCCGCTCTAAGCCTGACCTCCGCGGCGACCGGCGCCGAGATCGTGCTGCTCGACGGTCGAGGTCGCCTGCTCACGGGGGAGCAGGCAGGCGGCGACGACAGCGGCTTGCCGGAGGTGCGCGCGGCACTCCGCGGGCAGCCGACGACCATCCTGCGACGCAATCCCGGCTACCAGCAACCGGGCGGCGTTGAATGGCTGAGTCGCGCCGCCGACCTCCACATCAACCTTGCCACCCCGGTCATCATCGATGGCCGCGTTGTCGGCGTCCTCCTGCTCTCGCATCAACCCCGCGCGCTGCTCGATGGGCTACAAGCGGACCGCGGCAAGATCGCGCTTGGCGTCGTCCTGATCTTCGGCACCTTGATCGTGCTCAGCGGCCTGCTGTCGCGCGGCATCGTCCGTCCGGTCGAGGCGCTCGGCACCGCCACCCGCGCTGTAGCCAGCGGCGGCGGCAGCGTCCCAGATGCGCCGACCACCGCCGCGATCGAGATCCAGGCGCTCTATCGCGACTTCGGCAGCATGGCCGCCGCGATCGAGCGCCGCTCGCGCTACCTGCGCGACTTCGCCCACGCGGTCAGCCACGAGTTCAAGACGCCGCTCGCCGGGATCGGCGGCGCGGTCGAGCTGCTGCAGGACCATCCCGACATGGCCGCAGCGGATCGCGACCGTTTCCTGGCCAACATTGCGGAGGATGCGGACCGGCTAACCCAGCTCGTCAGCCGCCTGCTCGACCTCGCCCGTGCCGACATGGGCGAGAGTGCGGCCGGCGTGGCGACCGATCCAATCGACGTCATGCGCCGCGTCGTGGACGCTCACGGCAATTTCGCCATCACGCTCCACCTGCCCGCCACCTTGGCTCGGGTGGCGGTGCCGCAAGGCGCGGTCGAAGCCGTGCTGACCAGCCTCATCGAGAACAGCCGTCAGGCCGGTGCGACTCGTGCGACGGTGAGTGCCACGGAAGCTCCCTACGCGGTAATCGTGACAGTGAGCGACGATGGCCCCGGCATCCCGCCCGGCGACCGCGATCGCGTGTTCGAACCCTTCTTCACCAGCCGCCGCACCGAAGGCGGCACCGGCCTCGGTCTCCCGATCGCGCGTTCGCTGCTCGAAGCGCAGGGCGGCACGATCGCCCTCAACCACGGCGCAGAGAGCGGCGCAACGTTCCGCCTCACCTTGCCGCTAGCGCACGATGCATAGGCTCATGCGTTCCCGGCCTCCATCGCTATCGATTGCACTGATCGCCGCGACGATGTCGACCGGGTGGGCCATTCGCAAACTGCCCGTCGGCCTTCCCCAGCGGTCTTGAAGCACGGCGGCTCGATCCTGTGGGCGTTGATGGTCTACTGGATCGTCTCGACGCTTCGTCCGAGATGGACGCCGCGCCGCACCGGAATCGTCGCAGCCGCCATCACCACCGCCATCGAGCTGGCGCAGCTCTACCACCTTTGCATACTCGACGCCTTTCGCGCCACCGGCCTGGGTGCGCTGTTGTTCGGCAGGGTCTTCTTGATGTGGGATGTCGTCACCTACGTCGTTGGGGTAGGGCTTGGGGTCAGGGTCGACTACATCGTTCGCCGTTGGGCCGAGCGGCAGAAAGTTTCGGACTCCCTCCATCCCTCCAGCGAGAAGCGTCTACTCGTTCGATACGACGTGGAACGTGTCTTCGGTCAGGTCGCCTGTCACCTCCTTCAGCAGCGCCAACCGCATCTCGGACGGCGACGTGCCGTAGATGCGCCGGAACAGCTTGGTGAAGTCCGACGCGCTGCCCCCGAAGCCGGCGCCGCGCGCCAGTTCCTGGATCGGCGTGCCGGGCGCGCCGCGCAACGTTTGCAGGAAGGTGCGCAGCCGGTGGTCGCGCAGATATGCCGCCACGGTCATGCCCTGGCTCGCGAAGGCGGTGTAGAGGCTGCTGCGCGACACGTTCAGCATGGTGGCGATCCGGGCGGTGGTCAGTTCCGGGTCGCTGCCCGTCGCGGCGACCAGCGTCTTCACGCGCGCGACCAGGTGCGATTTCGCCTCCGCCACGCTCGGCCCGGTCTGGCGGATCATCGCGAGCGCGACGTCGGCGGTGGTGGTCAGCGCCACGTCGAACGTCGCCGGCGAGACCGACCCCAGCGCGCCGACCATATAGCGCACCTGCAGGCCGAACAGCTCGGCCAGCTCGCTGTCGGTGAACACCTGTCCCGCGATCCCGCGCAACCGCGCCGCGTCCACCGCCGCGACGACGGCGGGGCGCGGCACGAAGATCGCCACGACATGCGCGGGATAGTCGCGCATCACATGCGGCACCGCCGTGTCGAGCATGAACACGTCGCCGTCGCGCAGCCGCAGCAGCCGGCCGTCGGTTTCCACCTCCATCCGGCCATGGGTGATGAAACAGGCCAGCAATCCGTCCATGCTGTCGGCGTCGTCATCCTCCTTGCGCCGCCCGGTCTCGCCGGCGTTGCGCGACATTGAATGGAGGAACGCCGCCGTCGATCCGACGAACCAGCGCATCGTCGTGTTCACCGGCCCGCCGTCGAAACAGACCGGCGGGGTGCGGCGATAGAGGAAGGTCTCCTCCAGGTAATCGCGCACACCGGGCGTCGCCCGGGTGCTGTCGACCTCGGCCGCCTCGAAGCGCTTGGCCCGCCAGGGCCGGTACTGGTCCAGTTTGGGCGACGTCATCGCGCCATCATAGGCGGCTGATGTGCATCATGCATGAGGCAATCCGTCCAGCCGACAGGCATTTCGTCCAGTCCGGCGGCGGACGCGATCCCGCGCGCGTCTCGCGGCAGGACGATTGAACGAATATCCCGTCGCGCGGGACGAATGGCCAAATGACACCGCCGTCCGGTCGCCGTTAAGGATGCGGCGTACCTGTTGGCCATCACCTTGCCGATGCGCCCGCAGACGGGCGTGAACCATATCTGCTGTATTCAATGGGGGGGCGGACATGAAGAAATTCTTACTGGCTGCGATATTGGCGACGTGCGGAATTGCCGATGCGAACGCGGCGCCGCTGATCTGGACCTTGCACGACGTCCGTTTCGTTGATGGTGGAACCGCTGAAGGATGGCTCTCCTTCGATTCCGACGCGGGGAAGATCGGGGACTTCGCCATAACGGTGTCGGCCGGAACGGACGCGGCGTTCACGGCGGCAACCTACTCGTCGTCGAATACAAATTCCGTCATCTTCGACAACAGCACTCTGGGAATTGATCATCCCGGAAAGTTGTACTTGTTCAGAATGAAGGACAGCAATCGGCAATTTCGAATTGCCGCGGACGGACTGCCTCCCGCAAGCGGCGGATCGATAGATCTGATACACACGGCCTTCACGGGAGAGTGTTTCGCTTGCTATCCCTGGCGCGGGTTCTCCAACCTTGGCAGCATCACGAGCGCGGCCGTCCCCGAACCCGCCACCTGGGCGATGATGCTCCTCGGCTTCGGCATGGTCGGCGCTGCCGCGCGCCGTCGTCGTCAGCACATCGGGGTCTCGTTCTCCTGACCTGATCGCCATCGGTCCGTCGCGCGGGCCGATGGCGATCGCGCGTCCCATCACGTGGGGAGATGTGCCATGACCAACACCGACATCATCAAGGCGCTGTACGCCGGCTTCGCGGCGGGCGACATGCTCGCGATCCTCGCCGATATGGCACCCGACATCGCCTGGACCGAGGCGGAGGGCTATCCCTATGCCGGCACCTTCCACGGGCCGCAGGCGATCGTCGACGGCGTGTTCATCCGGCTCGCCACCGAATGGGACGGCTATCAGGCGATCCCCGACCGCTATGTCGGCGAGGGCGACGACGTGATCGCGCTCGGCCATTACAGCGGCACGTACAAGGCCACGGGCAAGGCGTTCCGCGCGCCGTTCGTCCATGCCTGGACGCTGCGGGGCGGCCGGATCGTGCGCTTCGTCCAATATG
>CAJYSA010000063.1 GCA_913777325.1 uncultured Sphingomonas sp. | reverse complement strand
CGCTGCTGCTCAGCTATCCCGACAGCATGACGATGTTCGCGAACCTCAGGACGATCGTCGTCGACGAGGTGCACGCCTTCGCCACCGGCAAGCGCGGCGACCTGCTCAACCTGTGCATGGCGCGGTTGCAGCGGATCGCCCCGGCGCTGCGCCGCGTCGCGCTGTCGGCGACGGTCGCCGATCCCGATGGCTATCGCGCCTGGCTGGCGCCCGATGGCGACATCGATGCCGTCTCGCTGGTCCACGGCGATGCGGGCGTCGATCCCGATATCGCCATCCTGCTGCCCGAGGGGCGCGTGCCATGGGCGGGGCATTCGGGGCGCTACGCCGCCGAGCAGGTGATGGCGGAGATCGAGACCCACAAGACATCGATCGTCTTCTGCAACACCCGCAGCCTGGCCGAGCTGATCTTCCAGGATCTATGGAAGGCCAATGCGATGCAGCTGCCGATCGGCATCCACCACGGCAGCCTGGAGAAGGAGGCGCGCCGCAAGGTGGAGGGCGCGATGGCGGACGGGCGGCTGCGCGCGCTGGTCGCCACCGCCAGTCTCGATCTCGGCGTCGACTGGGGCGATGTCGACTGCGTGATCCAGATGGGCGCGCCCAAGGGGTCGTCGCGGCTGCTCCAGCGGATCGGGCGCTCCAACCACCGGCTCGATCAGGCCAGCGAGGCGATCCTCGTGCCGGGCAACCGCTTCGAATATCTGGAGGCGCGCGCCGCGCTCGACGCGGTCGAGGCGGGCGAGCTGGATGCCGACGTGTTCCGGATGGGCGCGCTCGATGTGCTGGCGCAGCATGTGATGGCGTGCGCCTGCGCCGCGCCGTTCGATCAGGCGGCGATGCTCGACGAGATCCGCTCCGCGCTGCCCTATTCGGCACTGACCGACGACTTGTTCGACCGCGTGCTCGGCTTCATCCGCGACGGCGGCTACAGCTTGCGCGCCTACGACCGGTTCAAGCGGCTAACCCAGGACAGCGATGGCCTATGGCGCGTCAGCCATCCGAAGTTCGTCGCGCAGCATCGCCTGAACGCCGGGATCATCGTCGAGGCGACGATGCTGAAGGTCCGCTTCCGCAACGGGCGCGCGCTCGGCAAGGTCGAGGAAGGCTTCGCCGCCACGCTCAGCCACGGCGATACCTTCTTCTTCGCCGGGCTCAGCCTGGAGGTGGAGAAGATCGACACCGAGGATCTGATCGTCCGCGCCACCACGCGCCCGGCGCGCATCCCCACCTATGGCGGCAGCCGGATGCCGCTGTCGACCAACCTCGCCAATCGCGTCCGCCGCTTCCTCGACACCCCCGCCGAATGGCACCGCTTTCCCGACGACGTGCGCGAATGGCTGGAGATCCAGCAGCGCCGCTCCACCCTGCCGCATCCCGACCAGTTGCTGGTCGAAACCTTCCCGCGCGAGGGGCGGCACTACATGGTCGCCTACAGCTTCGAGGGTTGGAACGCGCACCAGTCGCTGGGCATGCTGGTGACCAAGCGGATGGAGACGCTGGGGCTCAAGCCGCTCGGCTTCGTCGCCAACGATTATGCGATCGCCTGCTACGGGCTGGAGAAGGTCACCGATCCCGCCGCACTGTTCAGCGCGGATATCCTCGAACACGAATTCGTCGAGTGGGTCGAGCGGTCGCACCTGCTCAAGCGCGCGTTTCGCGAGGTGGCGGTGATCGGTGGGCTGGTGGAGCGCCAGCATCCCGGCAAGCGCAAGACCGGGCGGCAGGTCACGTTTTCCACCGACCTGATCTACGACGTGCTGCGCCAGTACGAGCCCGGCCACGTCCTGCTCCAGGCCGCCTGGGCGGATGCGCGCGCGCGGATGACCGATGTGGGCCGCCTCGCCGATCTGCTCGATCGCGCCGCCGACACGATGGTGCATGTCGATCTGCCGCGCGTCACCCCGCTCGCGGTGCCGGTGCTGACGCTGATCGGGCGCGAGAAGGTGGCGACCGGCAGCGCCGACGACGCCTTGCTGATCGAGGCCGAGGCGCTGGCGGCAGAGGCGATGCGCGTGGATTGATCGCCTGCACGGCGGGGCGTAGGCTCTGTGCGATGGAGAGGATCTTCGGCCTGTGGCTCGCTTGCGCCGCGCTGCCGGCGGCTGCGCAGCAGACGGTGCCGCCGCCCGCGCCCGCAGCGCCGACGGCGCCGGTGGGTGACGAGCTGGCCTTCCTGAATCAGGAAGATCGCATGACCGTGCCGGTGCGGATCGACGCCGCCGGCCCCTATCCGTTCATCGTCGATTCGGGCGCGCAGCGCAGCGTCATCTCGCGCCAGCTCGCCACCCGCCTCGCGCTGCCGCCCGGCCCGGTGGTGCGGATGACGACGATCACGGGGACCAGCACGGTGCAGACCGTCGTGATCCCCTCGCTGTCGGTCAGCACCCTGGGCGCGCGGCGCGTCGAGGCGCCGGCGCTTGATGCGCAGGACATGGGTGCGCTCGGCATCCTCGGCATCGACGCGATGCAGGATCATGCGCTGACGATCGACTTCGACCAGCGGCGGATGGCGGTGACGCCCGCGGTCGGGCAGAAGCCGCCCCGCGCCGAACCCGGCGAGATCGTCGTGCGCGCCAGGAGCCTGTTCGGCCAGTTGGTCGTCACGAACGCCACGGTCGCGGGGCGCCGGGTGCGCGTGGTGCTGGACACCGGAACGAGCGTCAGCATCGGCAACCTGGCGTTGCGGCGCCTGCTGGCACGGCGTGGCGCCGCAACGCCGATCGTCTTCACCAGCGTGACCGGGGACAGCATCACCACCGATTATGCGGCGGTGCCGATGCTGACGCTCGGCACCGCCACGATCCGGTCGCTGCCGGTCGGCTTCGCCGACGCGCGGCCGTTCGCGTCGTTCGGCCTCGAGGGAAAACCGGCGTTGCTGCTCGGGATGGATGTGCTGCGGCTGTTCCGCCGCGTGCATGTCGACTTCGCGCGGCGCGAATTGCGGCTGCTGCTGCCACGCGACGCCGCCCGCGCGCGCGTCCTGTAGCATATTGCGCCCCCGCCGCTTCGCTGCGACGATCGCCGCAACGACGAAGGGGAATGTGGATGCGTAACGTAGCGATCGCGGCCGGCGTGGCGGCACTGCTGGCGGCGACCGCCCATGCACAGACACGCCCCGATCAGAAGGCGTTCTTCGACCTGTACAGGGAGATGGTGGAAACCAACACCGTCGTGAACGTCGGGAGCTGCACGCAGGCCGCCGCGCAGGTCGGCGCGCGATTGAAGGCGGCGGGCTATTCCGATGCCGACATCACCTATTTCGCGGTGCCCGATCACCCCAAGGACGGCGGCATCGTCGCGGTGTTGAAGGGCAGCGACCCCGCCGCCAAGCCGATCCTGTTGCTCGGCCATCTCGACGTCGTCGCCGCCAAGCGCGAGGACTGGCAGCGCGATCCGTTCAAGCTGGTCGAGGAAGGCGGCTATTATTATGCGCGCGGCGCGGTCGACGACAAGGCGATGGCCGCGATCTGGGCGGACGCCATGGTCCGCTTCCGCCAGCAGAACTACCGCCCGAAGCGCACGATCAAGCTGGCGCTGACCTGCGGTGAGGAAACCACCTTCGCGTTCAACGGCGCGCAATGGCTGGCGCAGAACCGACCCGAGCTGATCGCCGCCGAATTCGCGCTGAACGAGGGCGGCGGCGGTCGCCTGGACCCCGCCGGCAAGCGCCAGTTGCTGGCGGTGCAGGTCGGCGAGAAGGCCGCGCAGAACTACACCTTCGTCGCCACCAACCCCGGCGGGCACAGCTCGGCCCCCACGCCCGACAATGCGATCTATGAGCTGGCCGACGCGATCAAGGCGGTGCAGGCGCACGAATTCCCCGCCCGCTTCACCGACACCACCCGCGCCTATTTCACCGCCACCGCGCAGCGGATGGGCGGCGAACAGGGCGATGCGATCCGCCGCCTGCTTGCCGATCCCGCCGACAAGCGCGCCGACGCGATCGTCAGCCGCGACAAGGTGATGCACTCCACGCTGCGCACCACCTGCGTCGCGACGCTGCTGAACGCCGGCCATGCCGAAAACGCCCTGCCGCAACGCGCCACCGCCAACGTCAACTGCCGGATCTTCCCCGGCGAGACGGTCGACGCCACGCTGGCCACGCTCAAGGCGCTCGCCGGCCCGAAGGTGACCGTCACCGCCAATCAGCCCGTGCGCCCCACCGCCGTGCCGCCAACGCTCGACCCCAAGGTGATCGAACCGATGCGCCAGGTCGCGGCGAAGCATTTCCCCGGCCTGCCGCTGCTGCCGATGATGTCGACCGGCGCGACCGACGGCGTGTTCCTGGAAGCGATCGGCATCCCGGTCTACGGCGTCCCCGGCACGTTCATCGACCCGGCGACCAGCGGCGTCCATGGGTTGAACGAGCGGATCGGCGTCAAGGATCTCTACGACGCGCGCGATTACATGGTCGATCTGGTCAAGGCCTATGCCGGATAGGTCGTTACGCCCCTGTGGATTGATCGGCTGACGGGGGTGCGGCATGGCGGACGCGATGGTTCCCGTTCCGTTCGCCAACCTGCACTTCGCCGGACACGATTGGTGCGCGTTGCCGCAAGGCGCGTTGTTCTGGCCCGCGCGGCGCGCCCTGCTGGTCGCCGATCTGCATCTGGAAAAGGCGAGCTGGTTCGCGGGGCGCGGGCAGATGCTGCCGCCCTATGATTCGATCGCGACGCTGACCGAACTCGCCGCGCTGGTCGATGCGACCGGCGCACAGGAGATATGGTGCCTGGGAGACAGCTTTCACGACATCGCCGGCTGTGCGCGCTTGCCCGATGCGGCGCGCGCGTTGCTGACGCGGCTGACCGCGACGACGCACTGGACGTGGATCACCGGCAATCATGATCGCGACTATGTCGATCGTTGCGGCGGCGCGGTGGCCGACGAGGCGGTCGTGGACGGCGTCGTGCTGCGCCACGAGGCGGCGCCGGGCGAGCATCGCCCCGAACTGTCGGGCCATTTCCACCCGAAGCTGCGCGTGCGGGTGCGCGGCAAGCTGGTCGCGCGCCGCTGTTTCGTGGCGACCGCGACAAAGCTGATCTTCCCCGCGTTCGGCGCGCTGACCGGCGGGCTGGACGTGACGCATCCGGAAATCGTTCGCGCGACCGGCGGCAAGGCGGAGGCGCTGATCGCGGTCGCGGATCGCTTGTTGCGCTTCCCGCTGGCGGCGTAGCTCCTTCGTCATTGCGAGCGTAGCGAAGCAATCCAGGGTTCCGCGCGCTGCCCTGGATTGCTTCGCGGCGCTCGCAATGACGATCAGGTGGTGACGAACGCCACCGCCGCTGCGGCATGGATCGCGGTGGTGTCGAACAACGGCACCGGCGAATCGGCCTGATCGACCAGCAACATGATCTCGGTGCAGCCGAGGATGATCGCCTGCGCCCCTGCCGCGACCAGCCGCGCGATCACCTCCGCATAACGCGCCTTGGACTCGGGACGGATGATGCCGCGCACCAGTTCGTCGTAGATGATCCGGTGTACGTCGGCCCGTCCCGCGTCGTCGGGCACGATCACCTCCAGCCCGAATCGCTCGGCCAGCCGCGCGCGATAGAAGGGCTGCTCCATCGTGAACGCGGTGCCGAGCAGGCCGACGCGCCGGTGCCCGCCAGCGACGATCGCCGCCCCCGCCGCATCGGCGATGTGCAGCAACGGGCGTGGCTGCGCCGCCTCGATCGCGTCGGCCACCTTGTGCATCGTGTTGGTGCACAGCACGATCGCCTCCGCCCCGGCATCGGCCAACGTGCGCGCCGCATCCGCCATCCGCTGCGCCAACGCGGCCCAGTTACCGTCGTGCTGAAGCGCGGCGATGGCCGCGAAATCGACCGACAGCATCAACAGCGGCGCCGAATGCGCGCCGCCCCTTCGCGCGCGCACCCCTTCGTTGATCAGCCGATAGTAATGCGCCGAACTTTCCCAGCTCATCCCGCCGATCAACCCGATCGTCCGCATCAGGCGCCCGTGCCGCTCAAGCCAGCGTTCCCATCAACAGCCTGGGCAGGTCGCCGCTCTCGCCACGCGCCTCGGCCATGAACCGGTCCTTCAACGGCGGCATGCGGTCCACCGCCGAAATGCCGAATCGCCGCACCGCGCTCGCCGCCTTCCCGGGGATCCCGAACAGCCGCGTCAGCGTATCGGTCGCGGCGGCGACCATGAACGTATCGAGCCCGCGCCACGATTCGTAGCGCTTGAGCAATTGCGCGTCGCCCGCCTCCAGCCCCAGCCGCTTCCCCTCGACCAGCACCTCCACCAGCGCCGCGACATCGCGATAGCCCAGGTTCACGCCCTGTCCCGCGATCGGATGGATGCCGTGCGCGGCATCGCCGACCAGCACCAGCCGCGTGTCGGTGATCCGCGCCGCATGATGGAAGCCGAGCGGATAGCTGGCGCGCGGCGAGGCATGCGACAGCGCGCCCAGAAAGCCGCCCATCCTTTTTTCCGCCTCGGCCAGGAAGCCGCGATCGCCCAGCTTCAGCATCCCCGGGGCATGGTCGCCCGCCACCGTCCACACGATCGCGGACCGATGCCCGATCGCATCGTCCGGCAGCGGCAGCAGCGCGAACGGGCCGGCGGAATAGAAGATCTCATAGGCCACATTCTCGTGGCTGCGTTCGTGATGGAACGCCCCGATGATCGCGGCATGATCGTACTGCCAGCGCGCGACGTTGATCCCCGCCGCCTCACGGGTCGGGGACATCCGGCCCTCGGCGGCGACCAGCAGGTCGGCGGTCACCGTCGCGCCGGAGGACAGGGTCGCGCGCACGCCATTGGCATCGCGATCGATCCGCGTCGCGCGGGTCTGCATCCGCAGCTCCACCCGCTCCGCCGCCACCGCCGCATCGTACAGCGACCGGCGCAGCAGCCGGTTTTCGTACATCGTGCCCAGCGCGGCATCGTCGGGCGCGGGGATGAAGTCGAGCTTGCCGGGCGCCAGCCCGTCGCTGACGCGGATCTGCCGGATCTCGCAGCCCTTGCCGCGCAGCGCGTCGCCCACCCCGATCGCGTCGAGCATCTTGTGGCTCGCGCTTGCCACGGCGGAGGCGCGCCCGTCGAAGCCCGCCTCCAGCGTCACCGCCGGGTCGGCGGGATCGACGACGATCGCGGACAGGCCGTGGCGGTCCAGCGCGACCGCAAGCGCGCTGCCGACCAGCCCGCCGCCGAGGATGAGCACATCTGCATGGTCCATGATCGCAGCCCTATCCGTTGCAATGCGCGATGCCAACGCCCGCATCTTGACGTTCGACACGCGCGCGCGGACAATAAGTACGGATTTTCTGACATCGTTGGGGGTTGGTATGGCAAGCCGGGCGGACGCGCCGCTGTGGCGCGAGACGGTGAAGGCCGGGGCGCTGCGCAGCGGAGCGCTGATCGTGGCCACCGCATTGTTCGTGCTGACGATCGCGATGGCGGTGGCGCTGGTCACCTACCGCCCCGGCGATGCCGCGCTCAACACCGCCGCGGCCGGGGTCAGCGGCAATCTGCTGGGCGGCCCGGGCGCATGGTTCGCCGATCTGGCGCTCACCCTGTTCGGCCCGGCGGTGGCGCTGCTCCTTCCCGTCGCGCCGATCGTCGCGCTGCGGCTGTGGCGGGCGCAACCGACCGGCGAAGGATGGCGGATGCTGCGCAACACCGCGTTCGGGGTGGCGCTGATGGCGGTGGCGCTGGCGTGCGTCGCGCCCGGCGCGGTGCCCGCGCTGCCGTTCGGCTGGGGCGGCGCGGTCGGCTCCGGCGCGGTCGGCGGGCTGCGCGCGCTCGTGGCACTTGCCGGCAGCGCGCAGGCGACGTGGTGGAGCGTCGTCGCGCTCGGGCTGGTATCCGGGATCGCCGGCGCGATCGTCTGGGGCCGCAGCCTGGAGATCGACCTCGCGCGCTTCACGCCCTCCCCTCGCCTGCTGCGCCGCAAGGCGCAGGGCGGAGACGACGACGGGTTCGACGATTCCACGTTCGACGGGGGGGAGGACGATGCGCCGTTCGCCCTCGCCCGCAGCCCCGCGCCGCGCGCGGTGGCGCAGCCGGACACCCGCCCCGCCCCGGTCATCAGTGATCGCACCGTTGCGCCGTCGCTCGCCGCGCCCAAGCCTCAGCAGCGGCTGGACCTGCGCGACACTTTCGTCCTGCCCGGGCTGGACCTGCTCACCCCCGCCCCCGCCAACCAGAGCGGGCCGATCGACAAGGCCGGGCTGGAGCGCAACGCGCGGCTGCTCGAAACCGTGCTCGACGATTTCAAGGTGCAGGGCGCGATCACCGAGGTACGCCCCGGCCCGGTCGTCACGATGTACGAGCTGGAGCCGGCCCCCGGCACCAAGGCGAACCGCGTCATCGCGCTGGCCGACGATATCGCCCGCAACATGTCCGCCATCTCGGCGCGCGTTGCGACGATCCCCGGTCGCTCGGTGATCGGCATCGAGCTGCCCAATACCAAGCGGGAGACGGTGTCGCTCCACGAACTCGTCGCCAGCCAGGCGTTCGAGGATCAGAGCGCGCAGCTCCCGGTCATCCTCGGCAAGAATATCGCGGGCGATCCGGTGATCGCCGATCTCGCGCCGATGCCGCACCTGCTGGTCGCGGGGACGACCGGGTCGGGCAAATCGGTGGGCCTCAACGGCATGATCCTGTCGCTGCTCTACCGGCTCACCCCGGACCAGTGCCGGATGATCATGATCGACCCCAAGATGCTCGAACTGAGCATGTACGACGACATCCCGCATCTGCTCTCTCCGGTCGTCACCGATCCGGCGAAGGCGGTGCGCGCGCTCAAATGGGCGGTCGAGACGATGGAGGATCGTTACCGCCAGATGTCGTCGGTCGGGGTGCGCAGCCTCGCCAGCTTCAACGACAAGGTGCGCGCCGCCCGCGCCAAGGGCACGCCGCTCGGTCGCCGTGTCCAGACCGGCTATGGCGAGAGCGGCCAGCCGATCTACGAGGAGGAGCAGCTCGACTATGACGTGCTGCCGCAGATCGTCGTCATCGTCGACGAGCTCGCCGACCTGATGATGACCGCCGGCAAGGAGGTTGAATTTCTGATCCAGCGGCTTGCGCAAAAGGCACGCGCGGCGGGCATCCACCTGATCATGGCGACGCAGCGCCCTTCGGTCGACGTCATCACCGGCGTCATCAAGGCGAACCTGCCGACCCGCATCAGCTTCCACGTCACCAGCAAGATCGATTCGCGCACGATCCTGGGCGAACAGGGGGCCGAGCAGCTGCTGGGGCGTGGTGACATGCTCTACATGCCCGGCGGCAAGGGCATCGTCCGCGTGCACGGTCCCTTCGTCAGCGATGACGAGGTCCGCGCCGTCACCGATCACTGGCGTGCACAGGGCCAGCCCGATTACATCGAATCGGTCACCGAGGAGCCGGCGGAAAGCTTTGCGCTCGAAGGCGCCCCGACCGGCGACGATTCGCCTGAGGACCAGCAATATCGCGCCGCCGTTTCTATCGTGTGCGGCAGCCAGAAGGCGTCGACCTCCTGGCTCCAGCGCCAGCTTCGCATCGGCTACAACAGCGCCGCGCGACTGATCGAGCGGATGGAAAAGGAAGGCGTCGTCAGCCGCCCCGACCACGTCGGCCGGCGCGAGGTGCTGCGCGATACTGACGGCAACCCGGTCTGACCTTGCGAAGAGGGCGCCGTCGACACGGCGCCCCCACCGCGATCACCCCAGATGCTCGGCGAAGAACGCCGCCGTCCGCTCATCCGCCAGCCGCGCCGCCGCATCCGAGCGCCGCTGCCCGAACTCCGTGGCGAAGCCGTGGTCCTCGCCGGGATAGTCGTACAGCGTCACCTTGCCGTGATCGTCCAGTCCGTCGTGCATCTTCGCCTGCGTTGCCTTGTCGACGAACCCGTCCTCTCCCGCGATATGGAGGAGCAACGGCCTGGCGATGGCGTGCTTCTCGCCAAGCAGTCCATCGACGCCGACCGCATAATAGCCGACGCTGGCATCCACGTCGGTCCGCGCGGCGGTCATGAACGCCAACCGTCCGCCCAGACAGTATCCCACCGCCCCGACCTTCTCGACGCTCTCGCCCCGCACCTGCCGGATCGTCGCCTCGATATCGCGGATCCCCTGATCCTGATCGAACTGCCCCATCAGGTCGAGCGCGCGCTGCATCTCGGCCGGCACGTCGGGGTCCAGTTCGATCCCGGGCTCGATCCGCCAGAACAGGTCCGGCGCGATCGCCAGATATCCTGCCTCCGCCAGCGTATCGCACTTCCGGCGGATGCCAGCGTTGATCCCGAAAATCTCCTGGATCACCACGATCGCCGCCTTGGCGGTCCCGTCCGGCTCGGCGCGATAGGCCGGCATCGTCGCGCCATCCAGCGTGGTGATCGACATCGTCTTCGTCATGCCCGTGCATCTCCCTACGGCAACCAGCCTCTTTAAAGCGCGCCGGCGCGCAAAGTGCCATCGCGTCGTGGCGCCCGACATTGCGGCGCACGGCGCTTCGCGGGCATAGATCGTCATACCGCGCCGCGTGCGCCTGGAAGGATGCCGTCATGAAGGTCACGATCGAGGTCGATTGCACGCCGGAGGAAGCCCGCCGCATGATGGGCCTTCCCGATCTCACGCCGCTGCACGATCATTTCCTCCAGCGCATGCGCGACACGATCGATGGACAGGCGCCCTCCCCCGAATTGATCGGCGCGATGTTCCGAAGCTGGGCGCCGGTCGGCGACGCCGGCATGGACCTGTGGCGCCAACTCTTCACCACGGGCACCAAGCCCGCCGCATGAGCGACACCATCTTCGCCTTGTCGAGCGGGCGCCCCCCGGCGGCGATCGCAATCGTCCGGATCAGTGGCCCGAACGCGTGCGATGCGGCGACGGCGCTCGCTGGTTCGCTTCCGGCACCGCGCCATGCCGCACTCCGCCGGTTACGAACCGCGCAGGGTGCGACGCTCGATCATGCGCTTGTCCTCGTCTTCCCCGGTCCGGCGACCGCCACGGGGGAGGATCTGGTCGAGCTGCACCTGCACGGCGGGCGCGCGGTGATCGCCGCGGTCGAGGCGGCGCTCGACGCGCTTCCCCACACCCGCCGCGCCGAACCGGGCGAATTCACCCGGCGCGCGCTGCTCAACGATCGGCTCGATCTGGCACAGGCGGAGGGACTGGCCGACCTGCTGGAGGCCGAGACCGAGCAGCAACGTCGCGCCGCCATCGACATGGCCGAAGGCGGCCTGAGCCGCACCGTCGCCGGGTGGCTCGATCGCCTGGCGATGGCGGCGGCGCTGGTCGAGGCCGGGCTGGACTTCGGGGACGAAGATGACGTGGCCGGCGCGCCCGCCCCCGACATTCGCGCCATGATTGCCCCGATCGCCGGCGAAATCGCGACCGTTCTCGCCCGTCCGTCGGTCGAGCGACTGCGCGATGGCTTGCTCGTCGTGCTTGCTGGCCCGCGAAACGCCGGCAAGTCGTCACTCTTCAACGCGCTGCTGGGACGCGAGGCCGCGATCGTCACAGACATCGCCGGCACCACCCGCGACGTACTGGAGGCGTCGGTGGTGCGATCCGGCATGGCCTTCCGGCTGGTTGATACGGCGGGTTTGACCGAGCAGACCGACGATCCCATCGAAGCGATCGGCATCGCCCGTGCGCAGACGCTGATGAGCGGGGCGGACGTCGTCCTCTGGCTGGGCGATCCCGATCACGCGCCCCCCGCCGCGATCCGTATCGGCGCCCGGCACGACGAGCGGTGCCACGATCCCGCTGCCTTCGATCTCACCACCTCTACCAGCGACATGGCATCGATCGACCGTTTGTGGGATCTGCTCGCCATGCGCGCAGAGGTGGCCGCAGGAAGCGGCACGACCGCTCTCCACCAGCGTCAGCGGGATCTGATCGCCACGGCCGCCCGTGAACTTGCACACGTCGACGATCAGGACGCGCTCCTCGACGCCGAGCGGATCCGCGTTGCCAACAAGTGCCTTGCCGCGATATTGGGGCGCGATGCCACCGAGGCTATGCTGGACGCGCTATTCGGGCGCTTCTGCCTCGGCAAGTGAGTGTTCCACGTGAAACGTTTTGATGTAGTCGTGGTGGGTGGCGGCCACGCCGGGACCGAAGCCGCTGCCGCCGCCGCTCGGCGCGGTGCTAGCGTTGCGCTCATCAGTCAGGCGCTGACTCAGGTCGGGACCATGTCGTGCAACCCGTCGATCGGCGGACTCGGCAAGGGTCATCTCGTGCGCGAGGTGGATGCGCTGGACGGGATCATGGCGCGCGCCGCTGACGACGCCGCGATTCACTATCGCATGCTGAACCGGTCGAAGGGGTTGGCCGTCCAGGGACCACGCGTCCAGGCAGACCGCCGCCTTTATCGTACGTCGGTCCAGAAGCAGCTCGCCGCCTATCCTTCCTTGCGGATGATCGAGGGCGAGGTGACCGACCTGCTCGTCGAGCATGAGCGGGTTGCCGGTGTGACCCTCACCGATGGCACGACGATCCCCTGTCGCGCGGTGGTCCTAGCCACCGGAACGTTCCTCGGCGGGAAGCTTTTCTGCGGTGTCGATCGGAGCCTCGGTGGACGTGTCGGCGAACGGCCTGCGACCCGCCTCGGCGAGCGGCTGCGCGCGCTTGGCCTGCCGATGGGACGTCTCAAGACCGGCACCCCGCCCCGCCTTGATGGCCGCACCATCGACTGGGCCGTGCTCGAGCCGCAGTTCTCCGATGACGACGCGTGGCGCATGTCACCGATGACGTCGGCCCCACGGCTTCCTCAACTCGCCTGCGCCATCACCCGCACCAACAACCGCACGCACGACGTCATTCGCGACGGCCTCGAAACCTCGCCGCTGTTTTCCGGCGCGATCGAGGCGGGTGGACCACGCTATTGCCCGTCGATCGAGGACAAGGTCCACCGCTTCGGCGATCGCGACGGGCATCAGATCTTTCTGGAGCCGGAGAGCCTCGACGATCATCTGATCTACCCTAACGGTATCTCCACCTCACTGGCGGTCATGACCCAGACGGCCATGATACACTCGGTGGCAGGACTGGAGCAGGCCGCGATCGTCCAACCGGGCTATGCGGTGGAGTATGACTATATCGATCCACGTGCGCTGGATCACCGCTTAGCGCTCGGCGCGATCGGCGGCGTGTTCTGCGCCGGCCAGCTCAACGGCACCACAGGTTATGAAGAGGCCGCCGCACAGGGGCTGATCGCCGGCCTGAATGCGGCTGCGCATGCGTGCGATCTCCCTGCAGCGATCATGGATCGCGCAACCGGATACATCGGCGTGATGATCGACGACCTGGTGTTACAGGGGGTCAGCGAACCCTATCGCATGCTGACCGCGCGCGCCGAATATCGCCTCGCCCTGCGCGCCGACAACGCCGAGGCGCGCCTCACCACCTGGGCGACTGACCTCGGTGCGCTTGGTGCCGATCGCATTGCCCATGTCGAGCGCCGGACCGCGATGCGCGACGCTGCAACACGTGGCGAATGCGACGGCGTCGCGCCCGACATCCTTCGCGAGGTCGAGGAGGATCGCCGCTACGCCCCCTATCTCAAACGGCAAGCTGAGGAGATCAGCCGAATGCGCAACGACGGTCTTGTTCCGATCGACACCCGCGTAGAGGCGCTGAACGCCATCCCCGGCCTGTCGAACGAGATGATCGAGCGGCTCGGCATCGCCGCCCCACGGACCCTGGACGAGGCGTCGCGGGTTCGCGGGGTCACCCCCGCTGCGCTCGCCGCATTGTGGCTCCATGCACGGCGCCGCGCATGATCGAGGATGATGCCCGCGCCTACTGCCACGCGCGCTTCACCGCGACGCAGGTGGAGAAGCTCGACGCATTCGTCACGCTGCTACTGGCAGAGAATCAGCGTCAGAACCTGATCTCCCCGGCAAGCTGTGCGGCGATCTGGAGCCGGCATATCGTCGATTCGGCGCAGCTTCTCTCCTTCGCGCCTGCCGCGACGGCGACTTGGGCCGACATTGGTTCGGGGCCCGGCTTGCCCGGCTTGGTCATTGCCATCATCGCCGATGCCGATGTCACGCTGATCGAACCGCGCGCGCGGCGCGTCGAGTTTCTCCAGCACGCTATAACGACGCTCGCCCTCGACAACGTTCAGATCCATCAGGCGAAAGCAGAGGCGGTCACCGGCAGTTTTGACGTCATCAGCGCTCGCGCCGTCGCCAGCCTCCCCGCGATCATCCAGATCAGTGCGCATCTCCGGCACCAGCACAGCCGTTTGATTCTTCCGCGCGGGCGGAATGGTGCTACAGAGGTGGCTCAGCTCAGCGGCAAGTTGCGACCGATGTTCCACGTGGAACACAGTGTCACCGACCCGGACTCGCTGATCGTCATCGCGGATGGAGTTTGAACCGGATGTTCTGCATCGCCATTGCGAACCAGAAGGGCGGCGTCGGCAAGACCACCAGCGCGATCAACATCGCCACTGCCCTCGCCGCTTCGGGCCATAGCGTCCTGCTCGTTGATCTCGATCCGCAGGGCAACGCCTCGACCGGCCTCGGGATCAGCCAGGCCCAACGGCAGCGGTCCAGCTACGACATCCTGATCGACGCCGATGGCCTTGAAGAGGCGGTGGTCGCGACCAGCATCCCGCTGCTCGACGTCCTCCCCGCCACCGTCGATCTATCCGGTGCCGAGATCGAGCTGGTGGAGCTGGATCAGCGCACCCACCGATTGCGCCATGCCTTTCAGGCCGCGTCGCGCTCGTGGGAGATCGTCCTGATCGATTGCCCGCCGTCACTCGGCTTGCTGACGATCAACGCGATGGTGGCGGCTGACGCGTTGCTGGTGCCGCTACAGTGTGAGTTCTTCGCGCTTGAGGGATTGAGCCAGTTGCTCAGCACCGTCGAGCGGATCCGCTCACGCTTCAATCCTGCGCTATCGATCCTCGGGGTTGCGCTGACGATGTACGATCGCCGCAATCGCCTGACCGAACAAGTCTCGACCGACGTGCGCGCCGTGCTCGGCAATGTCGTGTTCGACACCGTGATCCCGCGCAACGTCCGCCTGTCGGAGGCGCCCAGCCATGGGCTGCCCGCGTTGATCTACGACCATAAATGCAGCGGGTCGGAAGCGTATATCGCGCTGGCACGCGAGTTGATCCGGCGGTTGCCGGCCTTGGAGAATGAAGCAGCGTGAACGATATCGCTTCTCGCCGTCCACGCGGCGGCCTGGGACGTGGGCTCAATGCCCTGCTGGGCGACGTGGCGCAGGACGAACGCGACACGGGTGATCGGGGATCGGCACGCGGCAGCGTCCGGATGATTCCGATCTCCGCGATCGCCCCGCACCCCGAGCAGCCCCGCCGCCATTTCGACGAAGCGGCGCTCGACGAACTCGCCGCCTCGGTCGCGCAGCGCGGCATCATCCAGCCGATCATCGTCCGTCCGCACGGCCAGGATTTCCAGATCGTCGCCGGTGAACGCCGCTGGCGTGCGGCGCAGCGCGCGCGGCTGCACGAGGTGCCCGTCGTCGTCCGCGACTATTCGGACAGCGAGACGCTGCAGATCGCGCTGCTCGAGAACATCCAGCGGCAGGATCTGAACGCCATCGAGGAGGCACGCGCCTATCAGCGCCTGCTCGACGAATTCGGCCATACGCAGGAGGAACTGGCCCGCGCGGTCCATAAATCGCGCAGCCACGTCACCAACCTGCTGCGTCTGCTCGATCTGCCGCCGGAGGTGCAGGCGCAGGTGGTGGAGGGCAAGCTCGCGATGGGCCATGCCCGCGCGTTGGTCGGCGCCGCCGATCCGGTCAGCCTGGCCGAGCAGGTGCTCACCCAAGGTTTGTCGGTGCGGCAGACCGAGAAGCTTGCCAGCCAGGACAAGCATGGCGCCCCCACCTCGCGCGCGCCGCGACAGGCCAGCGCACCGCGGCCGCATCACGGCACCGGCAGCGCGGATATCGAGGCGCTGGAGCGTCAGCTCGCCGATCTGCTCGGCCTGCGCGTCCACATCCTGTTCAACGACGATGGCCGGGGTTCGATCACCCTCGACTATAGCTCGCTCGAACAGCTCGACATGGTGTGTCAGCGGCTCAGCGGCGAGCGGATCTAGCGGACCGAGCGCGCCAGCCGCAGCAGGAACCCGTCGGCGACGACACGACCGGCGGGCCCGGCGGCGATCACCTCGCGCTCCGCGCGCCGCGCCGCTTCCTGCGCGGTCATCAGCATAACGGGCGTCCAGCGCCGCACCGCCGCCGCCGTCGCCGCCTCCTCCCGCCAGAAGATCCGGTGGCGCTTCATGACCTGCTCGATGCCGTCGCCGCCATCCACCGCGCTGCGCATCTCCGCCAGCGTCAGCAGCCGCCGCCCGAGCGCCCGCAACACCGGGATCGGCGACGCATCCGGCCCGCTCATCCGCCGCAACCCGTCGACCAGCGCCGCCACGTCCCCAGCGGTGGTCGCCAGCACGATCTCGCTCACCTCCCCCTCGGCGATCTCCGCGCCCACCGCGTCCAGCGCGGCATCGTCCGCATCCCCCGGTCGGTCTGGCGCGGTGTCGAGATAGAGCGCGAGCTTCTCCACCTCGCGCATCATCACCGAACGGTCGCCGTCGCTGCCGCGGATGATGCGCTGCACCGCCGCCGGGGACAATCGCAACCCCTGCGCGCGCGCCAGATCGGCGACGATCGCCGCCGCGTCGCGCGCGCCCGGCGGGTAACAGGCGAACGCCAGTGCCCGGTCCGAATCGATCGCGGCCTTCACCAGCTTGCCGGTCGCCTTCACGGTCGGCGCCAGCATCACGACCGGATTGCCCGCCCGCTCCGCCGCCAGCAACGCCGCGACCGCCTCGCCCGATTCCTCGCCCGCCGCGCTCACCCGCACGAAGCGCGCGCCGCCGAACAGCGACAGCGCCGCCGCTTCGTCCACCAGCCGCGCCGGATCGGTGCGCAGCGTTGCGCCCTCCAGGTCGACGCGCTCCGCCTCCGCGCCCATCGCTTTTGCCAGCCGCGCGACGAACGCCTGCGCGACCGCTTCGTCAGGCCCGTGAAGCAGGAACAGGCGAACGTCCGCCGGCGGTCGATCGAGCGCCGCGGTCAGCCGCGCCTCGGTCGCCTTCATGACCCGCGCGGCTGCGTCCGTCGCGCGTAGAGCGCCAGCCGCGCGACGATCTGGTCCGCGATGGTCTCGGACAGCCGCTCGAGCGCGGTGCTCTCCGCCGCGATCGTCGCATATTCCGATCCGACCACGTCGATGCCCGCGTCCGATCCGGCGGTGGCATCTAGCACCACCGAACCCGAGGCGATATCGATCAACTGGTAGCGCGCGCGCAGCGTCCGGCGTTCGCGCGCGACCGAATCGTCGCTGCGTGCGCCCAGCCCGACGATCCGATCGTCCAGCCGCACGTTCAGCCGATAGCGCGCGCTGCCCCCGCTGATCGCCTTCAACCGCTCGTTGAGCGCCCCGCCGACCAGCCAGCCGGCCTTGCCCTCGATCGGCGCGACCTCCACCTCGCCCAGCGTCGCCGCGATCGGCCCCGCGCCACCGCCGGTGTAGAGCGGCGTCAGCCCGCACCCGCCCAGCGGCACCGCCGCCAGCAGCGCGATGAAGAGGCGCGCGCGCACGATCATGCCACCAGGTTCACGAGCCGGTCGGGCACCACGATCACCTTGCGCGGCGTCTTGCCCTCCAGGGCGCGCTGCACCTTTTCGGAGGCCAGCGCCGCCGCCTCGGCATCCTCCTTGGCCAGCCCCTTGGGCAGCGTCAGCGTGTCGCGCAGCTTGCCGTTGATCTGCACCGCGATCGTCACCTCGTCCTCGATCAACAGCGCGGGATCGACCGTCGGCCATGCCGCATCGGCGATCAGCCCGTCCGCCTCGCGCGCCGCCCACGCCTCCTCGGCGATATGCGGCGCCATCGGCGCGACCAGGCGCATCAGCGTGGCGATCGCGGCATCGCGCGACGCCGAGGGGGCCGCCTTCTCGATTGCGGCGACCAGTTCGTAGAGCTTGGCGACGGCCTTGTTGAACGACAAGGCCTCGATCGCGGCGGCGACGTCGGCGATCGTGCGGTGCAGCTTGCGATCGAGCGCCGCATCGACGCCCTCGCCCGCCGGCGCGCCCTCGAACAGCCGCCACAGCCGCTGGACGAAGCGCCACGCGCCCTCGATGCCGTTCTCGCTCCACTCCAGATCGCGCTCGGGCGGCGAGTCGGATAGCATGAACCACCGCACCGCGTCCGCGCCATATTGATCGACGATCGGTTCAGGATCGACGGTGTTCTTCTTGGACTTGGACATCTTCTCCACGCGACCGCGAACGATCGGGATCATCGCCCCGTCCTCCGCGCGGAAGAACAGCCGCCCCTCCTCGCCCACCGTCAGGTCGGCGGGCGACACCCACAGCGCGCTCTGCGGCCCGTCGTAATCGGGCAGGTCGAGCTGATAGGTCTCGTGCGTCACCATCCCTTGCGTGAACAGCCCGGTGAACGGCTCGGCGACGTCGATCATCCCGACGTGGCGCAACGCACGCGTCCAGAACCGCGCATACAGCAGGTGGAGGATCGCATGCTCGACCCCGCCGATATACTGGCCGACCGGCAGCCAGCTTTCGGCGACCGCGCGATCGAACGGCCTGTCCTCGGGCTGGCTGGCGAAGCGGATGAAATACCACGATGAATCAGCGAACGTGTCGAGCGTGTCGGTATCGCGCAGCGCATCGGCGCCGCAGCGCGGGCACGCGACGTGCTTCCACGTCGGATGCCGGTCGAGCGGATTGCCCGGCACGTCGAACGTCACGTCCTCGGGCAGCGTCACCGGCAACTGCTCGCGCGGCACCGGCACTTCGCCGCACGTCGGGCAATGCACGATCGGGATCGGGGTGCCCCAGTAACGCTGGCGGCTGACGCCCCAGTCGCGCAGGCGGTAGACGGTCGAGCCCTGCCCCCATCCGCCCGCCTCGGCGCGCTGGATCACCTCGCGCTTGGCGGTGTCGACGTCCAGCCCATCGAGGAAGTGCGAGTTCACCAGCCGCCCCGGGCCGGTATAGGCCGCTTCCTCGTCGAACGCCGCGTCGATCTTGTCGCCCTCGGCCACCACCCGCCGGATCGGCAGCGCATATTTCGTCGCGAAGTCGAAATCGCGCTGGTCGTGCGCGGGCACGCCGAACACCGCGCCGGTGCCGTAATCCATCAGCACGAAATTGGCGATGAACACCGGCAGTTCGCCCGCCCCGAACGGATGCGTCGCGGTCAGCCCGGTGTCGTAACCCAGCTTCTCCTGCGTCTCCAGCTCGGCGGCGGTCGTGCCACCCTGCTTGCAACGCTCGACGAACGCCGCCGCCGCCACGTCACGCTCGGCCAGTCCTTGCGCGATCGGATGATCCGCCGCCACCGCGACGAAGCTTGCGCCGAACATCGTGTCGGGGCGCGTCGTGAACACTTCGACGCTGCCGCCGTCCGACAGCGTGAAGCGGAACGTCAGCCCCTGGCTCTTGCCGATCCAGTTCTCCTGCATCAGCCGCACCTTGTCGGGCCAATGCTCCAGGCTGCCCAGCCCCTCGATCAGCTCGTCCGCGAACTGCGTGATCTTCAGGAACCACTGGCTCAGCTTGCGCTTCTCGACCAGCGCGCCCGAGCGCCAGCCGCGCCCGTCGATCACCTGCTCGTTGGCCAGCACGGTCATGTCGACCGGATCCCAGTTGACCGCCGATTCCTTGCGGTACACCAGCCCGGCCTTCAGGAATTCCAGGAACAGCGCCTGCTCGTGCCCGTAATAATCCGGCTCGCACGTCGCCAGCTCGCGCGTCCAGTCCAGCGCGAAGCCCAGCCGCTTGAGCTGCGCCTTCATCGCGGCGATATTGGCGCGCGTCCAGTTGCCCGGATGGACGCCCTTTTCCATCGCGGCATTCTCGGCGGGCATGCCGAACGCGTCCCACCCCATCGGGTGCAGCACCTCATGCCCGATCATCCGGCGATAGCGCGCAAGCACGTCGCCCATCGTGTAGTTGCGGACGTGCCCCATATGGATCTTCCCCGACGGATAGGGGAACATTTCCAGCACATAGCTTTTGGGCTTGGGGCTGTCGTCGCGCGCGGCGAAGGTGGTGCGCTCATCCCAGACGCGCTGCCAATGCGCGTCGGCCTTCAGGGCGTTGAACCGGGTGCTCATCGGGGTCGTCGTCGCCTCAACCGGTCACCGCGCCACGGCGCAGGTCGCGCGCCCGCGTCAGGATGATGTCTTCCAGCTTCTGCGTCGTCGCCGCTTCCACCGGCGCGGCCACCCACTGGCCGCCGCGATTCACTTCACGCAGCGCCGCGACGCGCACCGCGTCGGCGCGCAGATCCTGGTCCAGGATCGACACGGTCAGCTTCATGCGCTCGTTCGGGGTCTGCGGGTTGATGTACCAGTCGGTCACGATCACGCCGCCGTTGGAATCGGTCTGGAGCAGCGGCATGAAGCTGATCGTATCCAGCGTCGCGCGCCACAGATAGCTGTTGACGCCGATCGTCGTGACCTTCGACGCGGCAAGATCGCCGGCCGGCCTTCCGCCGCGCCCGCCGCATGCCGACAAGGTCAGCGACAGGGCAAGAGCGGCGGACAGGCCAGCCGCAAGGCGCGAGGGGCGGAACATCGGCATCGTCCTTACAGGGAATTCGGGTGAACCGTGCCGCTCTACCCGC
Organism: uncultured Sphingomonas sp.; assembly: GCA_913777325.1. Taxonomy (GTDB): domain Bacteria; phylum Pseudomonadota; class Alphaproteobacteria; order Sphingomonadales; family Sphingomonadaceae; genus Sphingomonas. Next base: position 2,101 of record CAJYSA010000063.1, on the reverse strand, counting down.
CCCGTCTGCCCCCGGCAAGCGCGCCACATTGTGGACATGATGCAACAGGTGGCGGACAAAGTGTCAGACCGGTCATGGACTCGGAACGGATTCCTGTTAGGCCCGCTCAGACAACCCGGACATATTGGTCCGGCAAAAGGGGATGGAATCGTGGCCGCCGGACGCCGCATCGCTGCTTGTATCGCGGGGGGCCTGCTGGCCGCCGGCGTCGCAGCCGTGCCCGCGCTGGGCGCCGCCGATTCCGCGCAGCGCACCGTACGGAAACTGGCGGCCGTGCCGCGGATCGCCGGTGGCTTCACCCCCTCCGCTGCGGACCCGAAGCTGGCGGCGCTGTTCGCGCGCGGCGGTCTGGACGCCAGCGGCTTCCGCTTCACGCCCACCGAGTCGCGGATCGGCAACCGCGCGGTCACCGTCGCGGTCCGTGCGCGATCGAATGTCGCCGCGCGTGACGCGACTCGCTATGCCGCCAACACCCCGGCGGGCACCGTCGGATTGGCGCCGATCGCGTACAATCTGGGCGTCTCGGTCGGGTGGAAGCGGTTCGCGGTGTCGGGCGACGTCGCCAAGGTCGATCTCGCCGGGCTGCCGGGCAGCCGCGAGGCGGCGGATGTCGCGTTCAGCTATTCGGGCAACAAGTGGAGCGGTCGCGTCGGCGCCAGCGCGGACCGCCCGCTGCCCGGCACCCCACACGCGCTGGCCGAGCCGAACAGCTATTCGATCGACGTCGGCGGCAGCTATTCGATCACCCGCAACCTGGATCTGACCGCCGGGATGCGCCTGAAGACCGATCGCGAGCGCCTGACGCGGATCGACGATGATCGCCGCGACAGCCAGGCGGTCTATGTGGGCACCGCCTTCCGCTTCTGACGTTCCTGTCGGACTAATCGATCGCTCGGCGATCAGGCGAGCGCCACCCACCCGCGCCAGGTGAACGCTGCGTAGAACAGCTCGACGCGCTGGAATCCCGCCTCGCGCAGGCAGGCAGCATCCTCTTCGGGCGACAGCAGCGTCAGGCTGGCCGCCACCGCCGCCCGCGCCTGCTCCACCTGTGCCGGGTCCGCGCCCGATGCGATCGCGAATGCGGCATAGCGATCGAGCCAGCGCGTGCGGTCGGGCGCGTCCTGCGGAAAGCTGGAATGCGCCACCACGATCGGGGCACCGGGCTTTAACCGCCGGCGCAGCGCGCGCAGCGTGCGCACCCGCTCGTCGCGGTCCAGGAAATGCAGCGTCAGCAGGCACGTCGCCGCATCGAACGGCCCGGCGTCCGCCGCGTCGATATAGCCTTCGACGAACGTCGCGCGTCCGGCGTCCGCGCCCATCGCCGCTCGCGCCAGCTCCAGCATCGGCCCGGCGGGGTCGACGCCGGTGAACCGCCATCCGGGCTGCGCCCGCGCCAGCGCGGTCAGCTCCAGCCCACCACCCGCACCTAGCACCAGCACATGCGCATCCGCCGGTGCCCGCTCCGCCAGCAGGATCGCGGTCATCCGGTGGACCGCATCGATCCCGGGCGTGTAGCGGCGCGGGCCGGAGGCATAATCGGCGATCCGCTCGCGGTCGGCGAACATCGTCAGGAACGTCTGATTGCCGTCGGTCACGATCCGGTCCTCCGCAAATAGATCTTCGCTTACGAGGGGTTTAGCAGGCGGGGCGCGCCCGCTTCACACCCCCGCCAGATGCACCACCGATGCGATGATGCCCATGCCGGCCACCCCCGCGATGGCGGAGCCATGTCCACCGCGCCCGCGCGGCAGCAGTTCCGATGCGCCGATATACAGGAACCCGCCCGCGAACAGCGCGAGCAGCAGCGACAGCCGCGCTTCGTCGATCGGGATCGCCTGCCCGATCGCCACCCCGATGAACGGTGCCATGGCGTTCGCGGACAGCCAGCGATGCGTCGCCGCGCGTGCCTCGCCCGCGCGCGCGGTGCCGATGATGTTCGCGCCGTCAGCCATGTCGTGCGCCAGCACCGCCGCCGCCACCAGCCACCCGGTCGCGTCCGACACCTGGAACGCGAAGCCGATGCCCAGCCCGTCCATCAGGCTGTGCGCGATCAGCGTCAGCCGCCCGATCGCGGCGCCGCCCGGCAAGCGGTGTAACAGGA
>CAJYSA010000062.1 GCA_913777325.1 uncultured Sphingomonas sp. | reverse complement strand
CATTTCGGCATCGTCGCTTTGGGGGCACTGGCACTCGACGGGCGGCTGGACGCGATCGTCCGTTTCCCGGTCGAGCTGGAACCCGCGCGGGCCTTGGCGCTCCGGTGGGACGGATGGCCGTCATGGCCGTGGATGGCGGCGGGCGCTGCGATCGGCGTCGTGGTCGCGGCGGTGCTGGACCGGCGGCGGCCGGGATTGACGCTGGGCGATCTGCGCGCGGTCACGCCGGCGCGCCGCGCTGAACTCGGCTGGGGCGTGCTCCTCGCCGTCACGGCGGGGGTGACGGAGGAAGTGTTCTTCCGCCTGCTGCTGCCGCTGACGATCGCTTCGCTTTCCGGGTCGCCCGTCGCCGGGTTCGCGGTGGCGACGATGCTGTTCGGCTATGCGCACCGCTATCAGGGCTGGCGCGGGATGGCGGCGACGACGATCGTCGGCGCAATGCTGTCGATGGTCTATCTGGTGTCCGGCCGGCTCTGGGTGGCGATGCTGGTCCATGCCGCGATCGACCTGAACAGCCTGGTGCTGCGCCCATTGCTGGGCGGCCGGCTGAACCCCGTCCGCCCGGCCGGCTGAGGCTCAGCTCTTCAGCCGCCAGCCGGTGCGGAAGATCGTCACCACCGCCGCGAGGCACAGCGCCGCGAAGCCCAGCGTGACCGCGACGCACAGCGCGAACGACACGTCGCTCTGCCCGAAGAAGGTCCAGCGGAAGCCGTTGATGAGGTACGCGACCGGGTTGAACAGCGTTACCGTCCGCCACGGCTCGGGCAGGACGTCGAGCGAGTAGAAGGCGCCCCCCAGGAAGGTCAGCGGGGTGATGACGAGCAGCGGGATCACCTGCAACTGCTCGAACCCGTTGGCCCAGATGCCCAGGCAGAACCCGAACAGCGCGAAGCTGGCGGTGACCAGCAGCAGGTAGAGCAGCATCAAGAGCGGATGCGCGACGTGCAGGTCGACGAACAGATGCGCGGTGGCGAAGATGACGAGCGCGATCACCATCGACTTGGTCGCCGCCGCACCGACATAGCCGATCACCGTTTCGACCGGGGAGAGCGGCGCGGAGAGCAGCTCGTAGATCGTGCCGGTGAATTTCGGCATGTAGATGCCGAGGCTGGCGTTGAAGATGCTTTCGGAAAAGATCGTCAGCAGCATCAGCCCCGGCACGATGAACGCGCCGTAGCTGACCCCGTCGACGCCGCGCATCTGCGATCCGATCGCCGCGCCGAAGACGATGAAGTACAAGGTGGTCGTGATGACCGGCGTGGCCAGGCTGGTCCAGATCGTCCGCCCGAACCGCGCCATTTCGAAGCGGTAGATCGCCCAGATCCCGTGCAGGTTCATGCGCGCTCTCCCACCAGGTCGACGAAGATATCCTCAAGGCTCGACTTGCGCGTCTCCAGATCGCGGAAGGCGATGTTTTCGCGCGCCAACCGTTCGAGCAGGCGCGGGATGCCGGTGTCCTCGGCCTTGGCATCGAAGACGTAGCGCAAGGTGTGTCCCTCGTCCTCCAGCGTCAGCGACCAGTCGGCCAGCGCGGGTGGCACGGCGGACAGCGGCGCGACCAGCGTCAGGTCCATCTGCCGCTTGCCCAATTTGGCCATCAGCGCGTTCTTTTCCTCGACCAGCAACAGCTTGCCGCCGGTGATGACGCCGACGCGGTCCGCCATCTCCTCCGCCTCCTCGATATAATGGGTGGTCAGGATGATCGTCGCGCCATTCTCGCGCAGGCGGTGGACCAGCTTCCACATGTCACGGCGAAGCGCGACGTCGACCCCGGCGGTCGGCTCGTCGAGGAACAGGATGTCCGGCTCGTGCGCCAGCGCCTTGGCGATCAGCACGCGGCGTTTCATGCCGCCCGACAGATCCTTGATCTTGGCATGGCGCTTTTCCCACAGCGACAGGTCGCGCAGCACCTGTTCGATATAGTCGGAATGGCCCGAGCGCCCGAAGAGGCGGCGTGAGAAGGTGACGGTGGCGAGCACGCTTTCGAACTGATCGGTCGCAAGCTCCTGCGGGACCAGCCCGATCGCGCGGCGCGCCGCCTTGTAGTCACGCACCACGTCGTGCCCCGCGACCGTCACCGTCCCCGACGTGGGGGTGACGATGCCGCAGATGATGCTGATCAGCGTCGTCTTGCCCGCGCCGTTCGGCCCGAGCAGCGCGAAGATCTCGCCACGGTTGACGGTGAGGTCGACGGTGCCGAGCGCGGTCGGACCGTTCCTGTAGGTCTTCGACACGCCCGCGACGGTGAGAATCGGCTCCGGCATTCGGCCCCCTGTGATGCTGCCCCACGGTACGCGGAGGCCCGATCATTGTTCCGGACCCGATTGGCGGGTCGAGATGGCGGCAGGGCCATGAAAGCGTTATCGAATGTCGAAAATCCGAAGGAGGCGCGGATGGCGATACGACTGACGGTGCGGGGCCGCCTGTCGGCGGGGCGGCGACACGCGGCGACGCTGCTGCCGATCATCATCGTCTTCGCGGCGGGGCTGGCGGTGCGGACGCCGCTGGCCGGCGCCTGGCCGCTGCCCGCGCTGTTATTGTTCCTGTGGATCGTCGCCGACACGATGATGCTGGCGCTGCTCGCCCGCACGGCGGGGCGACCGACGTGGCGCGCGGTCCTGGGGGTGTTGGCGGGCGCGAGCATCACGGTCGCGATCGGCCTGCCGCCGGCCTTGCGCGCGCAATTATGGGCGATGCCGTGGCTCGGCGCGGCGATGGGGCTGGCGGTGCTGGCGCATGTCGTATCGGCGTTGCGCGCGGCGGGCGGCGATCCGGCGGAGGGGTTTGGCGAGCGATGCGTGCGCGTCGCATCGGCGCTGCTGCCGCCCGCGCTGGTGCGGCTGGCGGTGGCGGAGCTGGGCGTGCTGCACATGGCGCTGTTCCGCTGGGGCGGCGCGCCGGACGTTCCGCAGGGCGCGCGGGCCTTCGCATACCACCGGCATCTGACGCCGATGTGCGCGGCCTTGCTGATCCTGTCCGGGATCGAGATGGCGGTCTACCACCTGCTGCTCGCGCATTGGACGCGCGCGGGCGCGATCGTGATGTTCGTGCTGAGCGATGTCGGGTTCGTCTATCTGATCGGGCTGACCAAGTCGTTCCGCTATCGCCCCATCCTGTTGACGCCGGAGGGGGTGCGGGTGCGGGCGGGGTTCCTGATTGATCGGCTCGTGCCGCTGGGCGCGATCGCGGGCGTCGATGGCGATGTGCGCGGGGAGGAGATGCGCGACGCCGCGACGCTCAACGCCGCCTTGCTGGCGTGGCCGAACGTGGTGCTGCGGTTATCGACCCCGCTGCCACCACGCCGGGGGCTGCGGCGCAAGCCGCGCGTCGTGCGGGTGGCGTTCCGGCTCGACGATCCGGCCTCGTTCGTGCGGCTGCTGCGATGGCGCCTGGGGCAGGGCAGCGAATAGCGCCACGCGGCACGCGACCGGGCCGGTCACGCCGGCTTAAACCCGTCAAGGGCTAGGACGCGCGCGCCTTGGCCACCGCCTCCTGCAGGCGATCGAGCGGCAGCGCGCCGGAGAGCAATTGATCGCCGACCACCCACGCCGGGGTGCCGGTGACGCCCAGCTTGGCGGCGACGTCCAGATTTTCGCGCAGGACGGCGTCGGCATCGGTCGGCAGCTTCGCCAGATCGACGCCGCTGGCGCGGGCGGCTTGCGCGATCGTCGCCTCGCTGACCGGACCGGCGGCATAGAGCGCGTCGTGGAAGGGCTTGAACCGGCCCTGCGCGGCGGCGGTCAGCGAGGCGCGCGCGGCGGCGCGGCTGCTGTCGGCCAGCACGGGCAGTTCCTTGAACACCACGCGCACGTTCTTGTCGGCGGCGACCAGTTTTTCGATCGTCGGCAGGCTGGCGCGGCAGAAGCCGCAATTATAGTCGTAATATTCGACGAGCGTCACATCGCCCTTCGGATTGCCGATCCAGGCGTCGCCATACGGCTCCTCGATCCGGCCGCGATTGGCGGCGACGGCCTTGCCGGATTCGCGTTGTTGCAGCTTCTCGATCGCCTCGGGGATGATCTCCGGATGCGTCAGCACATAGTCGCGCACGATCCGGCCGACGCGCGCCTCGTCGAGCGCGCCCGGCGCCGCACGATCGGCGAACCACATGCCGCCCGCGCCGAACAACAGGCCGATCGCGACCAGCCCCAACACCATCAACCGGTTCAACGCCGCTTCTTCTTTCCATTCTTGTCGAGGTCGTTCTGCGCGGTCATCGCGATGTCCTGCGCCCGAATCCAGTCCGGGGTGTTCTTCGGAATCCCCGCCATCGCATAACGCGCGCGATCGGCGGCGGTGCGCGTGTCGCCGATCATGCTGGCCCGCTCCGCACTGGCCAGCGCCGCGCGCGCCTCGTCACCGGTCAATTCGTAAACGGTGCCGAGCTGATACCAGGCGAACGGATTCTCGTCGTCGCGCGCCACCGCGGTGCGCAGGATCCGTTTGGCCTCGTCGTAATTCTTCGGATCCTCGGTCGCGATCAGCGCGTGGCCATAGGTCGTCGCGATCAGGGGATTGGAGCGCGAATCCTCGGTCGCGCGCTTCAGCGGGGCGAGCGCCAGCTTCGGCTTGCCCGCCTCCAGCAGGATCTGGCCCATGATCTCCTGGAAATACGGATCGCCGGGCTCCCTGGCCACCAACGCCTCGGCCTCGGCATCCGCCTTCTCCGGGTAACCGGCGCGGTGATAGGCATAGGCGCGCGCGTAATGCGCGTAGATCGTCTGATCGCTGTCGGGATATTTCTGGAGCGCCTTGGGCGGGTCCATCAGATACCCGTCGAGCTTGGCGCGAACGCGCAGAAACCGTTCCTGGAGCCGCGCGTCAGCGGGCTTGTTCCACGCCTTTGACGCCTCGAGGTCGGCGGTCAGCGTCTGGATGCGCGTGCCGGACATCGGGTGCGATTGCATGAAGGGATCGATGTTCTTCGTGCCGTAGCGATATTCCTGCTGTTGCAGCTTCTTGAAGAACTCCAGCATCCCCTTGCCGGTGATCCCGGCGGTATCGAGATAGCGGACCGCGGACGCATCGGCGGTGGCTTCCTGCACCCGGCTGAACGCCAGGAACTTGCCCATCGCCACCTGTTGACCGGCGGCGAGGATGCCCGCGCCCGCCTCGCCGCCGCCCGCCGCCATCGCGGCCAGCCCGAGCACCATCGAGAGCAGGTAGACCCCCATCGCGGGCTTCTGCCCCTGTGCGCTGGTGACGACGTGGCCGTCGGCGATGTGGCCAAGCTCGTGCGCGATGACGCCTTGCACCTGATTGGCGCTGTCGGCGGCCTGGAGCAGGCCGGTGTGGACGTAGACCGTCTGGCCGCCCGCGACGAAGGCGTTGATCGAATCGTCGTTGACCAGCGCGAACGACACATCCGCCGGTCGCAACCCGGCCGCGGTGACGAGCGGCGCGGACATGTCGTGGAGCAGCGCCTCCGTCTCCGCGTCGCGCAGCAGCGATTGCGCCTGCGCGGGCTGCGCGAGCAACAGCACGGTGGTGGCGATGACGGCGATCAGGCGCTTCATGCCGTGCCTCCTACGTCATGGCGTGCCGCGCGGTGACGGCGGTGGTGCGAGGACGAGGACGGGGACGGAAACGACATCGACCGGGCTTTTGCGGCGGCTCCGCTGAACCGCCGCTGAAAGCCCGGTCGATCGCATCACGCGCCGAAGGTGCGCTGCCACCAGCCACGGCGCGGCTGCGCGGTGGCGTCGGCTTCCTCCGCCGCCGGCTCCTCGGCGGGCGGCGCGGGCTCTTCCGCCGCCACCGGCTCGGGAGCCGCTTCCTCGGCGACCTTCTTGCGACGCGTCCGCTTCGGCTTGGCGGGCGCTTCCTCCGCGACCGGCTCGGGCGCGGGCGCGGGCAGGGCGGTGTTCACCGGCGCGGCGTCCCCGGCCTCGACGACCGGATCGGCGGCCTTCTTGCGGCGCGTGCGCTTCGGCTTGGCGGTCGCCTCCTCGGCGGCCGGCTCGACCTCGGCGGGCTCCTCGGCGGCCGGTTCCTCGACCGTCGCCGGTACCGGGGCGGCGGCCGCCTTGCGACGGCGTGCCGGTGCGGGCGCCGGGGTCGGCTCGGCGGCGACGCGTGCGCGCGGACGGCGACGCGTCTTGGGCGCGGCGGGCTCCTCGGCGACGGCGGGTTCCTCCGCCACCGGCTCCTCGGCGGCGACCGGCTCGGGCGCGACCGGGGCGTCGTCGTTCACCTCGGCATCCGCCTCGACCGTCGTCTCGGTGGCGCGATCGCCCTCACGACGGCGACCGCGACGGCCACGGCGGCGACGGCGGCCGTTCTCGCGCTCGGCTTCCTCGCCGGTGTCGCTGTCGGCGTCGACCGGCTCGGCGGCGAGCGGCGCTTCGTCCTCGTTCGCGTCGACCTCGGCAGCATCGGCGTCCTCGGCCCCGTCGGTGCGTTCCTCACCCTCGGTCCGGTCGCGACCGCGACGTCCACGACGACGGCGACGACGGCGCCCGTTGCGACCACCTTCGCCTTCCGGCGCGGCGACCTGCTCGACGGTTTCTTCCTCGTCGAGCTCTTCTTCCTCCTCGTCGATCTCGTCCTCGACCAGATCGTCCTCGGCTTCCTCGACGATCGGGCGATCGAACTTCGGCGGGTGCGCGGGCGGCGGGCCGCTGGCCTCCACCGACATGCGCGCGCCTTCCTCCTCGCCGTCCGGGATGATCTCGACGGTGACGCCGTAGCGATCCTCGATCTCGGCGATGTCGGCGCGCTTGCGGTTGAGGACGTAGAAGGCCGCTTCCTGGCTGCAGCGCAGCGTCAGGACCGAGCCGCGCCCACGTGCCGCCTCGTCTTCCAGCAGGCGCAGCGCCGACAGCCCCGACGACGAGGCGGTGCGGACGAAGCCGGTGCCCTCGCAATGCGGGCAGGGGCGGGTCGATGCCTCCAGCACGCCGGTGCGCAAGCGCTGGCGGCTCATCTCCATCAGGCCGAAGCCCGAGATGCGGCCGACCTGGATGCGGGCGCGATCGTTCTTCAGCGCCTCCTTCATCGCCTTCTCGACCTTACGGACGTTCGATCCGTTATCCATGTCGATGAAGTCGATGACGATCAGCCCGGCCATGTCGCGCAGGCGAAGCTGGCGCGCGATCTCCTGCGCCGCTTCCAGGTTGGTCGCGGTGGCGGTCTGCTCGATATTGTGCTCGCGGGTCGAGCGCCCCGAGTTGATGTCGATCGACACCAAAGCCTCGGTCGGGTTGATGACCAGATAGCCGCCCGACTTCAGCTGGACGACCGGATGGTACATCGCGGCAAGCTGATCCTCCACGCCCGCGCGCTGATACAGCGGCACCGGGTCGCTGTAATGCTTCACCTTCTTGGCGTGGGTCGGCATCAGCAGCCGCATGAACTCGCGCGCCTGGCGATAGCCGTCGTCGCCCTCGACGATGACCTCGTCGATGTCCTTGTTGTAGATGTCGCGGATCGCGCGCTTCATCAGGTCGCTGTCGCCATAGACCAGCGCGGGTGCGCTCGACGTCAGCGTCTTCTCGCGGATCTCGTCCCACAGCCGGGCGAGATAGTCGAAGTCGCGCTTGATCTCGGTCTTGGTGCGCTGAAGCCCGGCGGTGCGGACGATGCAGCCCATCGACGCCGGCAATTGCAGGTCGGCCATGATCGACTTCAGCCGCTTGCGATCGGCGGCGTTCGAAATCTTCCGGCTGATCCCGCCACCATGCGACGTGTTGGGCATCAGCACGCAGTAACGGCCCGCCAGCGACAGATACGTCGTCAGCGCCGCGCCCTTGTTGCCGCGCTCTTCCTTGACGACCTGCACCAGCAGCACCTGGCGACGATGAATCACGTCCTGGATCTTGTAGCGGCGGCGCAGGTTCATGCGGCGCTGGCGCAGTGCCTCGACCTGGTCGTCGTTGCCGCCCGAGCGGCCGCGGCGGTGCGGCGCGGGGGCGTCGCCCTCTTCGCCGTCATGCTCGGCGTCGTCGTGGTGGTCGTGATCGTCGCCCTCGGCGTCGTCATCGAGATCACCGTCGTCGAGCGCGTCCTGCTCAGCGCGCAGCGCGGCCTCCTCGGCGGCGTGTTCCGCCTCCTCGCGCAGCAGCGCTTCGCGATCCTCCTTGGGGATCTGATAATAATCCGGATGGATTTCGCTAAAGGCCAGGAAGCCGTGGCGATTGCCGCCGTAGTCGACGAACGCGGCCTGGAGCGACGGCTCGACGCGCGTCACCTTGGCCAGATAGATATTGCCCTTGAGCTGCTTGCGCTCGGCACTTTCGAAATCGAATTCCTCGATCCGATTACCCTTGACGACCGCCACGCGGGTTTCTTCCCGGTGGCGTGCGTCGATCAGCATACGCGTGGTCATTGAGAACTCTCCACGCGCCGCCTTCCGCCAGGGGGGAAGGGGCGCGACGATAAGGCGCGGCCGACCGCCCGATGGGGTCGGCGGCGCGGATGATGATGAAGTCTGCTGCGGTGCGCGATGCCGTCCGCTCCATCGAGCGGGAAGGACCGACCGCGATCGTGCCGCCGCCGGCACAAGCCGGGCGGAACAGCGATCGGGCGGAATGCGGCATTGCGAACGTCAACCTGATGACCCCGGGGCCGGCATGTCGCCGGGCGGGGGATGGCACCGGAGCTGCGTCGCGCGACCTTCGCGCAACATTCCGGTGATCGCGGGACGTAGCATTCTTGCGGACGCGCTTCAACAGGCTCGTTTTTGCGCGCCGATGGCGTTAACCACGCGGGAACGACCGCGTGGGTAAGGCGTGGCGCGAACGGCAGGAAAGGGGCGATGGCGGCACGCAAGCCGATGGACTGGAAGGCGATGCTCGGCGCGGCGCTGCTGCTCGGCGCGGCGGCGCCAGGCGCATCGGGCGATCCGTTGCCGCAGCTCGATTTCCTGCCGTGGCGATCGCCGCGCGAGGCGATGCCGCGGAAGGTGACGGTGCCGGTGCCGCCGCCCGCGCGGGGCGTACGGCTGCCGCGCATCCGCGGCGCGGCGGGGCGCCCGCTGGTGGTGATCGACGCGGGGCACGGCGGGGGCGATCCCGGCGCGATCAACCCGGCGAGCGGGCTGCGCGAGAAGGACGTGACGCTGAAGATCGCGCGCGCGATCCGCGACGCCCTTGTCGAGGGCGGGCGGGCGCGGGTGGCGCTGACGCGCGACGACGACCGCTTCATCGTGTTGCGCGAACGCTTCGGGATCGCGCGACGGCTGAAGGCGGACCTGTTCATCTCGGTCCATTGCGACAGCGTCGGCACCGGTACGCCGACCGGCGCGACCGCCTATACCTTGTCCGACGTCGCCTCGGATCGCGAGGCGGCGCGGCTGGCGGCGCGCGAGAACCGCGCCGACGTGATCGCGGGCGTGACGCTGGACCGCGACCCGGACGTTTCCTCGATCCTGATCGACCTGACGCAGCGTGAGACGATGAACGCCTCCGCCGGTTTCGCGCGGTTGCTGGGGCGCGAGGCGCGACCGTTGATCGCGACGAAGAGCAATTTTCACCGCACCGCGTCGCTGATGGTGCTGAAGGCACCCGACATGCCGTCGATCCTGTTCGAGACCGGCTATATCTCGACCGCGTCGGACGCGGCCTTCCTCGACAGCGACGAAGGCCGTGCCAAGATCGCGGAAAGCGTGCGGCGCGCGGTGGACGTGTATTTCGCGCGGCGAATGGCGGAGCGCTAGGGTCGATCCATCCTGGGGGTGGACTCGACGCGACGCCTCACGTAACCGCCGCCCGCTGCGCGCGCCTCTTACGGGTTTCCGGCCGTCGCGCCTCTCCATCCAGAGCCCGCAATCAAGGAGATGTCCACATGGCGTGGCTCATCCTCGGCGTCGCCGTGATCACCGAAATCGTCTGGGCGCTCAGCCTGAAATGGGCTGCGACGCAGGGCTCGTGGCTGGCGTCGGTCGTTCCGATCACCCTCAGCTTCGTCAACATGGGGCTGCTGGCGCTGGCGATGCGCGGGCTGCCGGCGGGCACCGCTTATGCGGTATGGACCGGGCTGGGCGCGGTGGGGGTCACGATCTTCGGCGTGATCCTGTTCGGCGAGAAGCTGAACCCGGCACAGATCGGCTTCATCGCGCTCATCATCGTCGGCGTCGTCGGCACCAAGTTGTTCGCACCGGCGTGAGCGACGTTGCCGTTTCGGCGGCAGGCCCGTAAACGCCTACGCGACATGGCTTCCGATCCGACCGCTGCCGTGCCCGTTCGGCGTTTTCGACCCCGTGCGCTATGGCGCCGTTGGTGGGTGCGCTGGGGCGTCTATCTGCTGGGCCTGCTGGCGGTCGCGCTCGGCGTGTTCTGGCTGGTGTTCGCGCGCGACCTGCCGTCGGTCGACAAGCTGAAGGCGTACGAGCCGCCGCTGCCCACCAACGTGCGCGGCGCCGACGGCGCGCCGATCTACTCCTATGCGCGCGAGCGGCGGGTGGAGCTGGCGTACAACGAATATCCGCCGCTGCTGGTGAAGGCGTTCCTGGCCGCCGAGGACAAGACGTTCTTCGAGCATCACGGGGTCGATTTCCCGGGCCTGGCGGGCGCGGTGTTCGATTACGCGCGCAAGTTCGGCACCGGGCAGCGCGCGCGCGGCGGATCGACGATCACGCAACAGGTCGCCAAGAACCTGCTGATCGGCAACGAATATTCCCCGACGCGCAAGATCCGCGAGGCGTTGCTGGCGTATAAGATCGAGGAGACGCTGACCAAGCAGCAGATCATCGAACTCTACCTCAACCAGATCTTCCTCGGCCGCAACGCTTATGGCGTCGAGGCGGCGGCGCACGCCTATTTCGACAAGGAACTGGGCGAGCTGTCGCTGGGGCAACTCGCCTATCTGGCGATCCTGCCCAAGGGGCCATCGAACTACGATCCGTTCCGCGACACCGATCGCGCGCTGGAACGCCGCAACTACGTGCTGCGCGAGATGGTGAAGAACGGCTTCGTCTCGGCGGCGCAGGCACAGGCCGCCGCCGCCGAACCAATCGGCGCGATCACGCATCGCACGCCCAAGTTCGAGCGGGTCGGCGGTTATTTCGTCGAGGAGGTGCGGCGGGAGCTGATCGGTCGGTTCGGCGAACAGGCGGAGGACGGGCCGCACAGCGTCTATGCCGGCGGCCTGTGGGTGCGCACGTCGCTGGACAAGCGCATACAGCAATATGCGGCGGAGGCGCTGCGCGACGGGCTGCTGCGTTTCGACGCCGGGCGCGGCTGGTCGGGGCCGCTGCGGCATGTCGAGATCGACGGTGACGCGTGGCAGGGGGCGTTGATCGGCACGAACATCATGCTGGACCATCAGGATTGGCGCGCGGGCATCGCGATCGCGCGCGATGGCGATGCGTGGCGGCTGGGCTTCGCCGACGGGTCGACGGGGACGATGTCGCGCGATGCCGCGCAGATGCCGGTTCGCAACCAGGGCGGCAGCGCCTTTGCCGCGATCAAGCCGGGGGACATTATCGCGGTCGCACCCGTGGGAACGGGGGGGCGCTTCGCGCTCCGCTCCGTCCCGCGCATCTCGGGTGGGTTCGTGGTGCAGGAGCCCGCGACCGGCCGCATCCTGGCGATGCAGGGCGGGTTCGAATCGAGCGTCCAATCCTTCAACCGCGCGACCCAGGCGTTCCGCCAGCCGGGCTCGACGATCAAGCCGATCGTCTATTCCGCCGCGCTGGAGAACGGCATGACGCCGGCATCGATCATCGTCGACGGGCCGTTCTGCGTCGACCAGGGCGCGCGCTTGGGGCAGAAATGCTTCCGCAACTTCGGCAATTCGCGCGGGGCGGGGCCGCACACGATGCGCTGGGGCATCGAACAGTCGCGCAACCTGATGACAGTGCGCACCGCCGCGCAGACCGGCATGGGTCGCGTGGTGAAGCTGATCAAGGGCATGGGGATCGGCGACTATGCGCCCTATCTCTCCTATGCGCTGGGCGCCGGCGAGACGACCGTGACGAAGATGGTCAACGCCTATGGCGTGCTCGCCAATTGGGGGCGCTGGCACGATCCGACCTTGATCGACCTCGCGCAGGATCGGCATGGCGCGGTGATCTGGCCCGAGAACTGGCGCGCGTGCGATGGCTGCAACATGCGCGACTGGAACGGTCGCCCGATGCCGCGCCCGCAAACGGGCGGGCGGCAGGTGCTGGACGCGATGAGCGCGTATCAGATGGTGCATATCACCGAGGGCGTGATCCAGCGCGGCACCGCCACTGCGCTGCGCGACCTGAACCGCCCGATGTTCGGGAAGACCGGCACGAACAACGGCCCCACCGACGTGTGGTTCGTCGGCGGCACGCCGCAGATGATCGCGGGCCTCTATATGGGGTTCGACAGCCCGCGCAGCCTGGGTGGCTATGCGCAGGGCGGCACGGTGGCGGTGCCGGTGTTCAAGGAATGGGCGCAAAAGGCGTATGAGGGCTTGCCGCCGATCCCGTTCCGCGCGCCGCCGGGCATCCGCATGGTGCGGATCGACCGCGCGAGCGGCAGGCCGGTGTTCGGCACCTTCCCGACCGACAACGATCCCAAGCCTGCGGTGATCTGGGAGGCGTTCAAGCCGACCAGCGAGGCACGCCGCGCGCGTCGCAACGCCCCCGCCGCCGCGCCCAGCGCGCGCCCGAGCGCCAGCGCGACGCGCGCGACCGCCAGCGACAGCGACTTCTTGCAGAGGCAGGGGGGCATCTACTAAGTCGTCGTTTTATCAGTGACGTCATCCCGGCGCGAGCCGGTATCTCCCGGTTCATCAAGCGCCCCGCTTGCCGCACGAGATTCCGGCATCCGCCGGAATGACGATAGTGTGGAGAAGAATGATGCGCGCCGAAGCGCAGGCCCATGTCGACAGCATCAACGAGGCACTGGCGCTGTTGCGCCGCTTCCTCGACTGGGACCGCGCGCTGCGCCGCCTCGACGAGCTGAACGCGCGCGTCGAGGATCAGTCCTTGTGGAACAACCCCAAGGAGGCGCAGGCGGTGATGCGTGAGCGCCGCCGGCTGGACGAGGCGATCACCGCGACCCGCGATATCGAGCGCGAGCTGTCCGACACCGCCGAGCTGATCGAGATGGCGGAGGCCGAGGGCGACGCGGAGATGGCGGACGAAGGTGTCGCCGTGCTCAAGACGCTGGCGGATCGCGCGCAGGCCGACAAGGTCAAGGCGTTGCTGGCCGGCGAGGCGGACGCCAACGACAGCTATATCGAGATCAATGCCGGCGCGGGCGGCACCGAGAGCCAGGACTGGGCCGGGATGCTCCAGCGCATGTACACGCGCTGGGCCGAGCGGCGCGGCATGAAGGTGGAGCTGATCGACTTCCACGCCGGCGAGCAGGCCGGGATCAAGAGTGCGACGCTGCTGGTCAAGGGCGAGAACGCTTATGGCTATGCCAAGGTGGAATCGGGCGTGCACCGGCTGGTGCGGATCAGCCCGTACGACAGTGCCGCCCGCCGTCACACCAGCTTTTCCAGCGTGTGGGTCTATCCGGTGATCGACGACAATATCGAGGTCGAGATCAACGAGAGCGAGCTGCGCATCGACACCTATCGCGCATCGGGTGCGGGTGGTCAGCACATCAACACCACCGATTCCGCGGTGCGCATCACGCACTTGCCGACCGGGATCGTCGTGCAGTGCCAGAACCAGCGATCGCAGCACAAGAACAAGGCCGAGGCGTACAACCAGCTTCGCGCGCGTCTGTACGAGCGCGAACTGGCCGAGCGCGAGGCGGCGGCCAATGCCGAGAACGCCAGCAAGACCGATATCGGCTGGGGCCATCAGATCCGCAGCTATGTGCTGCAACCCTATCAGTTGGTGAAGGATCTGCGCACCGGCACCACCAGCACCTCACCCGGCGACGTGCTGGACGGCGATCTCGACGAGTTCATGGCCTCGGCGCTGTCGCAGCGCGTGACCGGCGAGGCGGTGGTCGTGGAGGACGTCGATTAAGTGACGAGGCGCGCGCCCGCGGCGGTGTTGGCGATCGCGGCCCTGCTGCTGGCGGGGTGCGACGGCTCGCAACCGCTGATCCCGAAAAAGACGCGCGATCCCGGTCCGTTCCCCACCGCCGACCGCCCGATCGCCAACATCGTCTCGCCGCGCTGGTCCACCGAGGAGGCGCGCGACCGGCTGGGCGAGGCGGACCGGGTGATGGATCTCGCCAACATCCGCAAGGGGATGACGGTGGCCGATCTGGGCGCGGGCGAGGGCTACTATACGATCCGCCTCGCCGCGCGCGTCGGCGAGGACGGACGCGTGCTGGCCGAGGATGTGGTGCCCGCGGTGCACGAGGCGCTGGCCGACCGCGTCGCGCGCGAACAGCTCGACAACGTCAGCGTCCGGCTGGGCCAGCCCGCCGATCCCCGGCTGCCCGACAACAGCTTCGACCGGATCTTCATGGTGCACATGTATCATGAGATCGCCGAGCCCTATGAGTTCCTGTGGCGGATGCGCCCGTCGTTGCGCCGTGACGGGCTGGTGGTGGTGGTCGACGCCGACCGCCCGACCGAGCAGCACGGCACCCCGCCGCGCCTGCTGCGCTGCGAGTTCGCGGCGGTCGGCTATGCACAGGTCGGGTTCCGCGAATTGCGCTCGGCGGGCGGCTATCTGGCGACGTTCCGCGCGGCCGGGCGGCGGCCCGATCCTGCCGACATCGTGGCGTGCCGGATGAAGTGAGCGACTGACCGCCGCTTCCGTGGTCCCGCGCTCGACGTCATCGTCATTGCGAGCGCAGCGAAGCAATCCAAGGCGTCCGGGTCCAGCCCTGGATTGCTTCGCTGCGCTCGCAATGACGGAGGATGGGTGGAAGCCGTGCCACCTTCGCGCTACCACCGCCCCCGTGCAGCAATATCTCGACCTCATGCGCCGCGTGCTCGATTCGGGCGTGCGGCAGGACGACCGGACCGGCACGGGGACGCTGAGCGTCTTCGGGCATCAGATGCGCTTCGACCTGGCGCAGGGCTTTCCGGTGCTGACCACCAAGAAGCTCCACCTCCGCTCGATCATCGTCGAACTGCTCTGGTTCCTGCGCGGCGACACGAACGTGCGGTGGTTGCAGGAGCGCAAGGTCAGCATCTGGAACGAATGGGCGGATGCGGACGGCGAGCTGGGGCCGGTCTATGGCAAGCAGTGGCGCGACTGGGTGGCCGCGGACGGGCGGCATATCGACCAGATCGCCGCGCTGATCGACGAGATCCGCACACGCCCGGCCTCGCGGCGGCAGATCGTCACCGCCTGGAACCCCGGCGAGCTGCACGCGATGGCGCTCAGCCCGTGCCATTGCCTGTTCCAGACGCATGTCGCCAACGGCCGGTTGTCGCTGCAATTGTATCAACGCTCCGCCGATATCTTCCTGGGCGTCCCGTTCAACATCGCCAGCTACGCGCTGTTGACCCACATGTTGGCGCAGCAATGCGATCTCGAGGTCGGCGACTTCATCTGGACCGGCGGCGACTGCCACCTGTACCTCAACCATCTGGAACAGGCCGAGACGCAACTGGCGCGCACCCCGACCGGACTGCCGCGCCTGGAGATCGCGCGGCGCCCGCCCGCGATCGACGCCTATGAGGCCGAGGATTTCATCCTCCACGGTTATGAGGCGCAACCGCATATAAAGGCGGCGGTTTCGGTCTGACCGTCGCGACGCGGCGTCTGCCCGTCGCGGAACTTTTGCGACGCAACAATCGGCGGCGTAGCTTGTTACGCAGCCATGACGATCATCAGTCGACGAGATGCGATGCTGGCCGGCGGCGCGGCGGCGCTGTGGCCCGCGATCGCGACGGCGCAACGCCGCGCGGGGCAGGGTGGCGGTGCCGCCTTCTCCTGGGAGCTTCTTCAGCAGCGCGCCCAGGCGCTTGCCAGGCAACCCTATCGCGCGCCGCAACCCGTCGCGGCGGCGGCGGCGCTGGATTATGACGCGGTCGGCGGCATCCGCTACCGCCCCGATCGAACGCTGGCCGGGGGAGTCCGGCCCTTTCCGCTCGGCAAATACGCACCGGTGCCGGTGACGCTCAACGTGGTGGCGAACGGGCGTGCGGTGCGCGTCGACTATCGCGCCGACCTGTTCGAGACGAAGCGTGGTGTGACGCCCGCACCGGGCTTTGCCGGTTTCCGCGTCATGGAACCGGGGCGCGAAAGCGACTGGCTGGCGTTCATGGGCGCGTCCTACTTCCGCTCGGCCGGGTCGCAGGACCAATATGGCCTGTCGGCGCGCGGAGTCGCGATCGATACCGGTCTGGAGAAGGAGCAATTCCCGACCTTCACCGCATTCTGGATCGAGCCGATCGGCGACGGTGGCTATACGATCTATGCGCTGCTGGACGGCGAAAGCCTGACCGGTGCGTATCGCTTCGTCTCGCGGCATCCCGGGGCGGTGGTGCAGGACGTGTCGTCGGTGCTGTTCCTGCGCCGCCCGGTCGCGCGGCTGGGCATCGCGCCCGCCACCAGCATGTTCTGGTACGATGATCGCGGCCACGCCACCGCGAAGGACTGGCGCCCGGAAATCCATGATTCGGACGGGCTGGCGATCTGGAGCCCGGGCGGCGAGCATGTCTGGCGCCCGCTGCGCAACCCGGCGCAGCCGACCACCGACAGCTTCGCCGCGGATGATGTGCGCGGCTTCGGCTTGCTGCAACGCGACCGCGAATTCGACCACTATCAGGATGATGGCGCCTTCTACGATCGGCGCCCGAACCTGTGGGTGCAGCCGAAAGGCGATTGGGGGGCGGGACGCGTAATGCTCTATGCCTTCCCGACGGCGGGCGAGACGACCGACAATGTCGTGTGTTTCTGGACGCCCGCCGCGCCGCTCGCCGCCGGGCAACGGCTCGCCTACGACTATCGCCTGACCTGGGGATCTCAGGATCCCAGCCTCGATCGCAGTGCGCACGTCGTCGCGACCTGGACCGGCAGCGCGGGGCGACCGGGCGGTGAGGCGATCGCAGGCGCGGTGAAGCTGGTCGCCGATTTCGTCGGCGCCGGGCTGGCGGGGCTGACCCGCGACAGCGGGGTGCGCGCCGACATCGGCATCGCGCGCGGCAAGCTGCTCGACAGCGCCGCCTATCCGGTGGTGGGGCAGCGCAATCGCTGGCGCGTCACCGCCGATATCGCGCCGGAGGGTGACGCGCCCGCCGACGTCCGCCTGTTCCTGAAGCGCGGCACGACCGCGCTGAGCGAGACGCTGCTGATGCCGCTCTATCGCACATGAGCGACGCACCGCCCCGTCTGCCCGCGCTCGCGCCGCTCGACATGCCCGAGCAGCGTTTCGACGGGCCACCGCCACCGGGGCGCGCGCCGGACCCGTTCGATGGCGCGATCGGATCGCCCGCCGATACGTTCGCGCGTCGCGCGATCCTGGTGCTCCTCACGCTGGTGCTCGCGCTCGCCGCGTCCACCGCGCTCAAGGAATCGGTGCTGACCGACGGGCTGGGCGCCAGCGACATGTTGTTGCTGACCGTGTTCTTCCCGCTGTTCGCGCTGCTCGCCTTCGGGTTCATCAACGCCGTGGTGGGGTTCATCGTGCTGTCGACCGGGCTGCATCCCGGCTTCACCCCGATGCCGCGCTGGTCGGAGCCGCTGAAGGGACGCACCGCGATCTTGATGCCGGTCCACAACGAGGATATCGACGAGGTGTGCGGTCGGCTGTCCCGGATGACCGACGCGCTGGCGCAGACCGGAACGTGCGCGGCGTTCGACGTCTTCATCCTGAGCGATTCGGCCGCCGACAACGAAGCGGCGGAGATCGCCGCGTGGCGGTCGCTGGCCGCGCGGAGCGAATGCGCGATCTACTACCGCCGCCGCACCGAGAATGTCGGGCGCAAGCCGGGCAACATCGCCGACTGGCTGCGCGCCCATGGCGCGGCCTATGACTATATGCTGATGCTCGATGCCGACAGCCTGATGGGCGGCGAGACGATCGTCGGCATGACGCAGATCATGGACCGTCGCCCCGGTGTTGCGCTGCTCCAGACCGTGCCGCAGGTGATCGGCGCGACCACCTTGTTCCAGCGCTGGATGCAGTTCGCCAGCCGCATCTATGGCCCGATTGCGACCGCCGGGCTGGTATGGTGGTCGGGTGCGGAGGCGACCTTCTGGGGGCATAACGCGCTGATCCGCGTGGGTGCCTTCGCGCAATGCTGCGGATTGCCGACCTTGCCCGGCGCGCCGCCTTTCGGGGGCACGATCATGAGCCACGACGTGGTGGAGGCGGCATTGCTGCGGCGGCGCGGATGGCGCGTCCACATGGTGATGACCGAGGAGACGTTCGAGGAATATCCGCCGACGCTGATCGATGCCGCCGTGCGCGATCGCCGCTGGGCGCAGGGAAACCTCCAGCATCTCGCGCTGCTCCACGCCTCCGGCTTCCACTGGATCAACCGGTTGCAATTGCTGCTGGGCGCGGCGGGCTATCTGGCGTCGCCGCTGTGGCTGCTGCTGATCGTGGTCAGCGTGGTGCAGGCGGTGCGCGGCGAGCCGGGCCTGATGTCCGGCGACCCATCGGGCATGGTGCTGGAACTGACGCTGGCGCTTTTGTTCGGGCCGAAGCTGCTGGCGGTCGCGCACACGCTGGCCGATGCGCGGCGACGCCGGTCGCTGGGCGGTGCGGGGGCGATCCTGCGTTCGGTGCTGCTGGATGTGCCGTTATCGACGCTGGCCGCACCGGCGATCGCGCTGACGCAGACGATCGACCTGATCGGCATCGCCCGGCAGCGCAAGGCGGAGTGGCAGGCGCAGAACCGGCGCGGCGACAGTCTGGCGATGCGGGCGATCCTGCCGCGCTATCGCTGGCATGTGCTGGCGGGTGTGGTGTTGCTGGCGCTGTCGCCGCTGATGCCCACGGCGGCCTTGTGGCTGTCGCCGGTCACCGCCGGGCTGCTGCTGTCGCCGATCATCGTGCAATGGACCGCCAGCGAGCGCTGGGGCCGACGTGCCGCGCGGGCCGGGGTGTTCGTTACCGATGCAGGCGGGGCGGTGCCGCCCGCGCTGCCGCAACCCGTCGCGGGCTGAGCGCATGAAAAAGGGGGAGCGACGCTGCCGTCACTCCCCCTTCCATCGGCAATCGAGCAGCTCAGTTGCTGTCGGAATTGCCATCGTCGGCGATGATGATGATGCCGGCGATCACCGCAGCCGCGGCGACGGCGGCGACGATCAGGCCACCACCGACCAGCTCGTTCTTCTTGGCGGCCGGGGCCGACGCGCGCACCGACTTGGCGACCGACAGGCTGGCAGCCGAGTTGACCGGGGCCGCAACCGCCGGAACGGTGGCGAGCGAGGCGACGGCGGCGGCCATCAGAAACTTCTTCATACGTCCATCTCCCTAAAGGCCCATGGCTAGTGTCACGGCCCGCCGGATCATGCAACGCCAGTAATATGACAATGCGACGAAAGGCCTTCTGACAAAGATTAGGCCGCGAACTGATTCATGGTGTTGTGGACGCCGCCGGCCTTCAATGCTGCCTCACCGGCGAAATATTCCTTATGATCGTCGCCGATGTCGCTGCCGGACATGTTCTGGTGGCGTACGCAGGCGATCCCCTCGCGGATTTCGCGGCGCTGGACGCCCTTTACATAGCCGAGCATGCCCGATTCACCAAAATAGTCGCGCGCGAGCAGGTCGGTGCTGAGCGCGGCGGTGTGATACGTCGGCAGCGTGATGAGATGGTGGAAGATGCCGGCGCGCGCCGCCGCGTCGCGCTGGAACGTGCGGATGCGCTCGTCGGCTTCCGCCGCCAGGTCGCTGTCGTCATAGGCCGCGTCCATCAACCGCGCGCGGTCGTACCCGCCGACGTCGCGGCCCTCCGCCACCCAGCGATCGTATGCTTGCTGGCGGAAGTTGAGCGTCCAGTTGAAGCTGGGCGAGTTGTTGTACACCAGCTTCGCATGCGGCACCTGCGCGCGGATCCGGTCGACCATCCCGGCGATCTGCGCGATGTCGGGGCGCTCGGTCTCGATCCACAACAGGTCGGCGCCGTTGTTGAGCGACGTGACGCAGTCCAGCACGCAGCGATCCTCCCCGGTCCCGGCGCGGAACTGAAACAGGTTCGACGGCAGCCGCTTCGGGCGCAACAATTGCCCGTCGCGCTCGATCACCACATCGCCGTGCCCGGGCCGCTCGACCGGTTCGGCGTCGAGGAAGGCGTTATACTGGTCGCCCAGGTCGCCCGCCTCGCGTGAATAGGCGATCTGCTTGGTCAGCCCGGCGCCCAGCGAGTCGGTGCGCGCGACGATGATGCCGTCGTCGACGCCCAGCTCGAGGAAGGCGTAGCGGCAGGCGCGGATCTTCGCGAGGAAGTCCTCGTGTGGCACCGTCACCTTGCCGTCCTGGTGCCCGCACTGCTTCTCGTCGGACACCTGGTTCTCGATCTGGAGCGCGCAGGCGCCGGCCTCGATCATCTTCTTGGCCAGCAGGTACGTCGCCTCGGCGTTGCCGAAGCCGGCGTCGATGTCGGCGATGATCGGCACGACATGGCTTTCGTAATGGTCGATCGTGTGGATCAGGCGCTGCGCCTCCATCTCGTTGCCCGCGCCGCGTGCCTTGTCGAGGTCGCGGAACATCAGCCCCAGCTCACGCGCATCGGCCTGCTTCAGGAAGGTGTACAGTTCCTCGATCAGCGCGGGCACGCTGGTCTTTTCGTGCATCGACTGATCGGGCAGCGGGCCGAACTCGCTGCGAAGCGCGGCGACCATCCAGCCCGACAGGTACAGATACCGCCCCTTGGTGGTGCCGAAATGCTTGCGGATGCTGATGATCTTCTGCTGCGCGATGAAGCCGTGCCAGCATCCCAGCGACTGGGTGTAGGCGGCCGGATCGGCATCATAGGCGGCCATGTCGCGCCGCATGATCGCGGCGGTGTGCCGCGCGATGTCCAGACCGGTGCGGAAGCGGTTTTGCAGCCGCATCCGCGCCACGCCCTCTGGCTGGATCCCGGCCCATGCCGTGCCCGCGCCGTCGATCAGCCGGTCCGCCGCGCCGATCGTGTCCTGATAGCTCATGGTCATTCCCTTTTACGTCTGCGTGGTCGCGGGCGATCAGCCGAGGCGGCCGAGCCGGTGGTAGAGGTTGGAGAATTTCGACGAGCGCGGGTCGTCGGCGATCTGGCGGACGTAGCTGGCGACCGCTTCCTTCATCAGGCCGAAATCCTCGGTCGAGAAGACCGCGCGGCTGCGTTGCGGTTCGTGGCGTTCCATGATGACGACTCTCCTTTCGTCGGGTTGATGTCATCAATCTACGGTGTCACCCTTCGTACTGGTCACGAAATCACCACCAATTCGTGTCGCAGCGTCGCCGACCCGGTGCTAGAAGCTGTCGTGTTGTAAACATCTTTACAGGGTGCGGGGATGAGCCGGGACAAATTGCTGGCGGGTCATGCGGTGCGCCGCCTGCGGCGCCGCCATGGCCTGACGCAGGCGGCGATGGCCGAGATGCTGGAAATTTCGCCCAGCTACCTGAATCTGATCGAACGCAACCAGCGCGCGATCCCCGCCGGCCTGCTGGTGACGCTGGCCGACCGCTTCGACTTCGATCCGCGCGTGCTGGCGGCGGGCGAGCCGGGGGGCGGGGCCGAGGCGATCCGCCGGCGGCTGGCCGATCCGCTGTTCGCGGACCTGGAGGTGGATCGTAGCGAGGTGGAGGAGTGGCTGGCCGCCGCGCCGGGCGGGGCGGAGGCGTTCGCGCGCGTCTTCGATCGCGGCGCGGGTGGAGCGCCGGCGGTGGGCGAGCCGACCGCCACCGATCCGACGGTGACCGTGCGGCGCGAGATCGAGCGCTGGCGCAACCATTTCCCCGATCTGGACGCCGCCGCGGAGGCGCTGGCCGACGAATTGCGGCTGGTGGGTGCCGACCTCTATGGCGCGCTGGTCGAGCGGTTGCGAGTCCGGCATGGCCTGGCGATCCGCATCCTGCCGGTTGAGGCGCTGCCCGACCAGCTCCGCCGGCTGGATCTGCACGCCCGGCAATTGCAGCTGGCGGAGCGGCTGGCGCCATGGTCGCGGACCTTTGCGCTGTCGGTGCAACTGGCGCTGCTCGAGGCACGCAGCGAGATCGACGCGCTGGTGCGCGGCGCGGCGCTGGATCGGGTGGCGGAGCGACTGTTCCGCCGGCATCTCGCGCACTATTTCGCGGCGGCGGTGATGATGCCCTACGCCCGGTTCCTCCGCGCGTGCGAGGCGAGCGGTTACGATCTGGACGTGCTGCAACGCCGGTTCGGCGCGGGGGTGGAGCAGGTGGCACACCGGCTGACCACGCTCCAGCGCGTCGGTGCGCGCGGGCTGCCGTTCTTCATGCTGCGCGTCGATCGCGCCGGGCAGGTGTCGAAGCGCTTCGTGGGGGCGAGCCAGTCGACGCTGCTGGCCGGGGAGGCGCGATGCCCGTTGTGGCGGCTCCACCACGCCTTCGATCGGCCCGGCGCGATCGTGCCGCAGGTGCTGGAGCTGGAGGATGGCGCGCGCTGGCTCACGCTGGCGGTGGCGGTCACGGGCGCGGCGGTGGGCGTCGGGGCGCAGCGCGTCGACAGCGCGTTCGCGATCGGCCTGGGCGTGCCCGCCGATGTGGCGGGTGGCTTGGCGGCGACGCGCGGACTGGACCTGAGCGCCGCCGCGACCCCGATCGGCGCGGGGTGCCGCGCGTGCCACCGCCCCGATTGCCCGCAACGCTCCGCACCGCCCACCGCGCGCGCATTGCTGGTCAACGATCGCGAGCGCGGGGTGTCGGGCTGGACCTTCGCGGGCGACTGACCGCTATTTCTTCGCGGTGCCCGGCTCGGCCATGTTGCGATGCTGATGCGCGGTCACCTCGGGCGGCAGGATGTGCGCGGCCGCAACCTGAAGCTTGTTCTTCCAGCCCGATACGATCGAGTGCTTGCCCGCCATCAGCGCGTCCCACCCGTCTTTGGCCACCTTCGCCGGATCGGACTTGCTGTCGGAGGTGCCCACGTCGGTGTCCATCATATCGGCGCGGTCGAAGAATTCGGTGTCGACCGGGCCGGGCATCAACGTCGTCAGCGTGATCCCCTCGTGATCCTTCAACTCGTCGCGCAGCGCGTCGGTGAAGGAATCCACGAACGCCTTCGTCCCGTTGTACACCGCCTGGAAGCTGCCGGGGATGAAGCCCGCGATCGATCCGGTGACCAGCACCTTGCCCTGATGCCGTTCGGTCATCTGGCGCAGCACCTTCTGGAGCAGGTAGAGCGTACCGGTGATGTTGGTGTCGACCACGCGTCGCCAATCGGCCACGTCCTGATCGAGGAACCCACGCCCCAGCCCCTTGCCGGCATTGGCGCACAGCAGGTCGATCGGGCGGTCGCCGGCGGCGGCGAGCAGGCGGTCCACCCCCTCGATCGTCGACAGGTCCGCCTCCACCGAGGAAACCTGGGTACCGAACTGTTTGAAGTCGGCGGCGGCGGCGTCGATCAGCGGCTCGTCCGCGACGACCAAGATGTCATAGCCGTCCTGCGCGGCGAGCGTGGCGAGTTCGAAGCCGATCCCGGTCGAGGCGCCGGTAATGATCGCGAATTTGTCGGCCATGGTGCTGTCTCCAGATGGTGTATCGTTCACGGCGGCGGCGCTCGGGGCCGCCGCCACATTCGCCGCGCTGCGTCGCCCGAACGTCACGCCGGACCTGCCCCCCGCGGCATTGTCCGGCATCGTCGCCGGGGCGGCAGTCGCGCGGGCGTGACGAAGCCGGGCCTACATCCCCGGTTTCAGGACGATCTTGGTCACCTCGTTCTGCTCGTCATGGAACATCCGATAGCCTTCCGGCCCCTGTTCCAGCGGCATCCGGTGCGAGATCAGGAAGGTCGTGTCGATCTTCTCCTCGAGGATCGCGGTCAGCAGCGGCCTCAGGTAGCGCTGGACATGCGTCTGCCCGGTCTTGAGCGTCAGCCCCTTCTCCATGAAGGCGCCCAGCGGCCATTTGTCGACGAACCCGCCATAGACCGCCGGCATCGACACGCGCCCGCCCTTGCGACACGCGATGATCGCCTGACGATTGGCGTGGGCACGATCGGTGCCGGTGAAGGTCGATACCTTGATCTGGTCGAGCACGTTGTCGACGAAGAAGCCGTGCGCCTCCAGTCCGACGCTGTCGATCACCGCGTCGGGGCCGATCCCGCCGGTCATCACCATCAGCGCCTCGTACACCGCGCTTTCCTCGAAATTGATCGTCTCCGCGCCGAACTTGGCGGCAAGCTTCAGCCGATTGGGGAAATGGTCGATCGCGATCACGCGCTCGGCCCCCATCAGGAACGCCGACTGGATCGCGAACAGCCCGACCGGGCCACAGCCCCACACCGCCACCGTATCGCCCGGCTCGATGTCGGCATTCTCCGCCGCCATCCAGCCGGTGGGCAGGATGTCGGACAGGAACAGCACCTTGTCGTCCTCGACGCCGTCGGGAATGACGATCGGGCCGACGTCGCTGAACGGCACGCGGACATATTCCGCCTGGCCGCCGGCATAGCCGCCGGTCATGTGGCTATAGCCGAACAGCCCGGCCATCGGTTGGCCGTACAGCTCCTGCGCGATATCCTGATTGTCGGCGGGAAGGCCGTTGTCGCACGCGGAGAATTGCTGCTTGGTGCAGTGATAGCAACTGCCGCACGAGATCGTGAACGGCACCACGACGCGCTGCCCCTTCTTCAGCGTGGATTTGGCGCCGACCTCGACCACCTCGCCCATGAACTCATGGCCCAGGATGTCGCCCGACTGCATCGTCGGGATATAGCCGTCGTACAGGTGCAGGTCCGAGCCACAGATCGCGGTCGACGTCACCTTGATGATGCAGTCGCGCGGGTTGACGATGCCGGGATCGTCGACGGTATCGACGCGGACGTCATGCTTGCCGTGCCATGCGATCGCTTTCACAACCCCATCTCCTCGAATTGCTTGGCGTTCATCGCCGGGGTGGCGATCTCGCCGGCTTCCAGCAGCTGCTTGAAGCGGCGCAGGTCGCGGCGCGCCTGGATCGCGGGTTCGCGCTGGAACATCTTGGCGACGACGCGGCCGATGAAGCCGCCTGGCGGGTCGTACAGGATCACCGCGCTGACGACCGTGCCGCGCGCGCCGGCGTCGCGGAAGGTGACGCGGCCCGAATTGGG
>CAJYSA010000061.1 GCA_913777325.1 uncultured Sphingomonas sp. | reverse complement strand
AGCATGATGCCGCGCGGGATGGCGGGCGGACTGTCGGCGTTCTTCCAGCGGCTGCCGACGCTATCGGCGGTGGATCGCGCGTTCGCGGTCCATTTCGGCGAGGTGACGCCGACCGCCGCGCGGCTGGCCGATGCGCGCATGATCCCGGCGCTGACCCCGCTCGCCACCCCACCGGTCCGCACGCAGGTGGCGGCGGTGGCGCCGGTGGTGCAGCCCGCGCCCGGCCCGCAGCGGGTGTCGCGCGGCGAGCAACGCCGACGCGACCGCGCGACGCAACTGGCCGCAGCGAACACCCGCCAGCCGATCCCGGCGCGGGCTCAAGCGGCGGCACCGGCGCCCACGCCTACGCCCACGCCGACACCCGCCGTTAGCGCCCCGCCGCCACAGATGGTGCAGACGGTGCCGATGCAGGAACGCCCGGCGCCGGTGCCCGCGCCCGTGCAGGTAGCGCAGGCCGCGCGGGCGCCGGCGCCCGCCGCGACGATCCCGAGCGCACCGACCCAGATGGCAACGGCGACCCCGACACCGACATCGGCGCCCGCACCCGCCCCGGCGAGCACCAGCACCGCGCCAGTCCGGCAGGTTGCGCCGCCGACGCAGGTGGCGGCGGCGGTGACGACCGCCCCGGGACCGAGCGTGCCACGCCGCGCGCCGCCGCTGCGCGTCTCACCGCCGCGGATCAGCGAGGATTCGATCCTGGCACGGATCGTGGCCGGCATCTCGGTGCCCGCCGCCGAGTTGGGCGTGCGACCAATGCCGGGGGCGCAGCGCGTGCCGGTGATCGCCGCGCCCCCGGCACCCGCGGCCGCGACACTGGACGAGGCGGCGCGCACGGCCGAGCGCAATGCCGCCGCCGACGATCAGAAGCGCACGAAGCTGGCCGCCGCCAAGCGCGTGGCGCAGAAGGCGCCCGTCGTGGCCACGAGCGAGGACGAGCCGCCGGTCGCCAAGCCGAGCGCCAAGCCCATCGACCGCAAGGCGCGCGCGAAGGAACTAGCTGCCGAAAAGGCCCGCAAGGAGGCCGCCGCGAAGGAAGCCGCCGAGAAGAAGGCGGCGCGCGCCGAGCCGGCACGAATCTGGGTACAGGTGGCCAGCGGTGCCAATGTCGATGACATGCCCAAGGCGTGGAAGAATGCGCAGGGCAAGGCCGATGCGCTGGCCGGCAAGCGCGCCTATACCGTGCCGAACCGCGCCACGAACCGGCTGGTGACCGGGCCGTTCAAGACCGAGGCCGAAGCGCGCGCAATGGTCAACACGTTGAACAAGCAGGGACTGTCCGCCTTCAGCTTCACCAGCGAGGCCGGGCAGAAGATGACGCGGCTGGGCGGGAAATAGTATGGCCGCGCTGGCGCCCTGGGCGTCCGATCCGGCGCGTAGCCGTGGGCGGCTGCACGCCGAGGAGAGCGCCGATCGTGGCCCGCGCGACGCGTTCCAGCGCGATCGCGACCGCATCATCCATTCGATCAGCTTTCGCCGGTTGCGGCACAAGACGCAGGTGTTCCTGGCCCCGGACGGCGACCATTTCCGCGTCCGGCTGACGCACAGCCTGGAAGTGGCGCAGATCGGGCGGACGATCGCGCGCGTGCTGGGGCTGAACGAGGATCTGACCGAGGCGCTTTGCCTGGCACACGACATCGGCCATCCACCGTTCGGCCATGCCGGCGAGGAAGCGCTGCGACAGGCGATGGGCGCCGAAGGTGTCGGGGCCGGCGGGTTCGACCATAATGGCCATACGCTGCGCACGCTGATGCGGATCGAGCGGCCCTATCCGCGCTGGCCGGGGCTGAACCTGACGTGGGAGACGTTGGAGGGACTGGCCAAGCACAACGGCCCGATCGCGGTGCCCGCCTGGGCACTGGCGCAGGCGAATGACGAGGCGGCGCTGGAGCTGTCCAGCCACGCCTCGCTGGAGGCGCAGGTAGCGGCACTGGCGGACGACATCGCCTATGACAATCACGATATCGACGACGGGCTGCGCGCGGGGTTGCTGACGCTGGATCAGATCGCGTCGGTGCCGCTGGTGGCCGACGGGTGGAGCCGGGTGGAGGCGCGCTTCCCCGACCTGCCGCGCGACCGGCTGTCCGGCGAACTGATCCGCAGCCAGATCGGCGCGATGGTCAACGACCTGATCGCCGAATCGCGCGCGCGGATCGATGCGGCGGGGGTGCGCAGCGTCGAGGACGTGCGCGCGGCGGGGCGGGCGCTGATCGGCTTTTCGCCCGCGATGGCGACCGAAGAACGCGCGCTGAAGCGCTTCATGTACGCCAATCTTTATCACCACCCCCGCCAGTTGGCGGCGGCGGCGGCGGCGCATCGCATCGTCGCGGGGCTGTTCGCGGCGTATCGCGCCGATCCGGGATTGTTGCCCGAGGAATGGCGCCAGCGGTTGCCGGAGGGCGAGCCCGCGCTCAGCCGCCATATCGCGGATTTTATCGCGGGGATGACCGATCGCTATGCCGTGTCGCGGTATCGCGAGGTGGTGGGGCCGATCGATCTGCCGGACGGCTTCTAGCTGCGTCGCGCGGCCGGGAACGGCGTCGAGCGATCCGGACGCCAGCAGGTGACGCTACGGATCGCTGCGCCTCGCCCCGCCGGGGCGGGGCGTCGCTTAGTTGGTCGCGGCAGCGATCGCGCCGAGCGGCTGCGCGGTGCGGAACGACACCGGGCGACCGTTGGCCTGACCCGACACGCGGGTGCCGCTGACCTTCAGGCGGAACCGCTCGTTGCTGCCGACCTCATGGCCCTGGATCAGCGTCGCGCCATTGTCGGCGGCGGTCATCGTGTAGACGTAGCTGTGGCCGTCACGCGTGAAGCTGCGCTCCGCCGGGGCGGCGGCGGCCACCGCCGGGAGCAGCGCGGAAACGGTCAGGACGAGGGCGATCGAGGAGCGCATCGTGGAATTCCCTGTATGAATTGATGCGCTGCAGCATCCATGCTGCACTGCACATCGGCAAATGCGGGTTGCGCATTCGACGTTGCACATGCTGCAATCATGGAGCGGGTGTGACGGCCCGGCGCATTTTGCGTCGGGGCGCCCCTTGGGCTAAGCGCGCGACCATGACGCTCTTCACCCGTTTCACCGCCCATGTCGACGCCGCGCTGGATGCGCTGACCGCTTCGGGCACGCTGCCCGCCGGGCTCGATCGCCGCAACGTGACCGTCGAGCCGCCGCGCGACGCGACGCATGGCGATCTGGCCACCAACGCCGCGATGGTGCTCGCCAAGCCGGCCGGGACCAACCCGCGCGCGCTGGCCGAGGCGCTGGCGGGTGCGTTGCGCGCGATCCCCGAGGTCGCCGAGGTATCGGTCGCGGGGCCTGGGTTCATCAACCTTAAGCTGCACGACGACGTGTGGCGGCAGGAGATCGCGACGATCGTCGGCGAGGGCGACGATTACGGTCGCTCGACGCGCGGGCAGGGCGTGTCGGTGAACATCGAATATGTCTCCGCCAACCCGACCGGGCCGATGCACATGGGGCATTGCCGTGGCGCGGTGGTGGGCGATGCGCTGGCATGCCTGCTGGAGTTCGCCGGGCACAAGGTGATCCGCGAATATTACGTCAACGACGCCGGCGGACAGGTCGACGTGCTCGCGCGTTCGGCGCACCTGCGATATCGCGAGGCGCTGGGCGAGGACGTCGGCGCGGTGCCGGAGGGGCTGTATCCGGGCGACTACCTGATCCCCGTCGGGCAGGCGCTGGCGCAGGAATTCGGTTACCGCTATGCCGCCGCGCCAGAGGGCGAGTGGCTGGCGCTGTTCCGCACGCGCGCGGTCGCGGCGATGCTGGTGCTCATCAAGGACGATCTGGCGCTGCTGGGCATCCACCACGACATCTTCTCGTCGGAAGCCGAGTTGCAGGCGGCGAAGAAGCCCGAGGCCGCCGAGGCGGTGCTGCGCGCGCGCGACCTGATCTACGACGGTGTGCTGGAAGCGCCCAAGGGCGAGACGCCCGAGGATTGGGAGCCGGTCGAGCTGCCGCTGTTCCGCTCGACGCAGTTCGGCGACGATCAGGACCGACCGATCCGCAAGTCGAACGGAAGCTGGACCTATTTCGGCGCCGACATGGCATACCATTTCCAGAAGGCGGAGAGCGCGGACCAGTTGATCGACATCTGGGGCGCAGACCATGCCGGCACGGTGAAGCGGATCCAGGCGGCGGTCGCGGCGCTGACCGAGGGCAAGACGCGCTTCGACGTGAAGCTGGTGCAGATGGTGCGGCTGCTGCGCGGCGGCGAGCCGGTGAAGATGTCCAAGCGCGCGGGCAATTTCGTGACGCTGGCGGACGTGGTGCGCGAGGTCGGCAAGGACGTGGTGCGCTTCACGATGCTGACGCGGCGCTCCGACGCGCAGATGGATTTCGACTTTGCCAAGGTGGTGGAGGCGTCGAAGGAAAATCCGGTGTTCTACGTGCAATATGCGCACGCCCGCGTCCATTCGCTGCACCGTCGCGCGGCGGAGGCCGGCATTGCGGCGGATGGCGCCGATCTGTCCCGGCTTGATACGGAGGAGCTGGCGCTGGTCCGGCTCGCCAGCCAGTTTCCGCGCATCGTGGAAACCGCCGCGGCGGCGCGTGAGCCGCACCGGATCGCGTTCTATCTTTATGATCTGGCAGCGGAATTCCACTCGCTGTGGAATGCCGGCAATGACCGTCCGGACCGGCGCTTCCTGGTGCCGGAGGATCACGCGGTGACGGCGGCACGACTGTCCTTGGCCTCGGCGATCGGCCAGATTATTCGCAATGGCCTCGCCATCATGGGGGTGGAGGCGGTTTCGGAGATGCACTGATGCGTGAGGGGGAGCCGATCGGGCGCGTGAGCGATGCGGATCGCCTGCCGTGGCTCGACACCGTCCAGGCCGACGATCCCTATGTGGTGCCGGTCGGCCGGATCGTCGCGCTGGTGACGATCGGGCTGGTGGTGCTCGCCGCGATCCTCTTCGGGCTGTATCGCTGGCAGTTCGGCGGCAGCGGCGGGGACGGGCGGCTGATCGCCGCGCCGGCGGGCGACTACAAGGTCCGCCCCGACGAACCCGGCGGGATGAAGGTGATCGGCGAGGGCGATTCGGCGATCGCCGCGAGCGCCGGCGGCAATACCGACGCCGCGATCGACCTGCGCCAAGTGCCGGAGGCACCCGTGGCGCGCGGCGCCACGCCGGCCCCAACGCCCAGCGCGATGGCGACCGGGGCGCCGTCGACCAGCGCCAGCATCCCGCAGGCGAGCGCACCGCTGCGCGCGCAACGCCCGGTCAGCGCGCCGACGACGCGCGTGGCGGGCGCCGCCTCGGGCGGCACGCTGGTGCAATTGGGAGCCTTTCCCAGCGAGGCGGTGGCGAACAGCGCCTGGAGCCAGATCGCGCGCCGTTTCGGCTATGTCGCGACGCTCAACAAGGTCGTGCAGCCGGCGGTGGTGAAGGGCCGGACCGTCTATCGCCTGCGCGTCGATGCGGGGAACGGCGCCGCGGCGACCGACCTGTGCGCGCGGCTGAAGGTGGCGGGCGAGGGGTGCTTCGTCACCGGATGAGGCGGAAGATGCCGCGATCGGGCACCTTGACCGAGAAGGTGTAGTGGAGGCCGATCGCGACCTGGATCTGGTTGCGGGAGTTCCAGTCGCGCATGATCGGCGAGCGATAGGCGTCGCCGACCAGCCGTTCGTAGGTCAGCTGCCCCTCGACCCCCCAGTGCTTCGACACCTCCATCGACGCGCTGCCGGTCGCCGCGACCGACCGGACCCCGGCACCGGGACGATAGACGCCCAGCCCGGTGGCGACCGCCGCGCGATCGTCGACCCCGAACCACGCGCGCTGGTAGCGCGCGTCGCCCAGCAGCACGCGCGGCCCCAGCGAGACGATCCACTGGTCGCCGTCGCGCCGGACATAGTCGGCGCCCAATTGGCTGATCCAGCCCTTGTGGCCGCCCAGTCCCTTGCGCAGGTCGCCGCGGAAGCGGAGCGAGTCGCCCGCCCACGTTTCCACCGACCCGCCGAGTTCGAAGGTCCGCCCCACGCCCGGCAGGTTCGGGTAGAGTTCTCCCCCGCGCCGCCGCCCCTCGCGCCGGATCGCCACCGCGAGTTCGGTGGTGCCGCGCCGCAGGAACGTCAGGTTGGTGCCGTCGTCGGGGGCGCCGAACGCGAACGGCGTGCCGCCGCGCGTGCGCGATAGGCTGACCCATGGGCTGAGCCGCCGCTGATCGTCACCGGGATACCATGGCTGCCATTGCGGGCCGGCGGCAACCTGCACCCGCATCGTCACGGGGGGCGGGGTGACGCCGGGGGGCACCGCCTGCTCCAGCGGCGGCGGCTCGACCGGCGGCGGGGTCGTCTGCGCGGTGGCGGTCGGGGGCAGTGTCATCGCGCCGAGGCACACCAGCAATCCCGCAACGCGCATAACCGTCTCCTGTGACGGATCGTTGCTAGACCGATATCATCGCAAGCCAAAGCCATTTCCCGATCGCGCCGTTCCGCCGTAGAGAGGTGGGCATGAAGCCCGTGATCTTCGGCCTGTCCGGCCCCGTCCTCACCCCCGACGAGCGCGCCTTCTTCGCGCGCGTGCGTCCCGCCGGCTACATCCTGTTCCGTCGCAACGTGGAGACGCGCGCGCAGTTAAGCGCCCTCACCGATTCGCTGCGCGAGCTGGAGGGCCGCGAGGATGTCGCGATCCTGGTCGATCAGGAGGGCGGACGCGTCGCGCGGCTTTCGCCCCCGGAATGGCCCGCCTTTCCGGCGGGACCGACATTCGACGCCCTCTACGAACGGGCGCCGATGTCGGGGATCGAGGCGGCGCGCGCCAACGGCCATGCGCTGGGGCTGATGCTGGCCGAGGTGGGGATCACGGTGGATTGTCACCCGATCCTCGACATCGCGCGCCCGGATACGACCGAGGCGATCGCGACGCGGGCGTTCGGGCGTGAGCCGATGCGCGTCGCGGCGATGGGACGTGCCACGCTGGAAGGGCTGGCGGCGGGCGGTGTCGTCGGGGTGGTGAAGCACATGCCGGGGCACGGACGCGCGCTGCTCGATTCGCATCACGACCTGCCGACCGTCACCGCCCCCGCCGCCGAGCTGGAGGCCGATCTGGCCCCCTTCCGCGCGCTGGCGCACGCGCCGATGGGGATGACCAGCCACATCGTCTATCAGGCATGGGACGCGGCGCGCCCGGCCACGTTGTCCCCGGTGGTGATCGAGGAGATCATCCGTGGGCGGATCGGGTTCGACGGGCTGTTGATGACCGACGATATCGACATGAAGGCGCTGAGCGGATCGGCGGGCGAGAAGGCCGCCGGGGCGATCGCCGCCGGCTGCGACGTGGTGCTCGATTGCTGGGCGCGGATGCCGGAGATGGAGGAGATCGCCGCGCGGCTGGACGAGATCGCGCCGCGCGCGCGCGACCGGCTGGACCGTGCGATGGCCGGGCGGACCGCGCCGACCGGCGAGATGGCGGCGCTGATCGACAAGCGCGACCGGCTGCTCGCGCTGGCATAGCGGAGCGGGGCAGGGCGCGTCGGGAGTCGCGATCGCGCGGATGGATCGCCCGTTACAGACCGCCCCGTCATTGCGAGCGTAGCGAACCCATCCAGCGTCGGATCAGGCCGCCCGGGATTGGGTCGCTACGCTCGCAATGACGGCTGGAGGGCGCGGGATCAGCCCGCGCCGACCTTGCCGGGGGTGTTGACGCCCATGCTCTGGAGATAGCGCTTCACGTTGCGCGCCGCCTGGCGCAGGCGCTGCTCGTTTTCGACCATTGCGATGCGCACATAGCCTTCGCCATTCTCGCCGTAACCGACGCCCGGCGCGACCGCGACCTTGGCATGGGTGAGCAACTGCTTGGAGAATTCCAGCGACCCCAGATGCTTGAGCGCCGGGGGCAACGGCGCCCACGCGAACATGCTGGCGGGCGGGGCGGGAATGTCCCAGCCGGCGCGGCCGAAGCTTTCGACCAGCACGTCCCGGCGCTTGTGATAAAGCTGGCGGTTCTTCTCGACGATATCCTGCGGGCCGTTCAGCGCCGCGCACGCCGCCGCCTGCACCGGCGTGAAGGCGCCGTAATCGAGATACGACTTTACCCGCGTCATCGCCGCGATCAGCTTCTTGTTGCCGACCGCGAAGCCGATCCGCCACCCGGCCATCGAATAGGTTTTCGACAGGCTGGTGAATTCGATCGCGACGTCCTTGGCGCCCGGCACCTGCAGGATCGAGACGGTCGGCTTGCCGTCGAAATACAGCTCCGAATAGGCGAGGTCGGACAGGATCCACACCTCGTTCTCGCGCGCCCAGGCGACCAGCCGTTCGTAAAAGGCGAGGTCCACCGTTTCGGCGGTGGGGTTCGACGGATAGTTGACGACCAGCACGCTGGGGCGCGGGATGGTGAACTCCATCGCGCGTTGCAGGCTTTCGAAATAATGTTCGTCAGGCGTGGTCGGCACCGCGCGGATCGTGGCGCCCGCGATGATGAAGCCGAAGGTGTGGATCGGATAGCTGGGGTTCGGCGCCAGCACGACGTCGCCCGGCGCGGTGATCGCGGTGGCGAGGCTGGCCAGCCCCTCCTTCGACCCCATCGTCACCACAACCTCGGTTTCGGGATCGATATCGACCCCGAAGCGACGGCCGTAGTAATTGGCCTGCGCGCGACGCAGGCCCGGGATGCCGCGCGACTGCGAATAGCCGTGCGCCGACGGCTTCTGCGCCACCTCGATCAGCTTGGCGATCACGTGGTCGGGGGGCGGCAGATCGGGGTTGCCCATGCCGAGATCGATGATGTCCTCGCCGCCCGCACGCGCCTGTGCCCGCATCGCGTTCACCTCGGCGATGACATAGGGCGGCAGGCGCTTCATGCGGTAGAATTCGTCGGACACGGGGGCATACTCCTTTGCGCGCGCAGCTATACGCGCAATCGCGGCGACGGGCACCCCGCGCAACAAAAAGGCGCGCACCTGACTTCGCGCTGCAAGGTCGTTACGTTACGGCAGCCAGGAGAGGAATCAGCGTGACAGAAGCCCCAGCGTCCAAGCCCGTGGTTCCCGATCTGGCCGATCTGCAACATTGGACCTGGCTGATGGGGCGCGCGCAGCAGATGATGCTGGAGGCGGGCGTGCCGCTGGCCGCGCCCGACGCGATCGCTGAGCAGGCGCGCGATTTCTGGAGCGATTACCTGACGTTGTGGCAGCGCTTCACCACGCCGCCGGCCCCGGAGGCCGAGCGCCCGAAGGAGAAGGACCGCCGCTTCGCCAACCCCGCGTGGCGGGTGAACCCGGCGTTCGACTGGATGCGGCAGAGCTATGCGCTGATCGCCGACCATATGCTGCGCGGGGTCGATGCGCTGGAGGGCATCGACGAGAAGACGCGCGCGCAGCTCAAGTTCGCCACGTCGGGCTTCGTCGATGCGATGAGCCCGTCGAACTTCGCGATCACCAATCCGGAGGTGATCGAGAAGACGATCGAGACGCGCGGGCAGAATTTGCTGACCGGCCTGACCAACATGCTGTCGGACATGGGCAAGGGGCAGCTGACGCATACCGACGGCACCGCGTTCGAGGTGGGGCGCAACCTGGCGGTGACGCCGGGCAAGGTGGTGAAGCGCACGCCGCTGTACGAGCTGATCCAATATACGCCGACCACCGACACGGTGCTGGCGACGCCGCTGCTCATCTTTCCGCCATGGATCAACCGTTTCTACATCCTGGACCTGACGCCGGAAAAGAGCCTGATCCGCTGGGCGGTGGAACAGGGCATCACCGTGTTCATGGTGTCGTGGAAGTCGGCGGACGCGTCGATGGCCGAGGTGATCTGGGACGATTATGTCGCCGCGCAGCTCGATGCGATCGACACCGTGCGCGCGCTGCTGGACGTGCCGGCGGTGCATACGGTGGGCTATTGCGTGGCGGGCACCACGCTGGCCGCGACGCTGGCGTTGCTGGCGGCGAAGGGCGCGGCGGCTCGGGTGGCCAGCGCGACCTTCCTGACCGCGCAGGTCGATTTCGCGCAGGCGGGCGAATTGCTCCACTTCGTCGACGACGAGCAGTTGAAGATGATCGGCTCGCTCAGTCCGCAGGGCTATCTGGACGGGCGCTATCTGGCGGCGACCTTCAACCTGTTGCGCGGGCGCGACCTGATCTGGAGCTATGTCACCAACAACTATCTGCTCGGCAAGGATTACGTGCCGTTCGATCTGCTCCACTGGAACGGCGACGTCACCAATCTGCCCGCCAAATGGCATCTGGCGTATCTGACCGACCTGTACCGCGACAATTTGTTGGTGCAGCCCGGCGCGATGCAGGTGTGCGGCACGCCGCTGGACCTGACGAAGGTCGAGACGCCCGCCTATGTCCAGGCGGGCCGCGAGGATCATATCGCGCCCGCCGACAGCGTGTGGAAGCTGACGCAGCATCTGCGCGGCCCGCTGCGCTTCGTGCTGGCGGGGTCGGGGCATATCGCGGGGGTGGTGAACCCGCCGGCGGCGGGCAAGTATCAGCATTGGATCAACGATGGCGCCGCCGACTCGCTCGACGCCTTCGTCGCGGGCGCGCGCGAGGTGAAGGGAAGCTGGTGGAACGACTGGGCCGACTGGCTGCGCGCACTGGCGCCAGCGACGGTTCCGGCCGACGGCGCACGGCGGCCCGGCGAGGGCGCGCTGCCCGCGCTGGAAGAGGCGCCCGGCAGCTACGTCCGCGCCCGTTGACGTAACGGTAGCGACGCACAATCAGGCTTGAAACCATCCGCCCCATCGCTTATTGTGCAGTGCAGCAATTACGGAGCGGGACAGATGGTGGACCAGGCCGGCAAGGGTGAGGGCAGGAAGACGGGCGCACCGGTGAAGCCGCGCGGGCGTGCCGTCGCGAAGCCGCCGGTCGCGGACCGATCGGCGTCCGCCAAGCCGGCCCTGCCGCCCGTTCCCGCCGAGCCAGAGGTTCCCGCGATCCTCGCCAATCCGACGCCGGTCGACGACACGCCGGCACCGATCGTCGTGGCCGAGGCAGAACCGGTAGCGGCTCCGGTCGCCACCGCCGCTCCCGAGCCGGCACCCGTTCCAACCCCCCAACCCGAATCGTCTGCTCCGGCAGCGCCCATCGAAACGAAGGAAGCGAAGATGAACGAGACCGTCACGACGTTCGCCGACAAGGCGCAGGACCAGGCCAAGGCCTTCGCCGACAAGGCGCAGGAGCAGGCCCGCAGCGCCTTCACCAACGCCGGCGAGCAGGGCCGCGTCGCCCTGGAGAAGGGCCGCAAGGTCGCCGAGGACATGGCCGAATTCGGCAAGGGCAACGTCGAGGCGCTGGTCGAGTCGGCCCGTATCGCCGCGCAGGCGATCGAATCGATGGGTCAGGAAGCCGCGACCTTCGCGCGTACCCGCTACGAGAGCACCGCGCAGATGATCCAGACGCTGGCGTCGGTGAAGTCGCCGACCGAGGCGCTGCAGATCCAGGCCGATTACTTCCGCGCCTCGTTCGACGCGCTGGTCAAGGAAGCCTCGCGCTCGACCGAAGCGACGCTGAAGCTGGCCGGCGACGTCGCCAAGCCGCTGCAGAACCGCATGGCAGTCGCCGGCGAGAAGTTCCGCACCGCGGCCTGATCGTCCGCGATCGGCACGAAAAGGGGCGGTCGCGGCGACGCGGCCGCCCTTTTTGCATCACGCCGGGGCTTGCCCTCTCCGTCGCCGGTGCCATATTCGCGCAGTGTCCATGCAGCAGCAGATTGTCCCGATGGCCGCGGGCCGGAGCGACGATGCCGACGGTGACGGCACCGGCGTCGGCATCGCGACGCGCACGCGAACCCGCACCAAGAAACCGACGCCTTACCGCGTCCTCATGCTCAACGACGATTATACGCCGATGGAATTCGTCGTCCTGTGCCTGCAACGCTTCTTCCGGATGAACATGGAGGAAGCCACGCGGGTGATGCTCCATGTCCATCAGAAGGGCGTGGGCGTGTGCGGCGTGTTTAGCTACGAAGTGGCCGAGACGAAGGTAAGCCAGGTGATGGACTTCGCGCGCCAGAACCAGCACCCGCTGCAATGCACGCTGGAGAAGGCCTGACTCCACCTGTCAGGTGTGGCGGTGCTCTTGATTCGCGCGGCGTGCCATCCGGCAGGAGCCGCCGCGTGACATGTAGACGGTGGCAAGCGTCCTCACTTGGCTTGCGATGCTCGCATGTCGCTCCATCAAACCGGAGGGAATGATATGCGACCGCTTGCCGGCAAGGTGGCGTTGGTGATCGGAGGAACGCGCGGCATCGGCGCGGCAATCAGTCGTCGGATGGCGCGCGATGGCGCCGCCGTCGCGGTGGTTTATCGAAGTCGCTCGGTCGAGGCGGAGTGCCTTGCCGGCGTGCTGCGTGAGCAGGCGAGCGACGTGCTCATGATCCAGGTCGACGTCGGCGATGTCCACGCGCTCGACCGCGCGATCGACGACGTCGTTCGCCACTTCGGTCGAATCGATGTGCTGGTGAACGTCGCCGGCATAGCGATCACCGGTCCACTCGACGATTATGCGGACGATGCGTTCGATCGCGTCTTCGCGCTCAACGTCCGGGCGCCGTTCCGCGCGGCGCAAAAGGCGGCGGCGGTGATGCCGCACGGCGGCCGCATCATCACGATCGGCAGCATCGTCGCGGATCGCATGCCCGGTGCGGGTGGCACGCTTTACGCCGCCAGCAAGGCCGCGCTGGGCGGCATGACCCGGGGGCTGGCGCGTGACCTTGGCGCGCGGGGGATCACCGCCAATCTGGTTCAACCGGGTCCGATCGATACCGAGCGCAACCCCGCCGACGGCCCCAATGCAGACCTCAACCGCGCGCCGCTGGCCATTCCCCGCCACGGTTCGCCGGTTGAGGTCGCGAGCCTGGTGGCCTATCTTGCGTCCGCAGACGCGGGGTTCGTCACCGGCGCCACGTACGATATCGATGGAGGATGGGGCGCCTGACCCCATGCTTGCCACAGGCTGTAGTCTGTGGATCGCGCATGGGGAGCGCTTCTTACGGCCAACGGAACGACGGAATCCGCGACCGGATCAGGACGCTCTGGATTGCTTCGCTACGCTCGCAATGACGGCGCGGGGCGCGCGTGTCGGTCGGATACGCACCTTCATCCCTGCTTCGCCAGAGTGGCTGGCTGCGCAGGGGGCGCGCGTCCGCCGGACACGCACCTTCATCCCTGCTTCGCCAGCCACTCCTCCAGCCATTTGATCGTATAGTCGCCTTCGCGGAACTCGGGGTCGTCGAGCAGCGCCTGGTGGAGCGGGATGGTGGTCTTCATCCCCTCGATCACGAACTCCTCCAGCGCGCGGCGCAGACGGCGCAAGGCGCCTTCGCGGGTCGTGCCGTACACGATCAGCTTGGCGATCATGCTGTCGTAATAGGGCGGCACC
This sequence comes from uncultured Sphingomonas sp., assembly GCA_913777325.1. Classification (GTDB taxonomy): domain Bacteria; phylum Pseudomonadota; class Alphaproteobacteria; order Sphingomonadales; family Sphingomonadaceae; genus Sphingomonas. Next base: position 8,495 of record CAJYSA010000061.1, on the reverse strand, counting down.
TTATAGCCGGCGTACAGCCCCGAATCGACGCGAACGTGCATGCCGCCCGGCGCATGATATTGCTTCACGAGGCCGGGCGACGGGGCGAAGGTGCGCGGATCCTCGGCGTTGATGCGGCATTCGATCGCGTGGCCGCGGAACACCACGTCTTCCTGACGCAGCGTCAGCGGGTGGCCCTCGGCGACGCGGATCTGTTCGCGCACCAGGTCGAGGCCGGTGATCGCCTCGGTCACCGGATGCTCGACCTGCAGCCGGGTATTCATCTCGATGAAGTAGAATTCGCCGTTTTCCCACAGGAACTCGATCGTCCCCGCGCCGCGATAGCCCATGTCGGCCATCGCCTTCGCGACGATCCCGCCCATGCGGTCGCGCTCCTCCGGCGAAATAACGGGCGAGGGCGCTTCCTCCAGCACCTTCTGGTGGCGGCGCTGGAGCGAGCAGTCGCGCTCGCCGAGATGGATCGCCTGGCCGTTGCCGTCGCCGAACACCTGGAATTCGATGTGGCGCGGATTGCCGAGGTACTTTTCCATATAGACGGTGGCGTCGCCGAACGCGGCCTTCGCCTCGGTGCCCGCCTGCTGCATCAGCGTTTCGAGCTGATCGACGGACTGGCACACCTTCATGCCGCGACCGCCGCCGCCGCTGGCGGCCTTGATGATGACCGGATAGCCGATCCGCTCGGCCAGCGCCTGCGCCTCGGCGACGTCGCTGATCGCACCGTCCGAACCGGGGACGAGCGGCAGCCCCAGCGCACCGGCGGTCCGCTTGGCCTCCACCTTGTCGCCCATCACCCGGATATGCTCCGGCTTCGGCCCAACGAAGATCAGGTTATGCAGCTCGACGATCTCGGCGAACTTGGCATTCTCGCTGAGGAAGCCGTAGCCGGGGTGGATCGCGTCGGCGCCGCTGATCTCGGCAGCCGAGATGATGTTCGGGATGTTCAGATAGCTGTCGGCCGCCGCCGGCGGGCCGATGCAGATCGCCTCGTCCGCCAGCCGGACGTGCATCGCGTCGGCATCGGCGGTCGAATGGACCGCGACCGTCTTGATGCCCATCTCGTGACAGGCGCGGTGGATGCGGAGCGCGATCTCGCCACGGTTGGCGATCAGCAGTTTCTTGATCTGGGGCATGGGTGACAAACCTAGAGGTCCGTTCGAGCCGAGCCTGTCGACGGGCGTGCCGCACGCACAGCGCTGGCGGCACGTGCTTCGACAGGCTCAGCACGAACGGGGAAGAGAAAGGCGCGCGGGAGCGGCGTGGCCTATTCCACCACCACCAGCGGCTGGTCGAATTCGACCGGCTGGCCGTTGTCGACCAGGATCGCCTTCACCACGCCCGCCGACGGGGCGGTGATCGGGTTCATCACCTTCATCGCCTCGACGATCAGCAGCGTGTCGCCGGCGGCGACGCTCTGCCCGACACTGGAGAACGGCTTGGCGCCCGGCTCGGCGGCGAGATAGACGGTGCCGACCATCGGCGAGCGCACCGCGTTGGCGTCCGACGCTGCGGACGGCCCCGCGACGTCCACCTGCGGCGCGGCGGGCGCAGCCGGTGCCGCGACCGGCGCGGGCGCGTAATGCATTGCCGGCGCGGCGTTCACTGCCGCCGCCTTGCGCGCGACGCGGATCTTGCGATCGCCGTCCTCGACCTCGATTTCGGTCAACTGCGTCGTATCGAGCAGCTCGGCGAGCTGGCGCACCAGATCGACATCGACCTGCATCGCGCCGCTGTTGTGAGAGATGTCAGCCATGCAACCCCAATTTCCCTGACGTTTGGCGGCGGCTCCTGTCAGAAGCGGGCCGCTGCTTCAAGCGCGAGCTGGTACGACAGCGCGCCGAAACCGGCAATGCTGCCCTTGGCGGCGCGCCCGACGAACGATGTGTGGCGGAATTCCTCCCGCGCGTGCGGGTTCGACAGATGCACCTCTATGACGGGCGTGCGGATCGCCTTGATCGCGTCGTGCACCGCGATCGAGGTATGGGTGAAGGCGCCTGCGTTCAGGATCACCGCGCGTGCATCCTGCGCCTGCGCCTCGTGCAGCCAATCGACCAGATGCCCCTCGTGATTGGACTGGCGCATGTCGATCGCCAGCCCCAGTTCGCGGGCCCGATCCTCCAGCGCGCCGGCGATATCGTCCAGCGTGTCGTGGCCGTAGATCTCCGGCTCGCGCAGCCCCAGCAGGTTGAGGTTTGGGCCGTTGAGGACATAGATGACGGAAGGGGCGGGGTCACTCATCGCCGCACCATCGCATTCGGCGGCGTGCGGCGCAACGTTGCCCCGTGCCGCCGGCGACCCTAGATGGCGGCGCATGGCACATACCGACGGCACCATCACCATTTCCGTGAACGGCGAGCACAAGCGCGTGGCAGCCGGGATCACCATCGCCGATCTGGCGCAATCGCTCGGGCTGGTTCCCGAGAAGGTGGCGGTGGAACGCAATCTGGAGGTCGTGCCGCGCTCGACGCTGGCGCAGGTGACCGTCGAGGATGGCGACGAGCTGGAAATCGTCCACTTTGTCGGCGGCGGCGACCATGCCGGGACGATCGCCGACGATAGCTGGACGGTCGCGGGCCGCACGTTCCGCTCGCGGTTGATCGTCGGCACCGGCAAGTACAAGGATTTCGAGCAGAATGCCGCCGCGGTCGCCGCGTCGGGCGCGGAGATCGTCACCGTCGCGGTGCGGCGCGTGAACGTCAGCGACCCGAAGGCGCCGATGCTGACCGATTATATCGACCCGAAGAAGGTGACATACCTGCCTAACACCGCCGGCTGCTTCACCGCCGACGATGCGATCCGCACGCTGCGGCTGGCGCGCGAGGCGGGTGGCTGGGATCTCGTGAAGCTGGAGGTGCTGGGCGAGGCACGCACGCTGTACCCGAACATGCGCGAGACGCTGGCCGCGACCGAAGTGCTGGTGCGCGAGGGGTTCAAGCCGATGGTCTATTGTGTCGACGATCCGATCGCCGCGAAGCAACTGGAAGAGGCGGGCGCGGTTGCGATCATGCCGCTGGGTGCGCCGATCGGATCGGGGCTGGGCATCCAGAACCAGGTGACGATCCGATTGATCGTCGAGGGCGCGAACGTGCCGGTGCTGGTGGATGCGGGCGTCGGGCAGGCGAGCGACGCGGCGGTGGCGATGGAGCTGGGCTGCGACGGGGTGCTGATGAACACCGCGATCGCCGAGGCGAAGGACCCGGTGCTGATGGCGGCGGCGATGAAGGCGGCGGTGGAGGCCGGACGCATGAGCTATCGCGCCGGTCGGATGGGCAAGCGCCGCTACGCCGATCCGTCCAGCCCGTTGTCGGGGTTGATTTAAGGCAATAGTTTTCGCGCGTTCGGAACCGCCTCGTTGCCACACCGTTCTATCGTCACAGGGTTTCAAAACTTGGAGAATGACGATGGGCGAGCTCACCGACAAGATCAAGGGCAATGTCAACGAAGCCATCGGCAAGGCGAAGGAGGCGATCGGCAATCACACCGATAACGCCGATCTGGCCGCCGAGGGCAAGGCCCAGCAGGTCGAAGGCAAGGGCGAGCAGGTGAAGGGCAAGGTCAAGGGCGCGCTGGGCGACGACATCTGACCTCCTTTTGCCGGTAAAGAATTCGGGCCGTATCGGGATGACCGGTGCGGCCCTTTTCTTTGTTCCCGGACGGATGCGGTTTGTGCCTTTGTTTGTCATGACCGGTCTGGTCGCGAGCCGATGTTGGGAGGCGGCGATGTGATCCGTCACAGCCGCAATCGCGACGCACCTCGATCTACGCCTGCCCGGTCCATAGTCCCACGCCGACCGCAATCGCCATTGCCGCCAACAACGTCGCGACGATCATCAGTGCGCCGTCCCGGACCGTGATCGCCAGCCCGAACGCCGCGATCGCCAGCATCGGTGCAGTGGTGGCCAGCGGCAGCAGCTCCAGCGGGGGCACCGCGCAGGCCAGCGCGATCACGCCGAGCGCGGCGACGCGTACGAACGGTCCGCTCGTCAGGATCGGCAAGCGCCCGTGGAAGAAGCGATCCATGAACGTCGCGAGCCGTCGCGTCTTGCCCACCGCCTTTCGCGCGGTGCTGGAAGCGATCGAACGGCGGCGAACGAAGCCGGGGAGCCAGAGGTGCCGGCGGCCCAGCGCCATCTGCACCGCGACCAGCATGATGATCGCGGCCATGGCAGTCGGCAGTCCCGGGATGCTGCCGACCGGCGAGATGTCGATCAGCGGCATCACGATCAGCAGCGGGCCGAACCCGCGGCTGCCCAACGCCTCCACCACGTCGCCGACCGTAACCCGGTCCCGATCGCACGCCAGCGCCTCGATCGTGTCCAGGATCTCGCCGACACTATGGGGTTCGTCCGCCATGCCGGACTAACCCCGCGCACGCCTCAGCGGTTGCGTAGCGTCGTCAGCGTGATCGCCGGCGTGATCTGTTCGATGTCGGTGCGGCAATGGAGCAGCCGCACGCCCGGTGCCGCCAGCAGGCGGTCCAGCGCCGGGGCGAACTGGTCGGTGCGCTCCACCGTCTCGGCGGTCGCGCCATAGGCACGCGCCAGCGCGGCGAAATCGGGATTGCCGAGCGCGGTGGCGGCGGGGCGGTGCGGATACTCGCGCTCCTGGTGCATGCGGATCGTGCCATAGGTGCCATTGTCGATCACGACGACCAGCAGCTCGGCCTGGTGCTGGATCGCGGTCGCCAGTTCCTGACCGTTCATCAGGAAGTCGCCGTCGCCAGCCACCGCGACGACGTGGCGACCCGGGCGGCGCAGCGCGGCGGCGACCGCGGCGGGCAGGCCGTAGCCCATCGCCCCGGCGGTCGGCGCCAGCTGCGTCCCCGGGCCGGCATAGCGCCAGTATCGATGCCACCAGCCCGAAAAATTGCCCGCGCCGTTGCAGATGATCGTGTCAGCCGGCAGCACGGCGCGCATCGCCGCGACGCATGGCCCCAGGTCCATCGCCACCCCCTCGCGTGGTTGCGGCGTGCTCCACGTCTCATAGTCGGCGCGCGCGGCGGCGGCGTGCGGATGCGCCCCGCCGTCCAGCGGCACCAGCGCCTCGGCGAAATCGGCCATGCCGGCGCAGATCGCGAGATCGGTGGCATAGACGCGGTGCAGCTCCTCCGGATCGGGATGGACGTGCACCAGCCGTTGCCCGGCGTGATCGGGCGCGATCAGCGTGTAGCCGTCGGTCGTCGCCTCACCCAGCCGCGCCCCGACGACCAGCAGCAGATCGGCGTCGCGCACCCGCGCCAGCAGCGCGGGATTGGGGCCGTAGCCCAGGTTTCCGGCATAGGCCGGGCAATCGTTGGCGATCGCATCCTGCCGGCGGAACGCGGCGGCGACCGGTACGCCCGCGCGCGTCGCCCAATCCGCGAAGGCAGTGGCGGCGGCGGTGTCCCACCCCGCGCCGCCGACGATCGCCAGCGGACGCTCGGCGGTGGCCAGCAGATCGCGCAGCCGCTCCAGCGTGTCGGGGTCGACCGCCTGCCCGACACGCTCGACGCGGGCGCGATCGATCGCCTCGGCCTGCTCGATCAGCATGTCCTCGGGCAGCGCGAGAACGACCGGGCCGGGGCGCCCGTTCATCGCGGTGGCATAGGCGCGTGCGACATATTCGGGAATGCGCCGCGCATCGTCGATCCGCGCCGCCCATTTGCACAGCGGCGCGAACATCGCGGCGAAATCGATCTCCTGGAACGCCTCGCGGTCGCGGGTGCCGCGATCGATGTCGCCGATGAACAGGATCATCGGCTGCGAGTCCTGCATCGCCACATGGACGCCGATCGCGGCGTTGGTCGCGCCCGGCCCGCGTGTGACGAAGGCGATGCCGGGGCGATGCGTCAGCGTGCCGTCCGCGCACGCCATGAACGCCGCGCCGCCCTCCTGCCGGCACGTCACGAGATCGATCGCGGGCGTGTCGTGCAGCGCGTCGAGCACCGCCAGGAAGCTCTCCCCCGGCACGGTGAAGATACGGTCGCATCCTTGTGCGACGAGTTGGTCGACCAGGATCCGGCCGCCGGTGCGCAGGTTCGTCATGGCGCATTGATATGGTCCGGGCGGGCGGGGGTCGATGGGAAAAAGCATGAGCGACACGCACCACGCCATCCAAACGGATGATGCGCGGCAGGAATCCCGATGGCAGCATCACGCGTGGTCGCTTCGTTCCCCCGACATACTGCGGGGGCATTCCGTTACACAGGGGAGTTGATGCGATGTTCGACGGTGAGGATCTGGTGCGTCTGGCGCTGCGCCATCAGGGCGAGAAATATGTGCTGGGCGCGCGCGTCCACCTCGCCAATCCCGACTGGACCGGACCGTGGGATTGCGCGGAGTTCGTGTCGTGGTGCGTCTTCCACGCCTACAAGACGCTGATGGCGGTGCGGCCCCCGAACGCGCAGCGGGGCGAGTCCTACTCGGGCTGGTGGTATGAGGATGCGGTGGCGCAGGATCTGCTGCTGCCGGTCAAACAGGCGATCGCCACGCCCGGCGCGATCCTGATCCGGAAGCCCGGCGCGTTCGGCATGAAGGTCGGCCATGTCGCGATCGCGTGTGGCGACGGCACGACGATCGAGGCGCGGTCGGCGCGTGACGGCGTGCTCGTCGTGAAGGATGCGGCCGCGCGCCCGTGGTCGACGGGGGCGTTCGTGCCGGGCGTCGCCTATGGCATGAACGACGCGCTGCCGGTCGTGCTGGCGGTGCCGACCGACCTGCTGCAGCTCGCCAACCCTTACCGGCGCGGCGAGGACGTGGCGCAGGTGCAGACCGCGCTGAAGGCGGCGGGGGTTCATCCCGGTGCGGTCGACGGCATCTATGGTCCGGCCACCGCCGATGCGGTGGCGGCGTTCCAGGCGCTGCGCGGTCTGGTGGTCGACGGTGTGGTCGGCGCCGAGACGCGGGAGGCGCTGCAACTGTAGCGACGGCTAGAGCCTCTCCACGTCGGGCATCGCGACCGTTGCCTTGGGCGCCTGCCGCGCTAAGGAGCGGACGGTCGCGAACCGACGGGCCATTGTGGCCGGCCGACGAGGGGAGAGCGCAAGCCGTGGTCAACAAGGTGTACGACGATGCCGCCGCCGCATTGGACGGGCTGCTGTTCGACGGCATGACGATCTGTGCGGGCGGGTTCGGCTTGTGCGGCATCCCCGAACGGCTGATCGACGCGATCCGTGACGCGGGCACCACCGGGCTGACCATCGCCAGCAACAATGCCGGGATCGACGGCGAGGGGCTGGGCAAGCTGCTGCGCACGCGGCAGGTCAGGAAGATGATCTCCTCCTACGTCGGCGAGAACAAGGAGTTCGAGCGGCAGTTCCTGGCGGGTGAGCTGGAGGTGGAATTCTGCCCGCAGGGTACGCTGGCCGAGCGATGCCGCGCCGGCGGCGCGGGTATCCCGGGCTTCTACACCAAGACGGGCGTCGGCACGCAGGTGGCCGGGGGCAAGGAAGTGAAGGTGTTCGACGGGCCGAACGGACCCGAGGAATATATCCTCGAGCGCGGCATCCGCGCCGATCTGAGCATCATCAAGGGCTGGAAGGCCGACGAGAGCGGAAACCTGATCTTCCGCAAGACCGCGCGCAACTTCAACCAGCCGATGGCGACGGCGGGTCGCATCTGCGTCGCGGAGGTGGAGGAGGTGGTGCCGGTCGGCAGCCTGGACCCCGATCATATCCATCTGCCCGGCATCTACGTGAAGCGAATGATCGTCGGTGCGCCGTATGACAAGAAGATCGAGTTTCGCACCACCCGTGCGCGCGAGGCGGCATGATGCGGCGGGCGGCTTTGCTGATCGGTGCGGCCTCCCTGCTGGCGGGGTGTGCGACGCGCGTGTTCCCACCGGCTCGTCCCGCGCCGCCCGCGGCAGTGGCGCTGGCGGAGGCGCAGAAGCCGGGTGACGTCGTGCCTCCGGGCATCGCCTATCTCTATGGATCGGCGGAGGCGGCGGCGCTGTCGGAACAGGCATATAACGGCATGGTGCGGTATGTGCGCGACGTGCTGGACCAGGCGCGCGATCGGCGCGGGCGGCTGCCGTCGCAGCGCAAGGCCGGGACGCTGCCGCGCTGGCCCGGCTCGGCGGTGCTGGCGCCGGGCGCCACCGCCGCGATGGCCGACACCGTGCCGTGCGGCGCGCTGCCCCCGGCGGTGGTGCTCGACATGGACGAGACCGCGGTGCTCAACCTCGGCTATGAATATGACGACGGCCAGCATGCGCGCGGGTTCGACCAGAAGCGCTGGGAGCGCTGGGAACGGACCGGCGCGACCAAGGTGACGGCGGTGCCGGGCGCGGTGGCGGCGTTCCGTACCCTGCGCGCGATGGGCGTCACCATCATCATCAACACCAACCGCTCGGCCGCCAATGCCGACCAGACCGCGCAGGCGCTGGCCAACGCCGGTCTCGGCGATTTCCGCCACGGCGATACGCTGTTCCTGAAGGGCGACGTCGACGGCAAATCGGGCAAGGACGGACGCCGCGCCGCGATCGCGCGGAATTTTTGCGTGCTGGCGCTGGCGGGCGAC
>CAJYSA010000060.1 GCA_913777325.1 uncultured Sphingomonas sp. | reverse complement strand
GGAGGAAGAGTTCGGGGCCGTTGCCGGGGCCGGCCTGTTCGGCGCGCGCGAAGACGTCGGCGGCACCGGTCGCGCCGATCAGGCGGGCGACCCAGTCGACGCAGACGGCGGCGGACAGGTGGACGGCCATCTGGTGCCACATGCCCGGAATACAGTGGCAGAAGGCATGGACGGCGGCGGCGGGGTTGGCGCGCAAGGTGTCGGTGGCGACGAAGATCACGCCCGAGGTGCCGAGCGACAGGAGCGCGTCGCCGTCGCGGACGACGCCGATCCCGGCGGCCCCGGCGGCATTGTCGCCGCCGCCGCCTGCGACCGGCACCGCGTCCATGCCCCAGCTGTCGGCGATCTCGCGGCGGAGCGTGCCGGTGACGTCGCTGCCCTCGACCGCGCGCGGCATCTGGTCGCGGGTGAGGCCGGTGGCGGCGAGGAGGTCGTCGCTCCAGTCACGCTTCGCGACGTCGAGCCACAGCGTGCCGGCGGCGTCGGAGACGTCGGACGCCTTCTCGCCGGTCATCAGCAGGCGGACGTGATCCTTGGGCAGGAGGACGGTGCGGATCGCGGCGAAGACGTCCGGTTCGTGGTGCTTGACCCACAGCAGCTTGGGCGCGGTGAAGCCGGGCATCGCGATGTTGGCGGCGACGTCGCGCAGCGTGGGGACGGCGCGTTCCAGTTCCTCGCACTCGGCGAAGGAGCGGCCGTCATTCCACAGGATCGCGGGGCGCAGGGGGCGGTCGTCCGCGCCCAGCAGGGTCGCGCCGTGCATCTGGCCAGCGATGCCGATCCCGCGAACGGCGCGGCGGACGTCGGCGGGCAGCGCGCGGACGGCGGCGTCGGTCGCCTGCCACCAGGCGTCGGGATCCTGTTCGGACCAGAGCGGGTGCGGGCGCTGGACGGTGAGCGCGGCGGTCGCCTGCGCGGCGATCGCGCCGTCGCGGTCGATCACCACCGCCTTCACGCCCGAGGTGCCGATGTCGATGCCGAGGAACATGGTCAGGCCTTTGCGATGTGATGCGGCGTGGGTGGGCGGCGGACGGGCCTCTCCTCCACCGTCACCCCGGCGGAGGCCGGGGTCCAGTGGCGGGCGGTGTGTGAGATGCGGCGGCGTCTCCCAACTGGACCCCGGCCTGCGCCGGGGTGACGGGTAGGGGAGGGGTGAGCGCGCCGGAGGCTCGCGCGCTCGCTGGCGCGAGCGCCACCCCTCACCCAGCTTCGACTAAGCCTTCGCGTTGCGAAGACTAAGTCTGCGCATCCCTCTCCCCTCGAAGAGGGGCGAGGGAAGGAGGGGAGCCGCACCCCCTGCATCACTTCACGAACGGGTCGATGGTCTGGATCGTGCCGTCGGGATTGTACTTCAGCTCGGTCATCTTGACGTTGCGCAGGCGGGTCTGGCCGGACAGTTGCGTGTCGGCGTAGAACAGCCACCACTTGCCCTTCCACTCGACGATCGAATGGTGGGTCGTCCAGCCTTCGACCGGCTGGAGGATGCGGCCCTTGTAGGTGAAGGGGCCGAACGGCGAGTCGCCGATCGCATAGACCAGATAGTGCGTGTCGCCGGTCGAATAGCTGAAGTAATATTTGCCCTTGTACTTGTGCATCCACGACGCCTCGAAGAAGCGGCGGTCGTGGTCGCCGCCGAGCAGCGGCTTGCCCTTTTCGTCGAGGATCATGACGTCGCGGGGCTTGGCGGCGAACTGGGTCATGTCGCCCGCCATCGGCGCGACCTTGGGGGTCAGCGCGGGCTTGTCGTCCGCGCCCAGATCGGTCTTCGAGCCGTTCGGATCGTAGGTGCCGGTCGTGTTGCGCTGAAGCTGGCCGCCCCAGATGCCGCCGAAATACATATAGCTCTTGCCATCGGTGTCGGTGAACACCGCCGGGTCGATCGAGAAGCTGCCGGTGATCGGCTTCGGCTCGGCCTTGAACGGGCCGACCGGCGATTTCGAGGTGGCGACGCCGATGCGGAACGCGCCCGCCTTATCCTTGGCGGGGAAATAGAGGTAATAGGTGCCGTTCTTGTAGGCGGCGTCGGGCGCCCACATCTGCTTGTCGGCCCAGGGCACGTCCTTGACGTCGAGCGCGACCGGGTGCGCGGTCACCTTGCCGCCGGGTTCGTCCATGCTGAGCACGCGATAGTCGCGCATCTCGAAATGCCCGCCCAGATCGTCTTCCTTCGCCGAACCGTCGATATCGTGGCTGGGGTAGATGTAGAGCTTCCCGTCGAAGACGTGCGCGGAAGGGTCGGCGGTGTAGAAGTCGGTGACGAGCGGCTGCGACAGATAGTGGCGGCCATCCTTGGCGCGCGGGCCATCGGCGGCGGCGGTGGCGGCGTTGCCCGCGGCGGCATTGTCGGCGGTGGAGGCGGCGCGGTCACCGCACGCGATCAGGGGCAGCGCGGCGAGCAGCGGCAGCAGGCGACGGGCAGTAAAAGGGCGGCGCATCGTTTCGGCTCCTCTCGATCCTCGGCGGGTCTGTGCCCGCATATGCGGATTGGTTAGCGCTACCATTCAGCCCATGCAACTGCTTTCGCTACAGTCCCTCGCCGCCGACCCATTGCGCGTTGGCCAGGCGGCGCGCGAGCGTCCAATTCTGTTGCCGGATGTCGGGGACCGCCACGACCTCCCACAGCCCGCCGCGCGTCATCGGCCCGATCGCATAAAGGTGTTCGTGGACGCGGCCATCGGCGGCGACGACGCGCGATTGCGCATCGACCTCCAGCCCGATCCGCAACGCGTCCGGGCGGATCATGCCGTGCGCGAGCAGATCGCGCAGCAACGGCTCGTCCGAGCGGAGCAGGTCGCCCTGCGGCCCGGTGCAATTGACGATGCGCGCGGCGCGGGTGCGGCGCACCGCCCGCTCGCCGCGCGGGCGCCAGTCGAGCAACGCGTGGCCGCCATCGGCGTGGGCGGCGACCAACTTGCCGGCGGCGACCTCCAGCCGGCCCCCCGCCATCAGCGCCTCGATACGATCGGCGACCGCCGGGGCGAGGCGGTGACGGTGGACGTCCCACCATGGGCGGAGATGGCGCAGGAAGCGCGCGCGGGTGGCGGCGTCGGCGGCGCCCCACATCATCTGCGTCACCGGGCGCAGCTCGTCGACCGCCGCGCGCCAGCCGAGCGTCGCGCTGCGGGTACGGACGTGGCGCAGCAGATGCGAGAGCGTCGCGGCGGGGCGTTCGGACAGGCCGGGATGCGGCGGCGCATCGGCGTGGCGGCGCGGGGCGAGACCGCGCCGCGAGATCGCGAGAATGCGCCCGCCGAAGCCGCTGGAATCGAGCAGCAGCGCGGCGTCGACGGCGGTCAGCCCGCTGCCGACCAGCACGACCGTGTCGCCGTCGCCAAGCCCCGCGGCGATGTCGCCCGCCCAGGGGTCGCCGCGATAGACGCCGGGAGGCAGCGCCGCCGGATCGAGGCCCGGTGGGGTATGCGGGGGCAGGTTGCCGAGCGCGAGGACGATCGCGTCGGCCGACAGCGTGCCGCCCCCCGCAAGCGTGGCGACCTGCGCGTCGCCCCGCGTCGTCACCGCGCACACCGCGTCCTCGACCAGCGTCAGGCGGTGCGGGTGGCGCGCGGCGGCGTCGTCCAGCATCTCGCGCAGATAGCGGCCGTAGACGCGGCGCGGCACGAAGGTGGTGCGATCGCCCAGCGCGTTGTGGGCGAGCCAGCGGACGAAGTGATCGGGATCGTCGGGCAGCGCGCTCATGTTCGCGGCGCGGACGTTGAGCAGATGATCCTCGTGCGCGGCGCTATAGGCCACGCCGCGCCCGAGCTGCGCGGGGCGACGCTCCACCAGGGTCGCGCGCGGGCCGTCGTGGCGCAGCAGGTTGATGGCGAGCAGCGCGCCGGAGAAGCCGCCGCCGACGATCGCGACATGACGGATCATCGGTGCGTCCCCGACGGTAAGACGTGGTTCGCGGCTATCATCCCGATCGACCCTGTGCCATGCCGCCCGGCATGACGACATTTCGCGTATCGAATGAACCACGCGCGCTGGGCAAGAGCGGGATCGACGTTTCGCCGCTCGCCTGGGGCATGTGGCGGCTGGCGGGCGACGACCTGGCGGCGGTGCGCGCGCTGATCGACGCGGCGCTGTCGGCGGGGATCACCTTGTTCGACACCGCCGACATCTATGGTTTCGACACGCCGGCCGGGTTCGGATCGGCGGAGGCGCTGTTCGGGCGCGCGCTGGCCGAGGACGGATCGCTGCGCGACCGGATGGTGATCGCGACCAAGGGCGGGATCCGCCCGCCGGTGCCGTACAATTCGGCGCGCGGCTATCTGGCGACCGCGCTCGACGATTCGCTGCGGCGGATGCGGGTGGAGACGATCGACCTGTACCAGATCCACCGCCGCGATCTGCTGACGCATCCGCAGGAAGTGGCGGGGGCGCTGGACGCGATGGTGGCCAGCGGCAAGGTGCGCAGCATCGGCGTGTCGAACCATTCGCCCGCCGAGTTCGAGGCGTTGCAGGCGTTCCTGGGGCAGCCGATCGTCGCGACGCAGCCGGAGTTCTCCGCGCTGCATACCGCGCCGTTGTTCGACGGGACGCTGGACCAGGCGATGGCGCGCGACGTGGCGGTGCTGGCCTGGTCGCCGCTGGGCGGCGGGCGGCTGGCGGGCGGGGACCATCCGGCGGCGGCGCTGCTCGCCGAACAGGGGGCGGCGTACGGCGTCGACACGGCGACCGCGGCGCTGGCGTGGGTGATGGCGCATCCGGCGCGGATCATCCCGATCGTCGGATCGCAGACCCCGGCGCGGATCGCGGCGGCGGCGGGCGCATACCGGGTCGAATGGACGCGCGCGCAATGGTATGCGGTGCTGCAGGCGGGGATGGGGGCGACGCTGCCCTAACTTGCATCGTCGGTTGGTATCGCTAACAAAGGCCGGAGAGGCCAAAGGCGGAGAGGGATGTCGGACGTGTTGATGACGCAGGCGATGCGCTGGTTCGGGCCGCGCGATCCGGTGCCGCTGGCGCATATCCGGCAGGCGGGCGCGACCGAGGTGGTCACCGCGCTGCACCACATCCCCAACGGCATCGTCTGGCCCCGCGCGGAGATCGCGGCGCACCGTGCGATGATCGAGGCGGCGGGGCTGCGCTGGACCACGGTGGAAAGCGTGCCGGTGCACGAGGCGATCAAGACCGCCGGCCCCGAGCGCGACGCGCTGATCGACCATTATGCCACGACGCTACGGCATCTGGCGGCGGAGGGGATCACCACCGTCACCTATAATTTCATGCCGCTGCTCGACTGGACGCGCACCGATCTGGCGTGGGAACTGCCCGATGGCGCGCGCGCGCTGCGTTTCGAGCTGGACGCGGTGGCGGCATATGACCTGCACCTCCTGCAGCGTCCCGGCGCCGAGGCGGACTATGCGCCCGACACGATCGAGCGCGCGGCACGGCGCTTCGCGGCGATGGACGACGACGCGCGGGTGCGGCTGGAGCGGACGATCATCGCCGGGCTGCCGGGGAGCGAGGAGAGCTTCACCTCCGCGCAGTTCCTGGAGGCGATCCACGGCTATGCTGATACCGATGCGGAGCGGCTGCGCGCGAACCACCACGCATTCCTGGCGGCGATCTGCCCGGTGGCGGAGGAATTGGGGATCCGCATGGTCGTCCACCCCGACGATCCGCCCTTCCCGATCTTCGGCCTGCCGCGCGTCGTGAGCACCGAGGCGGATGTGGTGGCGCTGTTCGAGGCGGTGCCGAGCGCGGCGAACGGCCTGTGCTTCTGCACGGGATCGTTCGGGGTGCGCGCCGACAACGACCTGCCGGGCATGGTCCGGCGGCTGGGGGAGCGGATCGGCTTCCTGCACCTGCGCAGCGTGCAGCGCGAGCCGGACGGCGCCTTCCACGAGGCGGCGCACCTGGAGGGCAGCGCGGAAATGACGTCGGTGGTGGCCGAGGTCGTCGCGCTCCAGCAGCGCGAGAGCCGCTCGATCGTGATGCGCCCCGACCACGGGCACCAGATGATCGACGACCTGACCAAGGTGACCAACCCGGGCTATTCGCTGCTGGGGCGGATGCGGGGACTAGCCGAGCTGCGCGGGCTGGAGCGCGGGCTGGCATTCGGAAAGGCGAACTGACGATGGCACGACCGCTGGAACTGCATCCCGACCGGCTGTTCCCGGCCGATCCGACGACGCGCGACATCGCGCGCGCGCTGTATGCGGAGATCGGCACGCTGCCGATCGTCAGCCCGCACGGCCACACCGACCCGACATGGTTCGCGACCGACGCGAAATGGGAGAATGCGACCACGCTGCTGCTGGCGCCGGACCATTATGTGTTCCGGATGCTCTATTCGCAGGGCGTCGCGCTCGACGATCTGGCGATCCCGCATCGCGGCGGCGTGCCCGCCACCGATCCGCGCGCGGCGTGGGCGACGTTCGCGAAGCATTATGACCTGTTCCGCGGCACCCCGTCGCGCGCGTGGCTGGACCATGTGTTCGCCGAGGTGTTCGGCTTCGACGTGCGGCTGGAGCCGGACACCGCCGATCATTATTACGACACGATCAACGCGCGGCTGGCCGGCGACGATTTCCGCCCGCGCGCGCTGTTCGACCGGTTCCGCATCGACTTCCTGGCCACCACCGAGGGCGCGCACGACAGCCTGGACGCGCATCATGCGATCCGCGCGTCGGGCTGGGGCGGGCGGGTCGTCACCACCTATCGCCCCGATGGCGTGATCGACGTCGAGCATGAGCAGTTCGCGGGCGCGCTCGCCACCTTCGCCGACCTGACCGGCGAGGACGTGCATTCGTGGTCGGGCTATCTCGCCGCGCACCGCAAGCGCCGCGCCGACTTCCGTGCCGCCGGGGCGACCGCGACCGACCATGGCCATCCCACCGCGCAGACCGCCAACCTGTCGACCCCCGAATGCGAGGCGTTGTTCGCGCGGATCGTGGGCGGCACCTGGGACGCCGTGGACGCGGAGCTGTTCCGCGCGCAGATGCTGACCGAAATGGCCAGGATGAGCGTCGCGGACGGGATGGTGATGCAGATCCACCCCGGCAGCTTCCGCAACCACAATGCCGGGCTGTTCGCCAGCCACGGGCGCGACAAGGGCGCGGACATTCCGACGCGCACCGAATATGTCCGCGCGCTGAAGCCGATGCTGGACGTGGTGGGAACCGAGCGCGACCTGACGATCATCCTCTTCACGCTGGACGAAAGCGTCTATGCACGCGAACTGGCGCCGATGGCGGGCCATTATCCGTGCCTGAAGCTGGGCCCGGCCTGGTGGTTCCACGACAGCCCGGAGGGAATGCGCCGCTATCGCGAGCTGACCACCGAGACGGCGGGCTTCTACAACACGGTCGGGTTCAACGACGATACACGCGCGTTCCTGTCGATCCCGGCGCGGCACGATGTGGCGCGGCGCGTTGACTGCGCGTTCCTGGCGCGGCTGGTGGCGGAGCATCGCATCGAGGATTGGGAAGCCGCCGAGCTGGCGCACGAGCTGACCGACGGCCTAGTGCGCCGGGCCTATAAGCTGTGAGGCTGTCGGAGGCGACGCGCGGCGCGCTGCCGGCGGCGGTGGCGCAGGCGGGATATGCCCGCGCCGAACAGGCGGGCGGGATCGTGCATCTGGGGATCGGCGCGTTCCACCGCGCACACCAGGCGGTCTATACCGACGATGCGATGGCGGCGGGCGACCGCAACTGGGCGATCACCGGCGTGTCGCTGCGCTCGCCGCAGGTGCAGGAGCAACTGGCGCCGCAGGACGGGCTGTATACCGTCGCGACGCGCGATGCCGATGGCGAGCGGCTGCGCGTGATCGAGGCGGTGCGCGCGGTGCTGGTGGCGCCGCATGATCCGGCGGCGGTGGCGGCGGCACTGGCCGCGCCCGCGACGCGCATCGTGACGCTGACCGTGACCGAGAAGGGCTATCACCGGCTGCCCGGCGGCGGCATCGACGGCGCGTCGGTGGAGCGGGCGGGCGGCACGATCTACCATTATCTCGCGCAGGCGGTGCGCGATCGCCACGCGGCGGGCGCGGGGCCGATGACGCTGGTGAGCTGCGACAACATGACCGACAACGGCCATGTCCTGCATGAGGGCGTCGGGTCGTTGCTGGACGGTGCCGCGGCGGCATGGTTCGCGCGCGACTGGGCGTGCCCGTCGACGATGGTCGACCGGATCGTTCCAGCGACCGCGCCCGACGATCTCGACCGGATCGCGCGGCACATCGGCATGCGCGACGACGGCGCGGTCGTGACCGAGCCGTTCCGGCAGTGGGTGATCGAGGATCGCTTCGCCACCGATCGCCCGCGCTGGGACGTGGGTGGGGCGCAGTTCGTGGCGGATGTGCGACCGTACGAAACCGCCAAGCTACGGATGCTGAACGGCGCGCATTCGGCGCTCGCCTATCTGGGGCTGGGGGCGGGGCATGAATTCGTCCATCAGGCGGTCGCCGATCCGGCGGTACGCCAGGTGGTCGAACGGCTGATGCGGCGGGAGGCCGCGGCCAGCCTGGACGCGGCGCCGGGGCAGGATCTGGACGGCTATGCCGACGCGCTGCTCGCCCGCTTCGCCAATCCCGCGCTGGCGCACCGGCTGGCGCAGATCGCCAGCGACGGATCGCAGAAGGTGGGGCCGCGCTGGCTGGAGGCGCTGACCATCAATCGCGCGCGCGGGGTGGAGACGCCGGCGACGCTGGCCGCGCTGGCCGGATGGCTGCGGCACCTGCGCGGGCAGGCCGGCCCGGTCAACGACCCGATGGGCGACGAACTGGCGGCATTGTGGCGCGACCATGATGCGCGCGGGATGGTGGCGGCGCTGTTCGGCGCGGGCGGCCGCTTCGCCGCGCGCTGGCAGGCCGATGACGGCGCGGCCGACGCGTTGGCGGCGATGGTGGAAAACGGCGTGGAGCGGAACTGATGGGCACTTTTCTGGCGTTCGGCGAGATCATGCTGCGCCTGTCGCCGCCGGGGCGCGAACTGCTGCTGCAAACGCCGAAGCTCGATGTGTGGGTCGCCGGGGCGGAGGCGAACGTCGCGACGCAGCTCGCCCGGCTGGGGCATGACGTGGCGATGGCCAGCCGCGTGCCCGACAACGATCTGGGGCGGAGCGCGATCGCCACGCTGCGCGGGCATGGCGTGGACGTGCGCCGGATCCAGACCGGCGGCGAGCGAATGGGGCTGTATTTCTGCACCTCGGGCGCGGGGATGCGCGCGACCGAGGTGATCTACGATCGTGCCGGATCGTCGTTCGCCGAGGCGCCGACCAGCGCATGGGACTGGGACGCGCTGCTGGACGGGGTGGACCGGCTGCATCTGTCGGGGATCACCCCCGCGCTGGGGCCGGTGCCCGCCGAGAGCGCGTGTCGCGCGGCGGAGGCGGCGCGCGCGCGCGGCGTCGCGGTGTCGTTCGACGGCAATTGGCGCGGCAAATTGTGGGCGCGTTGGGACGGCGACCCGCGTGCGATCCTGACCCGGATCGTCGAGCATGCCGATCTGATGTTCGGCAACCACCGCGACATCGCGCTGTTGCTGGGGCGCGACGATTTCGGTGGCGAGGGCGAGGACCGGCGGCGCGCGGCGGCGGAGGCGGCGTTCGCGCGCTTCCCGACGCTGACCACGATCGCGTCGACCGCGCGTCATGTCGAGCATGTCGACCTGAACCGCCTGTCGGCGCGGATCGACACGCGCGACGACCATGCGCAAACCCCCGAGACGTTGCTGGCGGGGATCGTCGACCGGATCGGCGGCGGCGACGCCTTTGCGGCGGGGGTGCTCCACGCGCTTCGGCGCGGTGAGGGCATCGCGGCGGCGGCGGAATGCGGGCTGGCGCTGGCGGCGCTGAAACACTCGCTGCCGGGGGATGCGGCCTTGTTCCGGCAGGCCGATCTGGACGCCGTGCGCGCGGGTGGGCTGGACGTGCGGCGGTAGGACCGACGTCGGTCAACCCGACGCGGCTAGGGGCGTCGTGATCCGCGTAACGACGACGGGCCAACGCCCGCCGCCTGCCGCCGCAAGGAGGCTGGCGGCGGCGGCGATTGCTACAGACCGATCAGCGCCTCGGCTCGATCGACCTCGTGCGCGGCGATCTGGTGGGTCATGCGCAGGAACAGGCGCTGCGCCTGGCGCCAGGCGTTCGTCTCGCGCGTGACGTGCCGCTCGCGCTGGCCGGCGATCAGGCGGCTGCCCCAGCCTTCGATCGTCGCGGTCACGTCCCCCTCGCTACCTTGCGGCTGGATCACCACCGAGGGGAAGGGGAGCCGCGCGCGCGGCGAAGCGAACAGATCGGCCTCGCCATCGCGCGTCAGCTCGGCCCCGCGCGGCGCGAACAGCAGCGCGCCGGCGATCCGCGACACGTAATCGCTGGGCGACAGCCGACCCCACCAGGCGCTCGCCGCGCAACCCAGGCCATCGGCGACCAGCAGCACCGGGCGTGGCGCCGCGCACACCGCCTGATCGACCCGTGCGGCGAAGATCTTGCGCTCCGCCCGCGAGCGCGTCGCGACCGGGATCGTGTCATCGACGGGCCAGCCGAACATCGTCCGCCATGTCGGCTCGGCCCGCCGCGCGTCGGAGATCGCGACGATCGAGAAGGGGGCGAAACGGTCGTTGGCGGCGATGGCGAACATGGGTGCGGCTCCCGGTTGGCGCGGATCGTCGTGCTGTCGGACCTGTGATGGTACGCGTGTCACGGCGGAAGGGGAGTCTAATTGCGCTTTGTCGGGGTGAGGTTTGGGTTTGTCGCGATGGAGCGTTCGGTCGTCGCTTCGCTCCGCCGGCGAAGGCGGGGGATTTAAGAAAAAGGGCGCCCGGTGGGGGCGCCCTTTTCTTTTGGGTGGCGGCGGCATGGCGGAGCCATGCCGTCGGTCCTCGCGGGGCGAGGCCGGCCGTCCTTCGTGGTCTCGCGGGCAGCAACGCTGCCCGCGTGCCACTCAGGCGCTGTAGTACATATCGAACTCGACCGGGCTGGGGGTCATTTCCCAGCGCGCCACGTCGGCCCACTTCAGCTCGACATAGGCCTCGATCTGATCCTTGGTGAACACGTCGCCCTTCAGCAGGAAGTCGTGGTCGGCCATCAGCGATTCGAGCGCCTCACGCAGCGATGCGCACACGGTCGGCACTTCCGCCAGCTCGGCCGGCGGCAGGTCGTACAGGTTCTTGTCCATCGCCTCGCCCGGATGGATCTTGTTCTGGATGCCGTCCAGCCCCGCCATCAGCAGCGCGGCATAAGCGAGATACGGATTGGCCATCGCGTCCGGGAAGCGGACCTCGACGCGCTTGCTCTTCGGGCCGGTGCCGTACGGGATGCGGCACGAGGCCGAACGGTTGCGCGCCGAGTAAGCGAGCAGCACCGGCGCCTCGTAGCCCGGCACCAGCCGCTTGTAGCTGTTGGTGGTCGGGTTGGTGAAGGCGTTGATCGCCTTGGCATGCTTGATGATGCCGCCGATGAAATAGAGGCAGGTGTCCGACAGGCCGGCATAGCCATTGCCCGCGAACAGCGGCTCCTTGCCGTTCCAGATCGAGAAGTGCGTGTGCATCCCCGAGCCGTTATCTTCCTTGATCGGCTTCGGCATGAACGTCGCCGACTTGCCGTAGGCGTGCGCGACCTGGTGCACGACGTACTTGTAGATCTGCATGCGATCGGCGGTGGTGGTCAGCGTGCCGAAGGTCAGGCCCAGCTCGTGCTGCGCGGCGGCCACCTCGTGGTGGTGCTTGTCGCACGGCAGGCCCATCTCGATCATCGTCGAGACCATCTCGCCACGGATGTCGACCGCCGAGTCGACCGGCGCGACGGGGAAGTAGCCGCCCTTGGCGCGCGGACGGTGCGCCAGGTTGCCGCCCTCATATTCGCGACCGGTGTTGGTCGGCAGCTCGATATCGTCGATCTTGAAGTACGACTGGTTGTACGACGTGTCGAAGCGCACGTCGTCGAACATGAAGAACTCGGCTTCCGGCCCGACGTACACGGTGTCGCCGATCCCGGTGGTGGCGACATAGGCCTCGGCACGCTTCGCGGTGGTGCGCGGATCGCGGGCATAGCCCTCGCCGGTCGACGGCTCGACGATGTCGCAGAACACGATCAGCATCGGCGTGGCCGAGAACGGATCGGTGTACACCGCGTCCAGATCCGGCTTCAGGATCATGTCCGACTCGTTGATCGCCTTCCAGCCCTCGATCGAGCTGCCGTCGAACATGAGGCCGTCGGTCCACTCGTCCTCACCCATCACCGAGGCGACCATGGTCAGGTGCTGCCACTTGCCCTTGGGATCGGTGAAACGCAGATCGATCCACTCGATCTCTTCGTCCTTGATCTTGCTCAGAACGTCTGCGGCCGTGTTCGCCATGATGCTTGCTCTCTCTCGCATGAGCGTCGCCCCGACTATTGTCGGGTGGGACGCGGTAAGTGGCTCGCCCCGCCGACCACGGGGCGACGGGATGGGGGATCAGATCGCTTCGTTGTCGCGCTCACCGGTGCGGATGCGCAGCGCGGTTTCGACCGGGATCACGAAGATCTTGCCGTCGCCGATGCGACCGGTCTGCGCGGCGGCGGCGATCGCCTCCACCACGCGCTCGGTCAGCCCGTCCTCGACGACCACCTCCAGCTTCACCTTCGGCAGGAAGTCGACGACATATTCGGCGCCGCGATACAGCTCGGTATGGCCCTTCTGCCGGCCGAAGCCCTTCGCCTCGGTCACGGTGATGCCGGACACGCCGATCTCGTGCAGCGCCTCCTTCACCTCGTCCAGCTTGAACGGCTTGATGATCGCTTCGATCTTCTTCACGCGACGAACGCCCCACCCCGGCACATAATCGATGCCCCCATCAGCACCGTTGCACCGATCGTGCCAGTACGGACACGACAGGGCAAGGCGGCGACTCGCGGAAATCTGCGCTTTTTGCTGCCTTAAAAACAGGCATTGGCCGATAGCGTGCCACTTTGTCGGGCACTGCCATTTGTTAACAGTGGCGGGGCTATGCGATCGCGATGCGAATCTCACGCGGTCATCGGATGGGCGCCGTCTCGGCATTGTCGCTGTTGCTGGCCGGGTGCGGCGGCGGAGGCGGGGGCGATGCCGCGACTCCGGCGAGCGGCGGCGTGCAGGTCGCCCCCGCACCAAGCCCGACGCCCTCGCCGAGCCCGACCCCGGCGCCCAGTCCGTCGCCCAGCCCGACGCCGACACCGACGCCCGGGCCGGCGCCCACGCCGACCGGAGGCTGGGCGGCGAGCGCCGCGGCGCTGTTCACGACGCAGCCCGACGTACCCGATTGCCGCCCCGGCACGCTGACGCAGAGCGTGCGCGACGACGTGCTGGTTCGGCTGAACGCGATCCGCGCGCTGCACCGGTTGCCGGCGGTGACCTATTCGAGTGCCGACGACGAGGCGGCGACGCAGGCCGCGCTGATGATGGCGGCCAACGGCCAGTTGAGCCACACGCCGCCGTCGACGTGGAAATGCTATACGACGCTGGGCGCGAACGGCGCGGGGACCAGCAACCTCTACGGCGGGCTGATCTCCCCCTATCTCGCTTATTATACCGAGGACATGTACCTGGGCGGCTGGTTGACCGAGACGTCGAACCTGATCGCCAACAACGTCGGCCACCGGCGCTGGATGCTCGATCCGTTCCTGGGCAAGATCTCCTACGGTCGCGTGGCGCAGGTGCTGGCGGACGGATCGCGCACCGATGCGGCGGCGATGAAGGTGGTGTCGTTCACGGGCGGGGTCGCGGTGCCGGGGAACCTGCCACCCTTCGTCGCCTATCCTTACGGCGACTATCCGGCCCGCTATTTCGACACGTCGTCGCTGCTGTCGTTCACGGTGATCGCCGATACCACGCAGCGCGGCGGCGCGAACGCCACCGTCGACTTCTCCAAGGCGGCGATCGCGGTGAGCGACGGGACGAGCGCGTTGACGGTGTCGAACGTCAGCTACGACAATGTCGGCTATGCGGTGCCCAACAACCTGCAGTTCAACGTCGCGGGGCTGAAGGCGGGAGTGACCTATTCGGTGAAGATCACCGGCGTGGGCGTGCGCGGTGTCGCGACCGACTATAGCTACACGTTCCGGATCGTGTCGTAGCGGTGCGGGCGTCCGGGGTTCACGTGTCCGCAACAGCCATCGCGTGAGGGTTTGCGGTGAGGTGGATGCCGGAACAGGTCCGGCATGACGGGGAGAGCGCCCGAATACGTTCGGGCGCGCTCGTCAATACGGCGGCTTGTCGAGGCCGGCGGGCGAGCCGGTGAAGATCTCGCATCCATCCTCGGTGATGCCGATCGAATGTTCGAACTGCGCCGACAGCGAGCGGTCGCGCGTGACCGCGGTCCAGCCGTCGTCGAGCAGCTTCACGTCGGGGCGACCGATGTTGATCATCGGCTCGATCGTGAAGATCATCCCCGGGCGCAGCTCCGGCCCGGTGCCGGGGCGACCGACGTGCACCACCTCCGGCGCGTCGTGGAACAGCCGACCGACGCCGTGGCCGCAGAAATCGCGCACCACCCCGAAGCGATGCCCCTCGGCATGGCGCTGGATCGCGTGCGCGACATCGCCCATCGTGTTGCCGGGGCGCGCCTGCTCGATGCCGAGCATCAGGCATTCGTAGGTCACCTCGACCAGCCGCTTCGCCTTCAGCGGCACGTCGCCGATCAGGTACATGCGGCTGGTGTCGCCGTGCCAGCCGTCGACGATCGGCGTGACATCGACGTTGACGATATCGCCGGACTTCAGCGCCTTGTCCGACGGAATGCCGTGGCAGACGACGTGATTGATCGAGATGCAGCTGGAGTGCGTATAGCCGCGATAGCCGAGCGTCGCGGGGACGCCGCCGCCGGCCTTCACGAAATCGTAGATCAGCCGGTCGATCTCGGCGGTGGTCACGCCCGGCACCATGTGCGGCACGAGCATGTCGAGCGTGGCGGCGGCGAGGCGCCCGGCCTTGTGCATGCCCGCGAACGCATCGCGCCCGTGCAGCTTGATCGCGCCGGTGCGCGCGAGCGGCGCATCGCTGGTGACGGTCACATAATCGGTCATGCGCGCGGATATAGCGTGGCAGGCGGATGATTGCGAGCTAGGGAGGACGGATGACGAGCGAACGCATCTGGACCGCCGCGCTGGTGGTGATCGGCGACGAGATCCTGTCGGGGCGCACGCAGGACAAGAACATCGCGCAGCTCGCCACGTGGCTGAACGTGCAGGGCATCCGGCTGGTCGAGGTGCGCGTGGTGCCCGACCGCGAGGACGCGATCGTCGAGGCGGTCAACACGCTGCGCGCGCGCAACGATTACCTGTTCACCACCGGCGGGATCGGGCCGACGCACGACGACATCACCGTCGATGCGATCGCGGCGGCGCTGGGCGTCGCGGTGGTCGAGCATCCCGACGCGATCGCGGTACTGGAGCGGCATTATGCGACGCGCGGCGGGCTGACGGACGCCCGCCGGCGGATGGCGCGCGTGCCGGAGGGCGCGTCGCTGATCGAGAATCGCGTATCGGGCGCACCCGGCATCCGCGTCGGCAATGTGTTCATCATGGCCGGCGTGCCGCACATCACCGCGGGCATGCTCGACTGGCTGACCGGCACGCTGGAGGGCGGTCGCCCGGTCGTCAGCGCGACGATCGGCTGCTGGGTGGCGGAAAGCGAGATCGCCGATCTGCTGCGCGCGACCGAGAAGGCGCATGAGGGCGTGGCGATCGGGAGCTACCCGTTCTTCCGCGACGGGCGGACCGGCGCGAATTTCGTCGTCCGCTCGCCCGATCAGGCGCTGGTGGATGCCTGCGTCGCGGAACTGACCGCCGCGCTGGAGGCGGCGGGGCGGGACGTGACCGCGGGCGGGATCTGAACGCGAGCGGCCCGTCGCCGCGCGGGTAGCGGGTGGCGGTTAGCGGAGGAGCGATCCGGGCCGCTACTCAGATTTCGTAGCAGAAATAGTCCGCGTCGCGCGCTTGCCGGGCGCGGCGGTCCATCTGGGCGTGGAGACGGCGGACGGTGTCGCTGCCGGCGGTGGTGAACACGGCGGGGATCAGCGCGTGGACCATACAGGCCGCGCCGCCCACGATCATCGCGGCGCCAAACCCCGCGGCGGTACGCGCATGGGCGAGATAGCTTTCACCGATCGCTTTCGGGTGGGCGGTGAAGACGGCGGTTAGCGATGCGGACAGACGGCGCATGATGTTCTCCTCACCGGTGCAGGCTACCGCAGGTCGCGGGGCGGCGGCAACGGGGCGGGGAGGGCCGACGCGATCAGGCGCCCCGGACGACGTCCTGGAGCGCGCGCAGCGCGTCGTCGCCGTCATGGACGGGCTTGATCTCAGTCTCGCGCTCGCAGGTCAGGCTCCGCGTAGGAATTCGGGATCGCTGGCCGGCTGCGCGTGACCGGGACGGCGCAGGTAGCGGTATAATGACCGGGCGCTGGCGGTCTTTCTCGACGTGGCCGGAGGCGCATCCCGGAGTAAGGGGCTGCGCGATAAGCCCTTTTATTTGCAACCTGCCAGTCTTCACGCGCTGAAGCAGCAATATTTGACCAGACTTTAGTTCGATAATATTCTTTCGTCGTTGCTCGTTCGACGTACGGAGCGCGACGAGGTGGCAGCAAAGGCGATGACCGATATTTGGGTGCGGCGCCTTCTGATCTGCGGCATTCTGACGATCGTCGTGATCGCGGGAATCGTCCTTTGGTCGCCGAGGTCTGGTGATTACGAGCGAGCGCCGGCCGGCGTCGCGGTCGTCCATGCGCGGGCGAGCGATGCGCCGGCGACCGTCTCGGCGGCGCTGCCGGTGGTTCCTGTCGTGCCGGGCGCTCCCGCTGCTCGTGCAGCACGAGCGATCAACGATCCGTTGGTGGACGGCTTGCTTGATAACGAGGCAGGTGTATCGCCGGGAAGTTCGCATTCCGGGCTTTACCATGCCGTCCGTAAGGAGCGACGGGATCAGGAATGGGCGCCGCGAGCGGAGGCGGCATTGCTCGCGAACATTGCGACCGTGCCGTATCTGGACCGCAACGTGTTGCCCCGGGTGATCTGCGGATCGTCGCTGTGCGAGGTGGTCGTGACCTTGTCATCCGGCGCCACGATCGATCAGGCCAATCGTGCACTGGATCTCTTGCAATCCGACGATCTTGTCGGCGAACGCGGCGCCCATGCGCAATTGGATGCCGATTACCACAGCACCGCCGTGGGTTCGACCGAGCGCAATCGGGACGGGACGGTGATCCTGCGCTATATTCCACGGCTGAGGCAGATGCGCTGACCCGACCGGCAGATCGACGCATCTGCCGGCGTGTCAGGCAACCTGGACGACGTCCTCCGGCTCGCGCAGCACATAGCCGCGGCCCCAGACGGTCTCGATGTAATTCTCGCCGTCGCATGCCAGGCTCAGCTTCTTGCGCAGCTTGCAGATGAAGACGTCGATGATCTTCAACTCTGGCTCGTCCATCCCGCCGTACAGGTGGTTGAGGAACATTTCCTTGGTCAGCGTCGTGCCCTTGCGGAGCGACAGCAGCTCCAGCATCGCATATTCCTTGCCGGTCAGGTGGACGCGGGCACCGTCGACCTCGACGGTCTTGGCATCAAGGTTCACCGACAGCTTGCCGGTCTTGATCACCGACTGCGAATGGCCCTTCGAGCGGCGGACGACGGCGTGGATGCGCGCGATCAGTTCCTCGCGGTGGAACGGCTTGGTCACGTAATCGTCGGCGCCGAAGCCGAAGCTGCGCACCTTCGAATCCATCTCGTTGATCCCGCTGAGGATCAGCACCGGCGTCTGCACACGGGCGACTCGCAGTTTCTTGAGCACGTCATAGCCGTGCATGTCGGGAAGGTTGAGGTCGAGCAGGATGATGTCGTAATCGTACAACTTGCCCAGATCGAGGCCTTCCTCGCCGAGATCGGTGTTGTAGACGTTGAAACCCTCGGTCGAGAGCATCAACTCGATGGCCTTGGCGGTGGTCGGCTCGTCCTCGATCAGCAGCACGCGCATCGGCATTTCCCCGGTTATCGGTGGCGAAAAACCGTTTCCGGTTACGCCTGTCGTGTTCGTTTACCAAACCGCATCTGAAGCATAAAGGTTAACCTCCGCTTAAATCGGGTGTTCCCTTTTTTCACCGTGCTTGTCGATATTCGATTCACGCGGCGTGCCCATCGCGGTGAACAGCGTGCGCTCGCGCGTGCGGGGAATGTCCTCGCCCAGCATCTCGCGCAGGTAGAGGCTGCGCACCAAGGTGAAGGTGACGACCAGGATCCCGCCGGAGAAGAACAGCCCGAACAACCCGAACACCGCGCCGGTACCGATGATCGCGAACAGGCTGAGCGCGGGCGGAATCGCGACCACGCGGCTGGTGACGAAGGGGGTGACGAAATTGGTCTGGATGACGCGCACCGCCGCGAACACGCCCAGCGCCCACAGCAATTGATCGGTGCCGGCGGTGGCGGCGAGCCCCAGGGCGGGCAGCATCGCGGCGACCGGGCCGACATAGGGGATGAACTCGCTGAGCCCGGTGAGCAGCCCGAGCATCGCGGGCGAGGGGACGCCCGCCGCCCACAGGCCCAGTCCCACCATCGTGCCCATCGCCGTCATCTGGATCAACTGCGCGCGCAGCCACAGCAACAATGTGGAGCCCACGTCGCCCAGCGCGTCCTCCATCGCCGCGCGGCGCGACGGCGGGATCAGCAGCAGCAGTCCGCGTTCGTAGATCTTGGGATCGACCGCGAAGAAGATCGCACCGAACAGCACCAGCACGGTGTTGAGCAGCAATTGCCCGGCGCCGCGCACGATCTCGCCGATATCCTGCGCCACGCGGCTGCCCGCGAAGGCGGCGCGGACCGCATCGACCACCTTCGCGCCGACCGGGCTTTGCGACATATACGCCTGGAACTGATCGAGCAGCCCGGGCAGGGCGATGACCAGCGTATTGACCTGAGAGCGGAATTCGACGCCGAACAGCCAGAACAGCAACGCCATGAACGCCAGCAGCGTCAGGATCGCGGCGGTCATCGCGCGTTTGCTGCCCAGCCGCGCGCGCGTCGCGTACAATTCGGCGATCGCGTGGATGACGATCGCGATCAGCACCGATCCGAACGCCAGGATCAGCAGGTGCCGCGCGAGATACAGAGCGGCGACCAGCGCGACGATGACGATGATCCACAGCACGCAGCGGATGAAGCGCGCGTCCGATTCGTCCGGGGCCAGACGGTTCATGCGAGGAAGGTGGACCGTTTCACGCGCGACACAACGCGTCGTCGCGAAAAAAGGGCGCGTCACCCGGCGCGATTTCGTGCTCAGCCCGGCAGCAATGCCAGCGGCGGCGTCCAGCGGAGCAGATCGTCATATTCCTGCGGCGGCGCGGCCAGGGTAGCGCGCGCGACCAGCGCCGGTGTGCCGAGCAGCAGCGCGATGGAGACCGCTGCGGTGACGAGGCGGCGCGATGGGTGGCGATCGAGGAGCAGCACCGCCGCCAGCGCGGTCGCGACGATCGGCCACAGATGATAGCGCAGGTCGCTGGCGATCGAGATCGCGACGAAGCTCGCCTCCAACAGCAACGCCGAGGCGAGCAGGCCGAGCGCGAGGCGGCGGGTGGGCGCGGGCGGGCGGCGGATCGCCACCGCGAGCAACAGCAGCGCGGCGACATTCCAGGCGAACGGCCAGCCGAGCGGGGTCTCGGTCGCCCACCCGGCGGCGCGCTGCCACGCGCTTGCCACCGGATTCATGCGGGGGGAGAAATAGTCGTTCGGCTCGCTGCCGGTGGGCGGCGCGGCGCCGGGCAGCCATGCGGGGACCAGCCAGCGCCACGTCATGTTGAGGTGCGCGGCGCGTTGCCGGGCATAAGCGAGCGGGTGGCGGATCGCGGCGGCGCCGAGCCGGGTGTAGAGCGTCGCGGCGCCTGACGATGCCCATGGCGCGATGGCGGCGGCGCAGCCGGGCGTGTCGCCGAGCGGATCCCAGAAATAGGGCGTCACGCAATGGTCGCGACGCAGCGTCGCGGCGACATCCGCCGGCAGCCCCGCGATCGACGCGCCCGGCACGCGCACCGCGATCCCGGCGAGATCGTAGCGCGGCGGGGTCAAGGCGACGTCGCTGCGCGTGGCGCCGAGCAGCGCGTGGTTGACGGGCGACGCCAGGATGAGCGTCGCGGCGAGGATCGCGACGGTCGCGGCGGCGCGGCCGCGCGCGCGGCGGAGCGGGAGCAGGGCGGCGATCAGCGGGGCGAGCGCGAAGGGCGCATTGGCGCGTACCAGCAATGCGTAAGCGAACAGCACGGCCGCCGCGAGCGCGGCGGCGCGCGGCACCGGCTGGTCACGCAACCGATATCGCGCGACGAGGCCGGTGGCGGCCAGCGCGGCGCCGACCATCTGCGCGTCCTTCAACACCGCGACCTGCCAGCCGAGCAGCGGGGGGAGCAGGCCGATCGCGACCACCGCCCAGGCGGTGCGTGGGCGCGCGGTGGCGGCCAGCGCGTCGGCGATCAGCGCGAGACCCGCCCAATAGCCCGCGACCTGCAGCGCGAAGAGCGGGGCGGGGCCGTGGCCGAGCGGTAGCAACGCCTGCCAGAGCCGCGCCATGATCGGTGGATGCCAGTCGTCGAACCGGCCAGCTATCGCCTGCTCATATTGGCGCAGCGTGTCATATTCGACGATCCCCGGCCAGAAGATCGCGAGCGTCGCCGCGCACAGCAGCGCGGCGGCGATGACAGGCGGGCGACGGATCGCGGTCATGCGCGGGACGGCGGGTGGCGGCGGGCGACCTGCGCCACCGCTGCGGGCGACGCAATCGTCAGCGTGGGTGTGGCAACGTCATCGACGGGCGGATCGGGCCGCCCTGGATCGCGTGTGTGCGCTCGCGATGACGGCGGGAGGCTGTGAACGGTGATCGGCGTGATGCGGCGGCGGTGCCGGGCCGATCGCCGTTCGCGGTGGCGCACCGCGTCCGCCCCGCGATCCTCGGAGGGGAGGGCGGGGCAGATGCGGTGCATCGCGCGCCTAGAAGTGGATCGCGCGACCGTAGGCGCCCAGCACGCTTTCGTGCATCATCTCGCTGAGCGTCGGGTGCGCGAACACGGTTTCCATCAGCTCGTGCTCGGTCGTCTCCAACTGGCGCGCCACGACATAGCCCTGGATCAGCTCGGTCACTTCCGCGCCGACCATGTGTGCGCCGAGCAATTCGCCGGTCTTGGCGTCGAACACGGTCTTGATGAAGCCGTCCGCCTCGCCCAGCGCGATCGCCTTGCCGTTGCCGATGAACGGGAATTTGCCGACCTTCACGTCGCGACCCGCTTCCTTGGCCTTCGCCTCGGTCAGGCCGACGCTGGCGACCTGCGGGCGGCTGTAGGTGCAGCCCGGGATGTTCCACGTCTCGAACGGGTGCGGGTTGCCGCCGGCCAGCTTCTCGACGCAGACGATGCCCTCGTGGCTCGCCTTGTGCGCCAGCCACGGCGCGCCGGTGACGTCGCCGATCGCGTAGATTCCCTCGACGTTCGTCCGCCCGAAGCCGTTGACCTTGATGTGGCCACGCTCGGTTTCGACGCCCAGCTTCTCCAGCCCGATTTCCTCGGTGTTCGGAACGATGCCGATCGCAACGATGACGTGGCTATAGTCTTCGGTCGTGGACTTGCCGTCCTTCCCCTTGATCGTCGCCTTCACGCCGTCCGCGCCGGTGTCGATCTTCTCGAGCGCGGCGCCGGTGACGATCTTGATCCCGTCCTTGGTCAGGCGCTTCTCCATGAAGGCGCTGACTTCCTCGTCCTCGACCGGCAGAATGCGCGGCAGCATCTCGACGATGGTCACGTCCGCACCCATGTCGTTGTAGAAGCTGGCGAACTCGACGCCGATCGCGCCC
Source organism: uncultured Sphingomonas sp. (assembly GCA_913777325.1). Classification (GTDB taxonomy): domain Bacteria; phylum Pseudomonadota; class Alphaproteobacteria; order Sphingomonadales; family Sphingomonadaceae; genus Sphingomonas. Next base: position 25,022 of record CAJYSA010000060.1, on the reverse strand, counting down.
GATCCGATCACGAGCAGCTTGGTCGGCATCACCTCGGGCACCATCGCGTGGCGATAGGTCCAGATGCGCTTGCCGTCGGCCTTGGCGAACGGCAGGTCGCGGGCGCGCGCACCGGTGGCGACCAGGATGTGCTTTGCCTCCAGATCGACGGTGCCGTTGCCCTGCTTGACGCTGAGCTTGCCCTTGCCGGTGATCGTCCCGAAGCCCTCGACCACGGTGATCTTGTTCTTCTTCATCAGCCCCTTGACGCCGGCATTGAGCTGGCCGGAGACCTTGCGGCTGCGCTCGACGATCTTGGCCAGATCGAAGCCGATGTTCTCGGCCTTGAGCCCGTAATCGCCGGCGTGCGTCATATAATGGTAGATTTCCGACGTGCGCAGCAGCGCCTTGGTCGGGATACAGCCCCAGTTGAGGCAGATGCCGCCCAGCCGCTCGCGCTCGACGATCGCGACCTTCAGGCCAAGCTGGGCGCCACGGATCGCGGCGACATAGCCGCCGGGGCCGGAGCCGAGAACGATAAGGTCGTAGGTGTCAGCCATGGTAACACTCCCCGGAGCCGCAGCCCCCTGTTGTCGTCGCACGGGCACGTCGGCCCGGAAATGATTATGTTGCCGGCGGCACTTCGCGCGGGCGGCGGTCCTCGTCGATCGCGACGAAGGTGAAGCGTGCCTCGGTCACCTTGCGCGATTCCTCGCCGTGGCGATCGCGCGCCCAGCTTTCGACCTGGATCGCCATCGACGTGCGCCCGATCTTCTCGATCTGCGCATAGACCGACACTTCGTCTCCGACATGGACGGGGGCGTGAAACTGCATCCCGTCCATCGCCACCGTCACCGCGCGCCCGCGCGACCGACGCGCGGCGGTGAGGCCGGCGGCGGAGTCCATCAGGCTCATCAGCCAGCCGCCGAAGATGTCGCCGTACGCATTGGTGTCGGCGGGCATCGCGGTGACGCGGATCGTCGGCGCGCGGTCGGGCGGCGTGGCGGTCATGCCGCGTTCTCTGCCCGCCGGACGCGCCAGACGTCGCGCGCGCCCAGCACGCCGACCGCGACCAGCGTCGCCGCACCGACGAGCCAGATCGTCTCATACCCTTGCGGGTAGCTCCACGCCGCGCCCGTGAAGACCAACGCGGTCACGCCCAGCGACAGCGCGCTCCAGGCGATCTCGCGCTTCTCCGCGCTCAGCTCCATCTGCGCCACCGGCGTGCGCCTCAGGCGAGCATCGCCAGCGGGTTCTGGACCAGTTCGCGGAACGCCTGCATCAACTGCGCGCCGTCCGCGCCGTCGATCGCGCGGTGGTCGAAGCTGCCGGTCGCCGACATGATCGATGCGACACCCAGCGAGCCGTCACCCAGCACCCACGGGCGCTTCTCGCCCGCGCCGACCGCCAGGATCATGCCCTGCGGCGGGTTGATGACCGCCTCGAACTGCTTGATCCCGAACATGCCCATGTTGCTGATCGACGCGGTGCCGCCAGTGAATTCCTCCGGCTTCAGCTTCTTGTCGCGCGCGCGGGCGGCCAGATCCTTCATGCGGGTCGAGATGCTCGACAGCGACGCGGTGTCCGCCTCGGTGATGACCGGCGTGATCAGGCCATCCGGCGTCGACACCGCGACCGAGATGTCGGCGCGGCTGAAGCTGATGAGCTGGTCCGGCGTGAACATCACGTTGCACTTCGGCACCTGGACCAGCGCGACGGCCAGCGCCTTGATGAGCAGATCGTTGACCGACAGCTTCACGCCGCGCGATTCGAGGCCCGCGTTGAGGTCGCCGCGCAGCTTCAGCAGCTTGTCGAGCTGCACGTCGACCGTGAGGTAGATGTGCGGCACCTGCTGCTTCGATTCGGTCAGGCGGCGCGCGATCGTCTTGCGCATGTTGGTGAGCTTGGTCGCCTCGTGCGGGATATCCGGCACCTGCGCGGGGGTCGGCGCGGGGGCGGGGGTCGCGGCGGGCGCGGTGCTGCCGGTGGCGGCGGCGGTCGGCGCGGACGCCTTGCCCGGCTGCGCGCCGTCGACGTCGGCCTTGACGATGCGACCGTTCGGGCCGCTGCCCTTCACGCCCGACAGATCGACGCCCTTGTCGGCCGCGAGGCGGCGGGCCAGCGGGCTGGCCTTCACGCGATCGCCGTCCTGGCGCGCGGGCGCGGGCGCCGGATCGGCGGGCTTGCCGTGGTCGCGCACGTCTTCCTTGGCGGGCTTCGCCTCGGTGCCGGTCTTGTTCGGATCGGCGGGCGACGGCTTCGGTTCGCTTTCCTTGGCGGCGGGGGCGGGGGTGCTGTCGCCCGCTTCCTCATCCTCGCCCTGGAGCAGCGCGATCACCGTGCCGACCTTGACGCCATCGGTGCCCTCGGCGACCGCGATCTTCGCGATCACGCCCTCATCCACCGCCTCGAATTCCATCGTCGCCTTGTCAGTCTCGATCTCGGCCATGATGTCACCGGACTTGACGGTATCGCCTTCCTTCACGAGCCATTTGGCCAGCGTGCCCTCCTCCATCGTCGGCGACAGGGCAGGCATCTTGATTTCGATCGGCATCGTGATCCTCGAGAGGCTCGTGGGACAGGCGCCCGTCTCTTGCGGACGCGCGCCGTACGGTCAAGCCCATCGCCTTGCGCCATGTGCTTGGCGATGCAGCCCGCGACCGGTACATCGGCGCGAAAGGGGGCGAGCATGCGCATCTATCTGACGGTGATCGACGACACGCCCGAGGCGCTGATCGCGCTGCGCTTCGCCGCGCGGCGCGCGGTGAAGACCGGCGGCGGGGTGGAGATCCTCGCGCTGCTGCCGCCGCAGGAATTCATTCCGTTCGGCGGGGTGCAGGCGACGATCGAGGACGAGCAGCAGCGCCATGCCGAGGGATTGGTGGCGCGCGCGGCGGGGACGCTGCTGGAGGAATCGGGGGTGCGCCCGTCGATCACGGTGCGCAGCGGCGACGGCCCGAAGGTGATCCGCGCGATGATCGCCGACAATCCGCAGATCGCCGCCCTGGTGCTGGGGGCCGCCGCCGATGGCGCACCCGGCGCGCTGGTCAGCCATTTCGCGGCGGAGGCGGGGACGCTGCCGGTGCCGCTGATGATCGTGCCCGGCGGGCTGAGCGCGGAGGCGATCGACCGGCTGAGTTGATCGTAACCGCTTGAGCGACGGCGATCAGGTCGCCACAACGGCGCGCATGATCCTCAGCCTTTTGCTCGCCGCCGCCCCCGTAGCCAACGTTCGCGAGGCGCCGTCGCCGACGCGGCAACGCGCCACCGTCGAAAAGCTGGTGTCGTTCGGCACCCGCCACTCGCTGTCGTCGGCCACCGATCCGAAGCGTGGGATCGGCGCGGCGCGCAACTGGGTGGCGAGCGAGTTCGCCGCGCTGTCGAGGCGGTGCGGGGGGTGTATCGCGACCGAGCGGCTGTCGCGCCGCTTCACCGGGCCGCGCGCGCCGGACGGCGTGGTGATCGAGGACGTGTTGGGCGTGCAGAAGGGCAGCGACCCCCAGCGCTACATCATCGTCGGCGCGCATATCGACAGCCGCGTGACCGACGTGATGAACGCGACCAGCGACGCGCCCGGAGCCAACGATGATGCCAGCGGGGTCGCGCTGGTGCTGGAGGCGGCGCGAATCCTGTCGAAGGAAAAGTTCGCGGCCAATATCGTCTATGTCGCCTTTTCCGGCGAGGAGCAGGGGCTGTGGGGCGCGACGTTGCTGGCCGAAACCGCCAAGGCGCGCGGGTGGCAGGTCGATGCGATGCTCAACAACGACATCGTCGGCAACACCCTGGGGCAGGGCGGCGTGACGATCGACGGCTATGTCCGCGTCTTCTCCGAGGGGATCCGTAGTAGCGAATCGCTGGTCGAGGCGATCGAGCGACGCGGCGCGGGCGGCGAGGACGATGGCCCGAGCCGCGCGCTGGCCAAGGCGATCGACGGCATCGCCGGCACGATCCCCGGCGGGTTCGGCGTCTTCGTCGACCGGCGTCCCGACCGGTTCGGCCGCGGCGGCGACCACGAGCCGTTCCTGAAACAGGGCTATCCGGCGGTGCGCTTCTCGGTGGCCGCCGAGAATTGGGATCGCCAGCATCAGGACGTGCGCACCGAGAACGGGCGCGTCTATGCCGACACGATCGAGGGGATGGACTTTCCGTATCTGGCGAAGGTGACCGCGATCAACGTCGCCACGATCGCGCGGCTGGCGGCGGCGCCCGCCGCGCCGCCGGTCGCGTCGATCTCGGGCGCCTTGTCCTATGATACAAAGGTGACATGGACGCCGGTGGCGGGGGCGGCACGCTACAAGATCTACTGGCGGCGCGCGGATGCGGCGGCGTGGACGCAGTCGCGCGAGGCGACGGGCAGCAGCCTGGACGTCGCCGGGGTGCCGGTGGACGACCATTTCTTCGGCGTGGCGGCGGTGGGCGCGGACGGGGCGGAGAGCCTCGTCACGTTCGCGGGCCGCGAGAAAAGATAAGCGTCCGTCAGCGCGAGCGTAGCGAAGCAATCCAAGGTCGGATCAGGACTCCCTGGATTGCTTCGCTACGCTCGCAATGACGACTATAGCCGCGGCGCCAGCAGCGCCATCAACGCCTCGCAACCGCGCGCATCTTCCTCGTCGAAGCGCGCGGGCGACGGGCTGTCGAGATCGAGGACACCGAGCAGCGTGCCGTCGCGGACGATCGGGACGACCAGTTCGGAGCGGCTGGCCGCGTCGCACGCGATATGGCCGGGGAAGGCGTGGACGTCCGCGACGCGCTGCGTCCGCCGCTCCGCCGCCGCCGTGCCGCACACCCCCTTGCCCAGCGGGATGCGGATGCACGCCGCCTTCCCCTGAAACGGCCCGAGCACCAGCTCGCCACCGACCAGCCGGTAGAATCCCGACCAGTTCAGGTCCGGCAGATATTGCGCGATCAGCGCGGCGGCATTGGCCATGTTCGCGATACCATCCGCCTCGCCCGCGGTCAGCGCGTCGAGCGCGCCGAGCAGTTCGCGGTACAGCGCCGGCTTCGATTCGGCCTCGATGTGAAAAGCATACATGCGGGCCGAGGTAGGCGTGACGGGGCCTGTGCGCCAGAGGGAGCGTGCCGCACGACGAGCTGAAGTTAGCGATCTGGTAAATGTAGTAAACAGGAAGTAACCCGCACCATAGAGGCCTACCCCTAAGTATTTAGAGTCTTAACGAAAATAAAGCAAAAGTGTTAGATTATGTTAGGGTTTTGCCGCTAATCATGTCTCTACAGCGCGGCGCCGGCCGTGCCGGTGTCTTAACAGCGTTCAACGGTCGCCAAGGTTCCGAGAACGCCAGCAACGCCAGGGACAATGATGAAAAAGATCGTGATTTCGGGCGCCATGGTCTTGGCTGCTTCCAGTGCTTTGGCCGCAACCAGTCTTTCCAGCGTGGCAAGCACGATCGGTAATGGTGTGGGCGTCATCACCTCCACTGCCGGCAGCGTGAGCGGCGTGGTGCCGGCATCGGTCGCGGCGGCGGCGACCAATGCGATCGAGCCGGTGATCGGCGCGGTGACGACCAACCTGAAGCCGGGCCAGGGGCAGCTCCAGCGGTTCGTCTCGAACTTCAACGCCGCGCCGCTGCTGGTGCCGTCATGGGGCACCGGCGAGCTGCCGCGCAGCGGCCGCCCCGACGTGGTCGGCGCCTTCCGCTTCATGTGCAGCGCGGGGCAAGTATTGCGCGACGATCCGATCGTCTATCCGGGCCAGCCCGGCAAATCGCACCTGCACCAGTTCTTCGGCAATACGAGCGCCAACGCCTATTCGACCTATGGCGCGCTGCGCGTGAAGGGCGACAGCACCTGTGGCAACATGCTCAACCGCTCGGCATACTGGATGCCGGCGATGCTGGACGGCAAGGGGCATGTCGTGCGCCCCGACTACGTCTCGATCTATTACAAGCGCCTGCCCGACACGAGCCCGGACTGCCAGGTGGCGGGCAAGGCGTGCGTCGCGCTGCCGCGCGGCATGCGCTATATCTTCGGGTATAACATGGCGACCGGCGAGTCCGACCATTTCTACTTCAACTGCGACGGGCCGACCGCGACCCCGGGCCATTATCCCGACATCGTGACCGCCGCGAAGAACTGCCCGGTCGGCAACCGGCTGGGCGCGATCCTGACCGGGCCGGACTGCTGGGACGGGCGCAACCTGAACAGCGCCGATCACCGCAGCCATGTCGGCTACACCTCGTTCAACGATCGCGGCCAGTTGGTCTGCCCGAAGAACAAGCCGTACATCCTGCCGGTGTTCACGATGGGCGCCTGGTACACCGTCGACGAGAACCTGGACACGTCGGGCGAGTGGGCGCCGGGCAAGCCGACCTGGTCGCTGTCGTCGGACAACATGCCGGGCATGGCGCCGATGCGCCCGGGCTCGACGCTGCATGCCGACTGGCTGGGCGCGTGGGACGACGACGTCATGAAGGCGTGGATGGACAATTGCATCAACAAGCTGCTGAACTGCAGCGGCGGCGACCTGGGCAACGGGCGGCAGCTCCGTGCCGATCCGAAGTTCGACTGGGCGGCGCATCCGCGACTGGTCGACGTGCCCGCCTGATCGCGGTCACCGGCTGGTTCCAAGGGCCCGCGCGCACCGATGGTGCGGGCGGGCCTTCGCCGTTATGCAGCGGGAATGGCCCGCATCCCCGTCACCCGGTCGATCAGCATCGACACCGACCTGATCGAGGAAAGCTTCACCCGATCGGGCGGGGCGGGCGGGCAGCATGTCAACACGACCGATTCGGCCGTGCTGCTGCGCTTCGACGTCGCCGCATCCGACCTGCCCGAGCGGGTGAAGGTGCGGCTGGCGGAACTGGCGGGAACGCGCATGACGCGCGAGGGCGTGCTGACGCTGCGCGCGGAGGGATCGCGATCGCAGCACATGAACCGCGCCGAGGTGCGCGAGCGGTTGCTCGCGCTGGTGCGCGACGCGACGGTGGTGCAGGCGAAGCGGCGCGCGACCAAGCCGACGCGCGCGTCGCAGGTGCGGCGGGTGGATGCGAAGAAGGGCCGCTCGGCGGTGAAGTCGGGGCGGAAGAAGCCTAGCTTCGATTAGAGTGCGGTGGGGGGCGGAGGCCGGGCATGCGCGAAAGCAGCCGTTTGTTGCCACGCTACGCGATCCCTGCCATCGCTTTAACTTCCCGACCTATCAATGCATCGTCGACGAATGCCACGTTCACGATCCATAAAGATTTCGAGAAAGACAGCCGGGGTCATCTAATCTAAAGCAGCGCCGGATCGGGGCCGTTGATGCGCCGACGTGTCGTCGGACCGCCCTTTGGAGCGGCCGATTCAGGGGGTAATTTGTCATGTTCAAGTCGGTTGCGCTCGCAAACCTGTTGTCCGCCATCTTCCTTGCCGCCGGTCCGGCAAGCGCCGCGACGCTTACTCGCACCAGTGCAGAATACGGCAACTATTCCGTGACTGGGTTTGAGACGCCGGTCGCCGATGGCAAATCCAGCTATCTGCTCAGCGTTTACGAGGCTTCGACACATCATGTCCACAGCCACGCTGCTAATGTCGTTGTTGATGATCAGGGTGGACAGCCGTTGTACCTGATGCTCGCTTCTTATGAGGGTGTCGACTGGACATTCTCGGGCAGCGGTGTCGGCAGCATTGCAGGCATCCTGCTCTCTGCTTATACGCCGAGCAGCGTTATCGGCGTTGACGCGGCAAAGGTCACATCGTTGGTCGGACCCGGAAAAATGGTCGGTTACGCCTACACTTACCCGAGCTTAGACGCGAACGTGTTAATCGATTATTCGACTAATTTTTTCCACGCACCTGTGGATGCTGCTATCATGACTTACAGCGGCAATGGGTTCGCAATTGCCGCTCCCGGTGCTTTGCCCGAGCCAGCAACCTGGGCGCTCATGATCGGCGGCTTCGCTATAATTGGCGCGGCAATGCGCCGTCGTCCATCTGTCGTGAACGCGTGATCTTAGCGCAAGTGGCGCGCTTTTTTGGACAATAGCTCAGGCATCCAATAACGTTGCTATCGGGGCAGGGAACACCAGCTTCCAAGGCCGCGCGGGTGCTGTGGGCACCCTCCGACCGACCGCCTGCAAAGGTTGTCACCGAGGCGGAGGGTGCCCCGGCCTCGGTCAATCTAATGATGCACTATGGGGTTGAACGGAAAACCCTACTACGGCCCCGATGGCATGAACCCTCAGGCCGGGTTGTCGAAACCCAGCGCCGTGAAGCGCTCCGGCCAGGGTGCTTCCGCCGTCACGTCGGGCTTGCCCTCGCGCGGGATCGTCAGGGCGATGGCGTGGAGCATCATGCCGGCGGGGTGCGCGCTGCCGTAGACGGGGTCGCCGGTGACCGGGCAGCCCAGGCCTTCGAGCGCGTGGACGCGGATCTGGTGCGTGCGGCCGGTGGCGGGGCGGAACTCGACCAGCGCGCGGCCGTCCTGGGTGGCCAGCAGGCGCCACGCGGTCCGCGCCGCCTTGCCGCGCGCGTCGCGCGTCATCCGCCAGCCGTGTTCGGCGGTGGAGGTCTTGCCAAGCGGCAGGTCGATCACGCCCTCCGCCTCCGCGGGCGTGCCGTCGAGGATCGCGACATAGCGCTTCACGACGCGCCCGCCCTCGAACGCCTGCTGGAAGCGCGCATGTGCCTTGGGGTTGCGCGACAGGAGCAGGCAGCCGCTGGTGTCGCGATCGAGCCGATGGACCGCGACCGGCCAGCGCCGGAACCCGAAGGTGAGCGACGACAGATGGTTCTCGAGGCTGAGGCCACCGGCGCGCGGCGGATCGACCGGCAGGCCCTCCGGCTTGTCGATCACCAGCGCCTCGCCATCGAGGAAAAGAACACGCTCACCCAACATGGCCCGGCTCTTGCCAGTTGGCGCGCGGCATGGCCAGAGGGCGCGATGCGTCTTCCGTCGATCCTCCTCGCGCTGGCGGCCATGGCCGCCATGGCCGCCAGCCCCGCCCGGGCGCAATTGTGCGACGGTCGTCGCGCCGCGAGCGCGGCGGACGGGCGGATGCTGGGGCATCTTCCCTATGGCGATGCCGCGCCCGACACGCTGGTGCCGGTGCCCGCCGCGCTGGCGGTGAACACGTGCGTCCTGCGTCGCGAGGTGCTGCCCGACCTGCAACGGCTGATCGAGGCCGCCGCGCGCGATCCGGCGACGGGCGGGCAGATCCTGGCGCTGTCGTGCCATCGCTCGATCGCGTATCAGGAGTCGGTATTCTGTCGCGAAGGGCAGGCGGATGCGGCGCAACGCGCGCTGTCGGTCGCGCCGCCGGGGCATAGCGAGCATGCCACCGGCTTCGCGCTGGACTTCGCGTTCCGTCCGCGCCGCAACGATTGCCCGGATGCGGAGGCGTGCGTGGCGGCGACCCCGGCGTTCCGCTGGCTGGTGAAGAATGCCGCGCGCTACGGCTTCGAGATGTCGTTCCCCGCCGGCAACCGGCAGCGGGTGAAGTGGGAGCCGTGGCACTGGCGCTGGGTGGGGGCGAGTGCGCGGGCGCCGGGCGCGGCGCGGGCACGCGCGCTGTTCGCCAGCGCGCGGTCGCGCTTCCCGGCGGATCCGGGGGTGCCCCGCGATCCGGTGGTGATTTCGGGAGTGGTTCCGCCACCGGTCTATATGAGGGCGATCGCGCCGCCGGAATGCCGCAAGGGCAAGTGTCGGGTGGCGCGCGCACCGAAGCGGTGAGGAACGCGGGTTCCGGATCGTCATCTCCAATGTAGCGACGCAATCCGGCGCCGTATCATGACGCCCTGGATTGCTTCGCTACGCTCGCGATGACGAGAGGGGCATCGTGCCGCGATGAGGCGACACGATGCCTTCTTGCGATTACGCTGACAGCTTTGCGGCGGTCTGCGCGATGCGCTTGCCCTGGTAGCGCGCGCCGTCCAGCTCGACCTGGCTCGGCTGGCGGCTTCCGTCGCCATCGGCGAGCGTGCTGGCGCCGTAGGGCGTGCCGCCCTTCACCTCGTCCAGCCCCATCTGCCCCTGGAAGCCATAGTCGAGCCCGACGATCGTCATGCCGTGGTGGAGCAGGTTGGTGAGGATCGAAAACAGCGTGGTCTCCTGCCCGCCGTGCTGGCTGGCGGTGGAGGTGAAGGCACCGCCGACCTTGCCGACCAGCGCGCCCTTCATCCACAGCCCGCCGGTCGTGTCCCAGAAGGCCGCCATCTGGCTTGGCATCCGGCCATAGCGGGTCGGCGCGCCGACGACGATCGCATCGTAGTTGGCGAGCGCGTCCGGCCCCTCGATCTCGGGATGCGCGGTGTCGGTCTTGAACCCGGCAGCCTTCACGATATCCGCCGGCGCGGTTTCCGCGACGCGGCGAATATCGACCTCGGCGCCGCCGCTGCGCGCGCCCTCGGCGATCGCATCCGCCATCTGCTCGATATGGCCGTAGGACGAGTAGTAGAGAACGAGAACCTTGGTCATGTCGTCAGCTCCTTTCAGGATCAGTTGGCGTCGACGAGCACCAGCTCGGCCTCGTCGATCGCGGTGATGGTCACAATGCGCCCGCCGGCGATCGCCGCGCCGTCACGCGCGTCGAAGCGCTGGCCGTCGATCTCGATCGCGCCGGTGGCGGGGACGAGATAGGCGTGGCGGCCCGCGCCGACCTCGTGGGTCAGCGTTTCTCCCGCCGCCAGCGTGGCGGCCAGCACACGCGCCTCGGCACGGATCGGCAGCGCGGCGGCGGGGCCGGTGACGTCCGCGTCGAACCCGCTGGCCAGCGTCACGAAGCGACCCGAGCGATCGCCCTTGGGAAAGGGCTTGGCGCCCCAGCTCGGCGCGCCGCCGCTGCGGGTCGGCTCGATCCAGATCTGGAACAAGGTGGTCGGCTCGGCCTCCAAATTGTATTCCGCGTGGCGCACGCCCGATCCGGCGCTCATCACCTGCACATCGCCGGCCTCGGTACGGCCCTTGTTGCCGAGCGAATCCTGATGGGTGATCGCGCCTTTGCGGACGTAGGTGACGATTTCCACGTCGCGATGCGGGTGCGGGGGAAAGCCGCTGTTGGGCGCGATCGTGTCGTCGTTCCACACGCGGATCGCGCCCCAGCTCATCCGCGCCGGATCGTAATAGCTGGCGAAGGAGAAATGGTGGCGCGCATCAAGCCAGCCGTGATCGGCGTGGCCGAGCGTGTCGAAGGCGCGGCGCTCGATGCCCCCGATCGGGCCGGTAGCGGCGGCGGTGCGGTTCAGGGTGGCGGTGTCGGTCATGGTCAACCTCCGTTTCGTTGCCGCCAAGCTAGGGAGCGCGCACCCTCGCTAAAACAGAAACGATTGAAACGGATCGTTTCACACAGTAATTTGCGCGACATGCGGCTTCCCGACCTTGAGGCATGGGCGATCTTCGCGGCGGTGGCCGAGCATCGCTCGTTCAGCGGCGCGGCGGATGCGATCGGTTTGAGCAAGGCGACGGTATCCAAGGCGGTGTCGCGGCTGGAAGCGCATCTGGGGGTCTCGCTGTTCCATCGCACGTCGCGCCGACTGGCGTTGACCGAGGCGGGCGTGCCGCTGGCCGAGCATGCCGCGCGGATCGTGGCGGAGGCGCACGCCGCCGAGGAGGCGGCACGCGACGGCGCGACCCTGCCGAGCGGGCGGGTGCGGCTGGCGGCGCCGATGAGCTTCGGGGTGAAGAATGTCGCGCCGCTGATCGCCGAGTTCCTGCGCGCGCATCCGCAGATCGAGATCGAGCTGCATCTGTCCGACGCGCGGGTGGATATCGTCGCGGAAGGGTTCGACGTGGCGTTGCGGATCGCCGACCTGCCCGACAGCTCGCTGCGCGCGCGGCGGCTGTGCTCGATCGCGGCGCATCTGGTCGCGGCGCCCTCCTATCTGGCGGCGCACGGCACGCCGACGCATGCCGCGCAGCTCGGCGAGCACCGCCTGCTCGGCTATACCAATGTCACCGGGCCATGGCGGTTTCGCGGTCCGGAGGGGGCGGAGGTGTCGGTGCGCGCGGCGGGGCCGCTGTCGGCGAACAGCGGCGAGGCGCTGGTCGCGGCACTGGAGGCCGGGCTGGGGATCGCGCGGCTGCCGGGCTTCATCGTCGCCGACGCGCTGGCCGCGGGTCGGATCGTCGAGATCCTGCACGACTGGGCGCCATCGCCGATCGGGCTTCACCTGTTGACCCCGCCCAGCGCGCTGCGCCCGGCACGGGTGGACGCGCTGATCGCGTTTTTGAGCGCGCGGCTGAAGGACTGATCGTCCCGCCGCTTGCGTTGGCGCGGGCACGCGTCATGATGCGCGAAAAGGGGACCGTACATCATGACATCACTTGCCGGCGTGCGCGCCGCCGCCGCCGCCGTCGCCTCGCTGACCATCGCCGCCCCGGCGCTCGCCGACACCAGCGTCATCATCGCCGCGCGGATGCTCGACGTCGAGAAGGGCGCGATCGTCGCCGATCCGGTGATCACCGTCACCGACGGGCGGATCGTGTCGATCGGCACGCGCAGCGGTGCGGCGGCGCCGGCGGGGGCGACGCGCATCGACCTGGGCGACGTGACCCTGGTGCCCGGGCTGATCGACATGCACGTCCATCTCACCTCGCTGGCGGAGATCGGCGGCTACAAGACGTTCAAGTACACCGACAGCTTCTGGGGTGCGGTGGGGGTGGCCAATGCGCGGAAGACGCTGCGCGCGGGCTTCACCACGGTCCGCAACGTCGGCGCGGCGGATTTCCAGGACGTCGGCATCAAGGAAGCGATCGATGGCGGCTGGCTGGTCGGCCCGCGGATCGTGCCGGCCGGCTATGCGATCGGCGCGACCGGCGGGCATTGCGACGACAATGCGCTGCCGCCCTCCTATGACAAGAAGCTGCCCTCGGTGGTGAATACCCCGGAGGAGGCGCGCGCCAAGGTGCGCTGGCTGCACAAATATGGCGCGGAGGTCATCAAGATCTGCGCGACCGGCGGCGTGTTCTCGCTGGGCGATTCGGTCGGCGGGCAGCAACTGAGCGAGGAGGAGATGCGCGCGATCGCCGACGAGGCGCACATGCTCCACATGAAGGTCGCCGCGCACGCGCATGGCGACGAGGGGATCAAGGCGGCGATCCGCGCCGGGATCGACACGATCGAACATGCCAGCCTGGCCTCCGACGAGGCGATGAAGCTGGCGATCGACCACAAGACCTGGTTCGACATGGATATCTACAACGACGATTATATCCTGGCGACCGGGACCGCCAACGGCACCGAGCAGGAGAGCCTGGACAAGGAAAAGGCGATCGGGCTGAAACAGCGCCAGACGTTCCAGCGCGCCTTCCGGATGGGCGTGCCGATGACGTTCGGCACCGACGCGGGCGTCTATCCGCACGGCGACAATGCGAAGCAGTTCGCCAAGATGGTGCAATGGGGGATGACGCCGTTGCAGGCGATCCGCGCCGCCACGGTCAGCGCGGCACAGGCGCTGGGGCGCGAGGGCGACGTCGGCGCGATCGCGGTCGGGCGCTATGGCGACATGGTGGCGGTGGCGGGCGATCCGCTGCGTGACGTCACGGTGCTGGAGCGTCCGGTCGCGGTGGTGAAGGGGGGCGTGAAGGTCGATTGAACCCAGGCGCGCGTCGGGCGTCTTCCCCGGACAGGAGAGACGCATGACCGACGACGAGAAGGAACAGGTTGCCAAGGACTTCGCCGAGGCGGTCAACATGGCCCCGGCCGAGCTGGAGAAGTTCCTCGATACCGACGACAGCAAGCGCGTCGGCTGGAAGGGCGGCGACGGCGACGGCAAGGGCGAGAGCGTCGGTCACGAATCGGGGCGGCGCATCGTCGGGATCAAGCGGACGAAGAAGGCCGACCTGACCGACGCGGACTATGCGCATATGAAGAAGGTGGTCGGCTATGTGCATCGCCACCTGTCGCAGGGCGGCCCCGCGAAGGACAAGGAGCATTCAGACTGGCGCTACTCGCTGATGAACTGGGGGCATGATCCGCTGAAGTGAGCGGACGTTGACCGATCGGGCACGGACGCCTATAGCCCGCCGGTCCGCGAGGAGGCGACTCCGCCGGGCAGCTTGAACATTGCTGGATGCAGCTGGACCATCCGGTGGCCGCCTTATGGGCGGCTCCGCGGTCCTTTTCGTATTCCAAGTCTGTGTTTTAGGGCTCCAGCAAAGTAACCTATACGAAAGGTGAAGGCTTCAATGCCGACGATCAACCAGCTGGTCCGCAAGGGCCGCGACCCGCAGAAGGCCAAGAGCAAGGTCCCTGCGATGGAGCAGAACCCGCAGAAGCGCGGCGTCTGCACCCGTGTCTATACCACGACCCCGAAGAAGCCGAACTCGGCGCTCCGCAAGGTGGCCAAGGTTCGCCTGACCAACCAGCGCGAAGTCATCAGCTACATCCCGGGCGAGGGCCACAACCTGCAGGAGCACTCGGTGGTGCTGATCCGCGGCGGCCGTGTGCGCGACCTTCCGGGCGTGCGCTACCACGTGCTGCGCGGCGTGCTCGACACGCAGGGCGTGAAGGACCGCAAGCAGAGCCGTTCGAAGTACGGCGCGAAGCGTCCCAAGTAATCCAGCCAGAGTAAGCGCCGGACAGGGTTCCCATCAAAGTAGTACTTTGACGGGGTCCCCTCGGGTTCCGGGTTCGCTGAAGATCAACAAGGAAATCTGAGATGGCTCGTCGTCGTCGCCCCGAAAAGCGGGAAATCCTGCCTGATCCCGTGTACGGGGATGAGGTTCTGTCCAAGTTCATGAATTCGGTGATGCTGGACGGCAAGAAGTCCGTCGCGGAAGGCATCGTCTATTCGGCGATGAACACCGTCGAGACCCGCGCCAAGCGCGAGCCGATCGGCGTGTTCCATGACGCGCTGAACAACATCAAGCCGGGCATCGAAGTCCGCAGCCGCCGCGTCGGTGGTGCCACGTACCAGGTGCCGGTCGAGGTTCGCCCCGAGCGCGCGCAGGCGCTGGCGATCCGCTGGCTGATCACCGCCGCGCGCGCGCGCAGCGAGAACACGATGTCGGCGCGCCTGTCGGGCGAGCTGCTCGACGCGTCGAACAACCGCGGCAACGCGGTGAAGAAGCGCGAGGACACGCACCGCATGGCGGAAGCGAACCGCGCCTTCTCGCACTACCGCTGGTAACACCGGCGATGCGGACGCGGCCTGTCTTGGAAGCGTCTCAAATCTGACCTATATCGTGGGGAGCCGGCGACATGCTGCGCTCCCCACATCGCTAAGGAAGCCTTATCATGGCCCGCAGCCATCCGCTCGAACTCTACCGTAACATCGGCATCATGGCGCATATCGACGCCGGCAAGACGACGACGACCGAGCGTATTCTTTACTACACCGGCAAGTCCTACAAGATCGGCGAAGTCCATGAGGGCACCGCCACGATGGACTGGATGGAGCAGGAGCAGGAGCGCGGGATCACGATCACGTCGGCTGCCACCACCTGCAAGTGGAAGGCCGAAGAGGGCAAGGGCCCCGAGCATCTGATCAACATCATTGACACGCCGGGCCACGTCGACTTCACGATCGAAGTCGAGCGCTCGCTGCGCGTCCTCGACGGCGCGGTCGCGTGCTTCGACGGCGTCGCGGGCGTGGAGCCGCAGTCGGAAACCGTGTGGCGCCAGGCCGACAAGTACGGCGTGCCGCGCATGTGCTTCGTCAACAAGCTGGACCGCACCGGCGCCGATTTCTACTTCTGCGTCAACTCGATCATTGAGCGTCTGGGCGCGAAGCCGGCGGTGCTGTATCTCCCGATCGGCATCGAGGGTGGCTTCAAGGGCCTGGTCGACCTGGTCGAGAACCGCGCGATCATCTGGCTCGAAGAGTCGCTGGGCGCGAAGTTCGAATATCAGCCGATCCCCGACGACATGGTCGAGAAGGCGGCGAAGTATCGCAACGACCTGATCGAGCTGGCCGTCGAGCAGGACGACGAGGCGATGGAAGCGTATCTGGAGGGCAACGAGCCTGACGCCGCCACGCTGAAGAAGCTGCTCCGCAAGGGCACGCTGAACATGTCGTTCGTCCCCGTCGTCTGCGGTTCGGCGTTCAAGAACAAGGGCGTGCAGCCGCTGCTCGACGCGGTCGTCGACTATCTGCCGAGCCCGCTCGACGTGCCGGCGATCAAGGGCGTGAAGCTGGACGGCGAGACGCCGGACGAGCGTCCGTCCTCGGACGAGGCACCGTTCTCGGCGCTGGCGTTCAAGATCATGAACGACCCGTTCGTCGGCTCGCTGACCTTCGCGCGCATCTATTCGGGCGTCCTGACCAAGGGCGGCTACCTGAACTCGGTGAAGGACAAGAAGGAAAAGATCGGCCGTATGCTCCTCATGCACGCGAACTCGCGTGAGGACATCGAAGAGGCGCGTGCGGGCGACATCGTCGCGATTGCGGGCCTGAAGGAAACGACGACCGGCGACACGCTCTGCGATCCGGCGCACCCGATCATCCTGGAGCGCATGGAATTCCCGGAGCCGGTGATCGAGCTGTCGGTGGAGCCGAAGACCAAGGCCGACCAGGAAAAGATGGGCATCGCGCTCAACCGCCTGGCCGCCGAGGATCCCTCGTTCCGCGTGTCGACCGATCACGAATCGGGCCAGACGATCATCAAGGGGATGGGCGAACTCCACCTCGAGATTCTCGTCGATCGCATGAAGCGCGAGTTCAAGGTCGAGGCAAACGTCGGTGCGCCGCAGGTGGCGTATCGCGAATACCTCAAGAAGCCGGTCGACATCGACTACACGCACAAGAAGCAGTCGGGCGGCACCGGCCAGTTCGGCCGCGTCAAGGTCAAGCTGACCCCGGGCGAGCGTGGTTCCGGCTTCGTCTTCAAGGACGAGATCAAGGGCGGTAACATTCCGAAGGAATATATCCCCGCGATCGAGAAGGGCTTCCGTGAGACCGCGGAAACCGGTTCGCTGGTCGGCTTCCCGATCATCGACTTCGAAGTCCTGCTGTACGACGGTGCGTACCACGACGTCGACTCGTCGGCGCTGGCGTTTGAAATCTGTGCCCGCGGCGCCATGCGCGAAGCGGCCCAGAAGTCGGGCATCACGCTGCTCGAGCCGGTCATGAAGGTCGAAGTCGTGACCCCGGAAGACTATCTGGGCGACGTCATCGGCGACATGAACAGCCGTCGCGGCCAGATCCAGGGCACCGATACGCGCGGCAACGCGCAGACGGTCGAGGCGATGGTCCCGCTGGCGAACATGTTCGGCTATGTGAACGCGCTCCGCTCGTTCACCCAGGGCCGTGCGCAGTACTCGATGCAGTTCTCGCACTATGACGAAGTGCCGCAGAACGTTGCGGACGAGGTCAAGGCGAAGATGGCCTAATGGCGTCCGTCGCGCTCCCGGGGCAACCCGGGGCGCGACGATGCTAGGGGCTGGCAATCGCTTCAAACACCCGCTATGGGGCCGCGTTCGCGTGGCCTCGGATGCGGCACCGAATTCGATTCAGAAGGTAGGAAAATGGCAAAGGCAAAATTCGAGCGGAACAAGCCGCACCTCAACATCGGCACCATCGGCCACGTCGACCATGGCAAGACCTCGCTGACCGCGGCGATCACCAAGGTTCTGGCGGACAACGTCGCCGGCAACGCGGCGGTGGACTTCGCGAACATCGACAAGGCTCCGGAAGAGCGTGAGCGCGGCATCACCATCTCGACCGCGCACGTCGAGTATGAGACCGAATCGCGCCACTATGCGCACGTCGACTGCCCGGGCCACGCCGACTATGTGAAGAACATGATCACCGGCGCGGCGCAGATGGACGGCGCGATCCTGGTCGTGTCGTCGACCGACGGCCCGATGCCGCAGACCCGCGAGCACATCCTGCTCGCCCGCCAGGTCGGCGTGCCCGCGATGGTCGTGTTCATGAACAAGGTCGACCTGGTCGACGACGAGGAAATCCTCGAGCTGGTCGAGCTGGAAATCCGCGAGCTGCTCAGCTCGTACGAATTCCCGGGCGACGACATCCCCGTCGTCAAGGGTTCGGCGACCTGCGCGCTGTCGGGTTCCAACGACAAGTTCGGCAAGGATGCCGTTCTCGAGCTGATGAAGCAGGTCGACGAATATATCCCGCAGCCGGAGCGTCCGCTCGACAAGCCGTTCATGATGCCGATCGAAGACGTGTTCTCGATCTCGGGTCGCGGCACCGTCGTCACCGGCCGCGTCGAGACCGGCATCGTCAAGGTTGGTGAAGAAGTCGAGATCGTCGGCATCAACGACACCCGCAAGACCACCGTCACCGGTGTCGAAATGTTCCGCAAGCTGCTCGACTCGGGCCAGGCCGGCGACAACATCGGCGCGCTGATCCGTGGCGTGGCGCGTGACGAAGTCGAGCGTGGTCAGGTTCTGGCCAAGCCGGGTTCGATCACCCCGCACACCGACTTCCAGTCGGAAGTGTACGTCCTGTCGAAGGAAGAAGGCGGCCGTCACACCCCGTTCTTCGCGAACTATCGTCCGCAGTTCTACTTCCGCACGACCGACGTCACCGGCACCGTCGAGCTGCCTGAGGGCACCGAGATGGTCATGCCGGGCGACAACGTCGCTCTGGGCGTGAAGCTGATCGCTCCGATCGCCATGGACATCGGTCAGCGCTTCACGATCCGTGAAGGCGGCCGTACCGTCGGCGCGGGCGTCGTCAGCTCGATCGACAAGTAAGTCTCGGGCGAAAGCCTGAAACTTCTTCGGAAAGGGCCGGCCCCGGCGACGGGGTCGGCCTTTTTCTTTTGTGGGGTGGGCCGGGACTCCCATGACTGTCCTCCGTCATTGCGAGCGCAGCGAAGCAATCCAGGGCCGCGGGCAAGACGCTCTGGATTGCTTCGCTGCGCTCGCAATGACGGGTAGGCGCGCCCTCCGTTCGCACGGAGTGCAATCGAAGTGCACGCCCGGCGGCTCGGCCAAAGCGTGGTCTTCGGCGTCGCCAAGGCTGAAAGGGCCGGGGGATTTGCGACGTTTGGCGTAGGGTTCCGTCCCCTCCAACAAAAACCGGCCGCCACCCCTTGCGGCCCTCGGCCCATATGCGTATAGGCACACGCCTTGAGGGAATCGGCTGGCACCGGAAACACCGGAGTCGGCCTTTTGCTTTTAGTGAGGGCAGGGTGGTTCGCCGCTCCTGTCGTAACCCAGAGTTTGTTTCGGCCCAGGGTCGCCTTCACGGCGGATGGTCGAGTGCCCGGTCGGACAGCCGATCGCACTTGCCGTTCGTCATGGTCGCGAGCCGAAAGCCCGCTCTTTCGCATCGGTAGGGATCATGGACAGCAATATCCGCATTCGTCTGAAGGCGTTCGACCATCGCGTGCTCGATCAGGCCACTGGCGACATCGCCGACACCGCACGCCGCACCGGCGCGCTCATCCGCGGTCCGATCCCGCTTCCGACGCGCATCGAGAAGTTCACGGTCAACCGTGGTCCGCACATCGACAAGAAGTCGCGCGAGCAGTTCGAGGTCCGCACCTACAAGCGGATGCTGGACATCGTGCAGCCGACCCCGCAGACCGTCGATGCGCTGATGAAGCTCGACCTCGCCGCAGGTGTTGATGTCGAGATCAAGCTGGCGTAAGAGGGCCAGCATTCCCGTGGTCGACGATTCCGTTCCACGGGATTTTGGCGTTTCTCCGGCCTGAAGCTTCCGGAAAAACGCGCCGAGGTCGCTCCCGTGATCCGGCACTCTTTAGGGATACCGCCCGGTGGTTTCGCGCAAGCGAGATGGTGCCGGGGCAGCGTCCCCCGTCTGATCGGCTTGCCGGTCGCCAGCCCGGGACGGGGGCTCGTTTCGCTTTAATCGGGCTGGATATGCCCCCCTTGAATGGTTCTTGGGGGCCTCTGTCGAGGAAGGAACAGGATCATGCGTACCGGCGTGATCGCGAAGAAGCTGGGGATGACCCGCCTGTTCCAGGACGATGGTCGGCACGTGCCGGTCACCGTCCTGGCGCTTGAAGGCGTACAGGTCGTCGCTCGCCGCGAGATGGATCGTGACGGCTACACCGCCGTCCAGCTTGGTGCAGGTGTCGCCAAGACCAAGAATGTTGCCAAGCCGCAGCGTGGCCACTTCGGCAAGGCCGAAGTCGAGCCCAAGCAGGTGCTGGTCGAGTTCCGCGTGAACGAAGACGGCCTGCTGGACGTCGGCGCGGAAATCTCCGCCGACCATTTCGTCCCCGGCCAGTATGTCGATATCCAGGGTCGTACCCAGGGTAAGGGCTTTGCCGGTGCGATGAAGCGCTGGAACTTCGGTGGTCTGCGTGCGACCCACGGCGTCTCGGTCTCGCACCGTTCGCATGGTTCGACCGGTAACCGTCAGGATCCGGGCCGCGTCTTCAAGAACAAGAAGATGGCCGGTCACATGGGTGACAAGAACCGCACGCAGCAGAACCTCGAAATCGTGTCGACCGACGTCGAGCGCGGCCTGATCTTCGTCAAGGGCTCGGTGCCCGGCTCGAAGGGTGGCTGGCTGATCGTCAAGGACGCGGTCAAGGTTTCGCGCCACGCGGACGCCCCGTTCCCCGCCAGCATCAAGGCGGCCGCCAACAACAACGCTTCTGCCGAGCCTGCTCCGGAAGCCACCGAGAGCCAGGAGGGCTAAGTCGTGAAGGTCAAGGTTCAATCCTTCGCCGGCACCGACGCCGCGGACATCGAGCTCAACGACGAGGTCTTCGGCCTCGATCCGCGCGCCGACATCCTGCACCGCGTTGTGACCTGGCAGCTGGAAAAGCGTCGCGCCACCGCGCGCGGCACCCGTGAGCGCGCCGATGTCGCCCGCTCGGGCAAGAAGCTCGGTCGCCAGAAGGGCGGCGGTGTCGCTCGTCACGGCGATCGTCGGGCCCCCGTCTTCATCGGCGGTGGTAAGGCGCACGGCGCCCGCGTCCGCGACTTCAACCCGGGTCTGAACAAGAAGGTTCGCGCTCTGGGTCTGAAGATGGCGCTGTCGAGCCATGCCAAGGCCGGTTCGCTGATCGTGATGAACGATCTGGCGGTCGCTGGTAACAAGACGAAGACGCTGCAGGGCGATCTGGCGAAGCTCGGCTTCGGCAAGACCGCGCTGGTCATCGATGGCGACGCCGTCGAGACGTCGTTCGCACTGGCCGCAGGCAACCTGAAGGAAATCAACGTCCTTCCGGCCGCTGGCGCCAATGTCTACGACATTCTGAAGCATGACACCCTGGTGCTGACGCGCTCGGCTGTCGAAAAGCTGGAGGCCCGTTTTAATGGCTAAGCAGCAGAAGGCGGTCGATCCGCGTCATTACGACGTGATCGTTGCGCCGCACATCACCGAGAAGGCGACGCTCCTGAGCGAGCACAACGCCGTGGTGTTCAAGGTCGCTTCGGGCGCTACCAAGCCCGAGATCAAGGCGGCTGTCGAGGCTCTGTTCGACGTGACCGTCACCGGCGTGAACACGATCGTCCAGAAGGGCAAGACGAAGCGTTGGAAGGGTGCTCCCTATCAGCGTTCCGACATGAAGAAGGCGATCGTCACCCTCAAGGACGGTCAGTCCATTGACGTGACGACGGGGATCTGAGGCGATGGCACTCAAGCATTATAACCCGACGAGCCCGGCCCGCCGCGGCCTGATCCTCGTCGACCGTTCGGCGCTCTGGAAGGGCGCGCCCGTCAAGGCGCTCACCGAAGGCAAGCGCAAGACCGGCGGCCGCAACAACAAGGGCCATGTGACCAGCCGCGGCATCGCGGGCGGCCACAAGCAGCGCTATCGCTTCATCGACTTCAAGCGTCGCCAGTGGGACGTCGAGGGCACCGTGGAGCGGATCGAATATGATCCCAACCGCACCGCCTTCATCGCGCTCATCAACTATGGCACCGACGAAGCCGGCAAGGTCGACCAGTCCTACATCATCGCGCCCCAGCGTCTCGCTGTCGGCGACAAGGTGATCGCGGGCAAGAAGACCGACGTGAAGCCTGGCAACGCCATGGAACTGGGCCAGATGCCGGTCGGCACGATCGTCCACAACGTCGAGATGAAGCCCGGCAAGGGCGGTCAGATCGCACGTTCGGCCGGCACCTATGTGCAGGTCGTGGGCCGCGACAAGGGCATGGTCATCGTCCGTCTGAACTCGGGCGAGCAGCGCTATATCCATGCGAACTGCATGGCGACCGTCGGCGCGGTGTCGAACCCCGACAACGGCAACACCAACCTGGCGAAGGCTGGTCGCAACCGTTGGAAGGGCCATCGCCCGCTGACCCGCGGTGTTGCGAAGAACCCGGTCGACCACCCGCACGGCGGTGGTGAAGGCCGGACCTCGGGCGGCCGTCATCCGGTCACCCCGTGGGGCAAGCCGACGAAGGGTGCGCGCACTCGTCACAACAAGGCGACGGACAAGATGATCATCCGTAGCCGTCACGCCAAGAAGAAGGGCTAACACGCAATGGCTCGTTCCGTTTGGAAGGGTCCTTTCGTGGACCTCCATCTCCTGAAGAAGGCCGAAGTGGCTCAGGATGCTGGCAACCGCGCAGGTCCGATCAAGACCTGGTCGCGTCGCTCGACCATCCTGCCGTCGTTCGTCGGTCTGACCTTCAACGTCTACAACGGTCGCAAGTTCGTTCCCGTCTCGGTGAACGAGGACATGGTCGGCATGAAGCTCGGTGAATTCGCGCCCACGCGCTACTTCCCCGGCCACGCTGCCGACAAGAAGGGTAAGCGCTGATGTCGAAGCCCGCATCCCCCCGCAAGGTCGGTGACAAGGAAGCGCTGTCGGTCGGCACGCAGATCCGTGGTTCGGCGCAGAAGCTGAACCTGGTTGCGGCGCTGATCCGCGGCAAGAAGGTCGGCGACGCGATGAACATCCTCGCCTTCTCGACGAAGGCGATGGCTGTCGACGCGCGCAAGATCCTGGCCTCCGCGATCGCCAATGCCGAGAACAACCACAACCTCGACGTCGACTCGCTCGTCGTCGCCGAGGCGTCGGTCGGCAAGTCGATCACCATGAAGCGTTTCGCGACGCGCGGCCGTGGCAAGTCCACCCGCATCCTGAAGCCGTTTTCGCGGCTCCGCATCGTCGTCCGCGAGCAGGAAGAAGCATAATGGGTCAGAAGAGCAATCCGATCGGCCTGCGTCTCCAGATCAACCGTACCTGGGACAGCCGCTGGTTCGCCGAAGGCCATGACTATGGCCGCCTGCTGCTGGAGGATCTGAAGATCCGCCAGTTCATCATGAAGACGCTGCCCCAGGCCGCGATCTCGAAGGTCGTCATCGAGCGTCCGGCCAAGCTGTGCCGCATCTCGATCTTCGCGGCGCGTCCGGGCGTGATCATCGGCAAGAAGGGCGCCGACATCGAAAAGCTTCGCAAGAAGCTGGGTTCGATGACCTCGTCCGACGTGTCGCTGAACATCGTCGAGATCCGCAAGCCCGAGATCGACGCCAAGCTCGTCGCCCAGGGCGTGGCCGACCAGCTGGAGCGCCGTATCGCGTTCCGTCGCGCCATGAAGCGTGCGGTGCAGTCGGCGCTCCGTCTGGGCGCCGAAGGCATCCGTATCACCTGCGGCGGCCGTCTGGGCGGCGCGGAAATCGCGCGTACCGAATGGTATCGTGAAGGCCGCGTTCCGCTGCACACGCTGCGTGCGAACGTCGACTATGCCGAAGCGCAGGCGCACACCGCTTATGGCGTGTGCGGCGTGAAGGTGTGGATCTTCAAGGGCGAGATCCTGGGCCATGATCCCATGGCGCAGGACCGGCTGATGATGGAGGCTCAGACCTCCGGCGTGCGCCCGGCGCGCGACGATCATCGCCGCTAAGGATCAAAGAACATGCTGCAACCAAAGCGCACCAAGTTCCGCAAGGCCTTTAAGGGCCGCATCCACGGCGATGCGAAGGGCGGCACCAGCCTGAACTTCGGTTCCTATGGCCTGAAGGCCATGGAGCCGGAACGTATCACGGCTCGCCAGATCGAGGCGGCTCGCCGCGCGATCACGCGTCACATCAAGCGCCAGGGGCGTTTGTGGATTCGCATCTTCCCGGACGTGCCCGTCTCGTCGAAGCCTGCCGAAGTCCGCATGGGCTCGGGTAAGGGTTCGCCGGAATTCTGGGCCGCCCGCGTGAAGCCGGGTCGCATCCTGTTCGAGCTCGACGGTGTCGACGGCCCGCTGGCCGCCGAGGCATTCGAGCGCGCGGCGATGAAGCTGCCCATCAAGACCAAGGTCGTTGCCCGCCTGGGCGACACCTCGCACCTCGGAGGCGAGTAATGGCCAAGACTGAATATACCGGCCAGAGCGACGACCAGCTCGTCGAGGCGCTGGGCAACCTGAAGCGTGAGCAGTTCAACCTGCGCTTCCAGGCGGCCACGAGCCAGCTCGAAAAGCCCAGCCGGGTCAAGGAAGTCCGTCGCGACATCGCGCGGATCAAGACCATCCAGGCGCAGCGTACCGCTGCGGCTGCCAAGTAAGGACCGAGACACATGCCGAAGCGCGTGCTGACCGGGGTGATTGTCTCGGACAAGACCGACAAGACGGTCGTCGTCAATGTGGAGCGGAAGGTTAAGCACCCCCTCTACGGCAAGATCATCCGTCGGTCGAAGAAGTATCATGCTCACGATGAGAGCAATGAATACAAGGCCGGTGAGACGGTGCGGATCGAAGAGACCGCCCCGATCTCGAAGCTGAAGACCTGGAAGGTCGTCGAGCGGGTCGATACCCACCTGACGCCCGAGCGGGCCTCGGCCGAAGGCTAAAAGTCTTTGATTGCGTGCCCCGCTCCTCCGTCAAGGGAGGGGCGGGGTTAGGATTTGAAGGCGCCCTTCGGGGCAAAGAGCGGATTGGTCGAAAGGGCGGGGCGACTCGCTTGCCTTTCGTACCAGGAGCGGCTATGGGGCCTCTCCCCCTGGCGCAGCAGCCCTGCGCCGGGGGTCGTTTTTTAAGGCGGGGTCGGGTCGGTATCCACCCCAGAAGAGAGAAGGAAGCGGATCTATGATCCAGATGCAGTCCAATCTCGACGTCGCGGACAACAGCGGCGCGAAGCGGGTGCAGTGCATCAAGGTGCTGGGCGGCTCGAAGCGCCGTACCGCATCGGTCGGCGACATCATCGTCGTCAGCGTCAAGGAAGCGCAGCCGCGTGGCCGCGTGAAGAAGGGCGACGTTCACCGCGCGGTGATCGTGCGTACCGCCAAGGA
>CAJYSA010000059.1 GCA_913777325.1 uncultured Sphingomonas sp. | reverse complement strand
CCAGCCGCAGCTCGCGCTCGGTCAGCGGCAGGCAACCCAGCTCGCGCAGCTTCTCGGGCAGGGTGTCGAGCGTGCCCTGCAACACGACGACGTCGCCGGTGCGCAGCGCGATATTGCCGAGCCGGCGCGACAGCCGCTCGTCGCGCCGCGAGATCGCGATCAGGTTCACGCCGTAGCGTGCCTGCAGGTCGAGCCGCCCGGCGGTCTGCCCCTCCAGCGGGGAGCCGAGGTTGATGACCGCCTCGATCACCCCCAGCTCGCGCTCGCCGCGATCGGTGCGCTTCTCGCGTTCCTCGCTTTCCAGCGACAGCCGGTCGCCCGCGATCGCACGCTCCAGCGCGTCGGGCTCGCCACCCAGGATCAATGTGTCGTCGGCCCGCAACGCGGTGTCGGCGGCGGGGTAGCTGCGCATCCCGGCGCGCACCATGCGCGTGATCGTCACCTCATGTTCGTGGCGGTCGAGGAACGCCGCGACCGTCTCGCCGACCGCCGGCGAGCCTTCGGGCACCAGCACCTCGGTGACATAGCCGGTGATGTCGAGCGCCTCGGCCATGCTGGGCGCGGCGCGGCGATCGGCGGGGATCAGGCGATAGGCGACGCTCAGGTACAGCAACCCGATCACCAGCAACCCCAGCCCGACCGGCGTATAGTCGAACATCCCGAACGGCTCGCCCAGCATCTGCTCGCGCGACCGGCTGACGATGATGTTGGGCGACGTGCCCACCAACGTCATCAATCCGCCGAGCAGCGAGGCGAACGACATCGGCATCAGATAAACCGACGGCGAGGCATCGTTCTTCTTCGCCATCTGGATTGCGGCGGGCATCAGCATCGCCAGCGCGCCGATATTCTTGACCAGCGCGCTCGCCACGCCGACCGATCCGGTCAGCACCAGCAATTGCCCGCGCACCCGCCGCACCCGCCGCGCGACCTTGCGCAGCACGCGCTCCACCACGCCGGACCGCTGCACCGCCGCCGACAGCACCAGCGCGGAGCCGACGATGATGACGATGTCGTCGGAGAAGCCCTTGAACGCCTCGCCAGGCGTGACGATGCCCAGCGTCAGGCTGGCCAGCAAGGCGATGATCGCGACCACGTCGTAGCGGAAACGACCCCAAATGAAGAGCGCCATCATCCCGATCAGGGTCACGATCGAGAGGATTTGCGGCGTGGTCATCGTTACGCGGTCAACCGCAGCCCCGCGACGCGGTTCCGGCGGATTGCCGCAGGATAAGGCGAATTACCGGGCGCGTTCGGCGCGACGCATCCTCAATAATCCCGCGAGACGCGCACGTTGCCGCTCTGCCGCCCCAGCGTCGAGATCGACGACAGCAGCGACAGCCAGCGCGTCACCTGGAATTCCACCCGCGTCGCGGAATAGCCGGCACCGTCGGTGATGATTTCCGCATACAACCGCCGCGTCACATATTTGCCCGCTGCGATCGACGTGCCCTGCCCGGTCTGCGGATCGGCGGGCAGGATGCGCAGCCGGTCCAGCCCGGCGGCGCGGCGGACCGCGTTGATCGGGTTCAGCCCGTTGCCGCCACCCTGCAGCGCCGCGACCGCCGCCGCCAGCTGCAACGCCTCGGGGGCGGACAGATTGGTGATCGACGTGCCGAACAACAGCCGCGACAGCAATTCGTCCTGCGGCAGCGCGGGGGTGCTGGCGAAGCTGATCTCAGGTTTCTGCGCCACCCCGGTCACGCGGATCGTGGCGTTCAGCCCGGTGGTGTTGGCCGCCGCCTCGATATCCAGCGCGGGGTTGGCGGGCACCTCGCCGGCGAAGCGGATGATCCCGCGCGACAGCTCGAACTCGCGCCCCGCGAATTCGTAATCGCCGCGCACCAGATCGGCGCGCCCGGTGATCGCGGGGTTGGTGGGGGTGCCGGCGATCCGCACGTCGGTGGTCCATTCGCTGGTCAGCCCCAGCCCGGAGACCATCAGGCCGTTGCGCGCATGGGCGTGGATGTCCAGCCGCCACGGCGCCGCCGCCTCGTCGTCGATCACCGCCCCGCCCGGCACGTTGATCTCGCGCACCGCGATCTGCGGCAGCGCGCTGGCCACCGTCGCCTGCCCCAGCCGATAGCGGCTGCTGTCGAGCCGCACGTCGCCCGAGATGACGCCGCCGGTGCCGTCCGAGGTGAAGGCGATCAGGCCGGTGACGGTGGCGCCGATGTCCTCGCGATCGATCAGCATCGCATGGTCGGCATTCATCCGCAGGTCGAGCGCGACGCCGTTCGCCGCGCCGAAGTCGAACGATCCGGTGCCGCTCACCCGCCCGCCGCGCCCCGCGTCGCCGGTAAAGCGCTCGATCCGCAGCCGCGACCCGTCGAAGCGTCCAGCGGTCTGGATGTTGGTGACGACGGTGCCGGTCGTCGCGCTCTGGATTCGCGCGCCCGACGCACGCATCAGCCCGCGAATCTGCGGGCTGGCGACGGTGCCGGTGACGTCGGCGGACAGCGCGACCGGGCCGGACAGATCGAACAGCTCGATCCGCGTCAGCCGCCACAGGGTGTCGGCCGGGCCGGCATAACGCAATTGCGCGAACAGGCCGGCGCGCGTCAGCCGCTCGATCGGATCGCCGCCGCCCAACGGCTTCAGCAGCGCCTGCGCGCGGCCCACGGTGCGCCCGCCCGAGGCCATCACCATCCGCACGCCCAGCTTGTCGGGGTCGAGCACGCCCGCCACCCCGATGTCGATCGGCGCCGAGGAACTGAGCAGCCCCGAGCGGGTGAGCCCGCGGATCGTCAGGTTGGTGCGCCCGGTCGGCGCGGCGCCGGTGCGGGCCGCCAGCTCCAGCGTGCCGGTCGCGGTGCCGCCCAGTCCCAGCCCGCTATAGCCGATATCGAGCACGCCGAGCGGCAGCCGCGTCAGCGCCGCGCGCACCGCCGTCTCGCCACCGCCGAACCGCCCCGACAGCTCGGCGCTGCCCCCCGCGAAGGTCAGCCGCGTCGGCGCCAGCGTCCAGCGCTCACCCCCGCGCGTGAACGTCGCCGGGGTCTCCAGCCGGATCGGCTGCTGCCCGATCGTGCCGTTGGCGCGCACGATATAGCCGTCGGCGGTGATCTGCGTGACGGTTTCGACATGGAAGCCGACCCCGCGCGATCCCGCGATCGAGGCGCGCACCTCGCCCGTATCGCCCGTCAGCGCGGCCTGCCCCGCGAAGCGCGCGACCGACAGTGCGCCGCGCCGCAGCCCGGCGCCGCTGGTGGTGGCGGTGACGCGCGCGCCGTCCGGCTCCAGCAGCACGTTGAAGTCGACGCGCCCCTGTCGCACGCTGGCCCCGCCGCCGATCCGCGCGTTGCGTGCGTCGATCCGCCCCGCGATCCGCTGCACCTCGCCCACCGGCGCGAAGTCGAGTGCGCCGGTCAGCCCGCCGCCGGCCACGCCCAACCGCCCGCGAAAGCCGCCGTCGACGATGTCGAGCGTCCCGGTCGCGCGCGTCCCGCTGACATCCAGGCGTGCGACCGCGATCTGCGCCTGCCCGCCCGGCGGCAGCAGGATCGCACCCGCGCCCTCGAACGGCCCCAGCCGCGATCCGCCCGCGGCGGTGAACGCAAAGCCCTGCGGCGTGGGGTCGAGATGCGCGCGCACGTTCGCCAGCCCCAGCGCCTCGTTCGGGCGCGCGAACAGCAGGTCGATCGTCGGCTTCTCGATCCGCCCGTCCAGTTTCAACTGCACCGGGCCATAGCTGGTCTGCGTCCCTGCGCCCTCGAACACGAACGTGCCGTCGCGGCGGCGATAGCCGGTGCCCGCCAGCCGCAGCGACGGCGCGGTCAGCACCAGCCGGGTGAAGTGCAGCACGCCGTCCGGCGTCCGCTCCAGCAACGTCTCGATGCGCGGCAGCCCGCCGGCCAGGCTGCGGAAGAAGCCGTTGTCGAGCCGCAGCATCCGCGCGGTGCCGCGCCCGATCACGCGCGTGCCATGCCCGTCCGCGCCGGGCACCACGCGCAATTGCGACTGCACGTCGACGACGCCGAGCCCCGGGATCAGATAACGCCCCAGCCCGCCCGACAGCGCGACGTCATAGCGCCCGGTGTGCAGGTCCAGCGTCAGCCCGATCGTGCCGGTCAGCTTGTCGGAGCGCAGGCGCAGCCCGTCGCCGGT
The DNA here is from genome assembly GCA_913777325.1 of uncultured Sphingomonas sp. Taxonomy (GTDB): domain Bacteria; phylum Pseudomonadota; class Alphaproteobacteria; order Sphingomonadales; family Sphingomonadaceae; genus Sphingomonas. The sequence continues at coordinate 27,722 of CAJYSA010000059.1, read as the reverse complement.
GATCGTGTCGGCGGTGACGCGCAGCACGCCGGCCAGCGCCAGGTTGCGCAGGATCCCGCCCGCCACGTCGCCCACCCCGGTGACGCGCGCGGCGGTGAACGCGACCGGCAGCGCGATGGGGCGCGGCCCCCAACGCCCGCGCCCGGCGGCGCGCGCCTGCTCGAACCCGGTATCGTCGAAGGCGAAGCGGTCGGCGGTCAGGCGATAGTCGAAGGCGAAGGTGCGAAAATTGCCGTCTAGGATCGCGCGCAGCCGCAGGTCGCGCGCGGTCATGTTGCGGAACAGCGCCTCGGGACGCAGCAGCCGCGCGGTGACCCGCACGTTGCGCAGCGCGCTGTCGGCCAGGTCGACCATCCCCTCCGCGCGCACCGCCAGCGCGCGCGAGCGCAGCGACAGCGTGCCGTCGAGCCGGCGATTCGCGAAGGTGCCCGCCCCGTCCACCAGCACGCGCGGCGCGGTGAGCGCGGGCAGCTTGCCGCGGGTGATGCTGGCCGGGGCGATCGCGCCGGCCAGCGTGTAGCGACCCGCGCGATTGCCCAGCGTCAGGTCGGCGATCCGCGCGCGCCCCGCCGCCGCCACCGCGCGGCCCTGCCACCGCTGCCAGTCGCCCGCGCCATCGACGTCGAGCGCGATCGCGCGGTTCAGCCCGGTCAGTTGCGCCAGCACGCCGCGCGCCGCGCCCCGCGCGCGCGCGGCCACGTCGAACTTGCCCGCATCGGGTCGCGCGTCGAGCCGCACCGCCAGTTGATCGCTGCCCGCCACCACCGCGTCCAGCGCGATCATCGCATGGCCGTCGCGGATATCGGCCCGCCCCAGCAATCGCCCGTCGCGCACCCGCCCGGTCACCCCCGGCGCGACGATCAGCCGCGTGACGGCCAGCCGCCCGATCGCGATATCGAACTTCGGCAGGATCGGCCCGCTGCGCCCGGTGTCGCGCGGTTCGGGCAGCTTGGCGAGCGTCGCGACCGGAATGTCGAGCGCGGTGATGTCGAGCCGGTTGCGGACCCAGGCGAACGGCGACCATGCGAGCCGCGCGCGCGGCACCGACAGCACCAGCCCCTTGGGATCGTACAGACGGAAATCGATCAGCTCGGCGGTGCCGTACAGCGATCCGTCGATCCGCCCGAGCCGGAAGCGCAGCCCGTTGTCGGGATGCAGCGCGTTGATGCGGTCGGCGACGATCCGGTGGCCGACGTCGGTGTCGATCACCACCGCGACCAGCGCGACCAGCGCCAGCAACGCGGCGACGATCCCGCCGAGGATGCGCAGCACGCGCATCAGAACGCCTGCCCCAGCGACACATATACCGCGATCCGCGAATCGCCCGGCTGCGGGTTGATCGGCGTGCCGACATCGACGCGGATCGGCCCGAAATTGCTGTAATAGCGCACGCCTACGCCCGCGCCGTATCGCAATCCGCTGAAATCGGGCAGCCCGCCGGTATAGATGTTGCCGCCGTCCAGGAACGGCACCACCCCGAAATTGCCGAACGCCTTCACGCGCGCCTCGATCGCGAATTCGGCCAGGCTGCGCCCGCCGATCGGATCGTTGTTGACGTCGCGGGGGCCGATCGACTGGAAGCTGTAGCCGCGCACCGACGCGCCGCCGCCGGCATAGAAGCGCCGCGACGGCGCGATCTGGTCGCGCGGCGCGCCCAGGATCGTGCCCAGCCGCATCCGCCCCGCCAGCACGACGCGGTTCGTGACCGGCTGATACTTGCTGGCGTCGAGCTGGACGCGGGTGTAGCCGAACACCGTGTCCTGCAACGACACTTCCGGGCTGATCCGTCCCGACAGGCGGAAGCCGCGCGTGGGGTTGAGCAGGTCGTCCGACCCGTCATAGCCCAGGCTGGTCGGCAACGCGCCGATCAGGAAGGTGCGGCGGCGCGGCTCGCCGGTCGAGGCGATCACGTCGCGCTCGTCGGTGGCGACCAGCTCGGCCCCCAGCGACCAGGTCCAGGTCTTCTGAAAGAAGATGTTCGTCTGCCGCTCCAGCGCCGCCGACAGCGAGATCGTCTGCGCGTCGAACGCGTCGCGGCGCAGGTGCGCGGCGGAAAGCTGCGCGGTCAGCACCCGGTCGCGCGCGTGGAAATTGTTGCGACGGAAGGTGATCTGCCCCAGCTGCTCGCGCGTGCCCGCCACCCCGCGCAGCGTCACCGCGCCTTCGGGGGGCAACAGGTTGCGATGCGTCCAGCTCACCTCGGACCGCGCGCCTTCGCCGGTGCCATAGCCCAGCTCGACCGCGACGGTGCGCGGCGGCGCCGGCTCCAGCCGGACCGCGATGTCGACCGCCCCCGGATCGGCCGCCGGCACCGCGCGCACCTCGGCGGTCGACACCAGTCCGGTCTGCACCAGCGCGCGGCGCAGATCGTCGACCTCCGATGTCTCATAGGTGTCGCCGGGCTTGAAGCGTGCGATATCCTGGACATGCGCCGCGTCGAACACCCTGTTGCCGGGGTTCACCGTGATCCGCCCGAACCGGCGCACGGTGCCGGGCGCGACCGTCATCTCCAGCGTCGCGGTCTGCGTCGCCCGGTCCACCGTCACCTGCGGATCGCCGACCGTCGCGAAGGGAAAGCCTTCCTCGCCGACGCGCGTGCGCAGGTTCGCCTCGGCGGCGGCGATCGCATCGGCGTTGACCGGATCGCTGGGCTTCACGCCAAAGGCGTCGCGCAACGTCGCGGACTTCGCGCCCGCCGCCTCCACCCCGGCCAGCGTGACGCCGGTGAAGCGATAGAGCGGCCCGGGCGCGGCGGCGAGCACCACCACCGGGCGCCCGCGCTCACGCTCGACCCGCGTCGCCACCGTCGCGTCGTAATAGCCGTCACCCTTCAGCAGCGTGACGAGCAGGTCGGCGTCCTGCCGCGCGCGACGATCGAGCTGCGCGGCATTGGCTTCCTTGTTCTCGGCCCCGGCCAGCACCGACAGTTCCTTGAACCGCTGGCGCAACAGCGGGCCGCCGATGTCGTCGACCCCGTCGATCCGCCAGCCATAGCGGAAGTTCGCGGCGACGGTGCTCGCGGCGGCGGTCGGCTCGCCCGGCGCGGTCGCCAGGTCCGGCCAGTCGACACCGATATCGGGCAGCGGCGCCAGCGCGTCATTGGGATCGACGTCGCTCATCGGCGCCGGCGGCACGACCAGCGGCGGCGTGGGCGCGGTCTGCGCGAACGCCGGACCCGTCATCAACATCGCGCCGGTCACGACGCGAGCCAGCACGCCATGCCGCCCCACGTCCGGCCACATGTCGCCGGTCTAGCGAAGCGCCTTGCCGAGCAGAAGAGCCAATCCGCCGCCTTTTCCCGTCCATGTCGCAGCCGCGCCCCGGACTGCCGCGCCGGCTGGCGTCGCGCGCGCGGTCATGGCACAGCGCCGCTCATGGCACCTCCCCCACGCTCCCCCTCCGCCGGCGGCTTCCCCATCGCGGTCGGCGCGCTGGGCGGCACCGCGATCGGCCTCTATGCCGGACAACCCTCGATCGGCTTCCTGGTGGGCACCGCCGCGGGCGTCGCGCTGGCGCTGCTGATCTGGTGGCGCGACCGCTAGGGTCGGGCTCACCGTACCGGGGCGACCCAGCCAATCGGCAGCGGCGGCGGCGGCGCGCCGATCCGCCGTGCCACCCCGTCCAGTCGCTCGTTATAGCGCACGCGGTCCAGCACGTTCAGATGGGCCTGCTCGTTGATCTCACGCGGCACCGCTTTCTCGACATGGCGCAGCGTGTGCGCGACGTCGCGGGCGCGCAAACCGCTGATCGCATCGCGTTCGCGCTGCTCGGCGGTGGTCGCACGCAGCGTCGCGATGCGGCGGGCGAAGCGCTGCTGCTGGCGCTGGTCGATCCGCCAATGCCCCTTGTAGGGCGCCGCCTCCAGCCCGCTGCCGCGCAGCGACAGGTACAGCGCGTTGCGCGCGGTCATCCGTCCGCGCATCCGCTTCGCCTGCTTGTCGGCGAGCAGCGCGGTGTCGACCTCCATGAAACAGCCGGTGGCATGCGCCAGCGCCTGCACCCGCTCGTCCAGCCGCTGCGCCGGCAGGTCGACGCGCACCTTGCCGTGCGCGCATTCCGCCGTCGCGGGTAGCGCCGCCAGCAACGCGACCCCGCATCCCAGCAGCGCGAACGGTCGGACGATCGGCGAGAACATGGCGGCTTTCCTCAACGTGGCCGACATGGGTTAGCGCGCGGCGATCACGCGGGCAACGCCTCCACCGCCGCGGCGCCCGCGCGTCGTGCGCCCTCCATCGCCACCCCGAAGACGAGGTGCGAGGCGAGGCCATAGGCATTGCTGGGCACATCGGCTTCCGGCCATGGACCCCATCCGGCGGCGGGCACCATCAGGTCGTCGAGCAGCAGCATCGTCGTCAGCCCGGCGGGCACGCCCCACCCCTTCGCCAGCTCGGGCCATTGCCGCACCGCCAGCGCATAGCCCCCGCCGATCGCGGCACCCAGCGCGTAATGCATCGCCGAACCGGCCGCCTCGCGATGCTTCTGCGTGACCTGGCGCCCCTCCACCGCGTTGCTGATCGTATCGGCGGCCTTCACCGTCGCGGGATCGTCGTCGCCGCCATCCATCCCGAACGCGGGCGCGGCGACGTCCTGAAAGCGGTCCATCACGAACGAGGCGGCCAGACCGGCGCCGACGCCGATCAGCGCGGTGGTGAAGAGCGAAGGCATAGGATCTCCCGAACTATCGCGCGCTCAACGCACGATCGCGCGGGAGGACGCATCACCGGCGTCGGAACGTCGCGCGGGCCAGCCACGCCCCCAGCGCCAGCAGCAGCAGCGGCGCCAGCCACAAGGGCAGCGTCGCGGCGCGCAGCGGCGGCGCATAGCTGACGTAATCGCCATAGCGCGCGATCAACCACGCGCGCACCGCCTCGGGCGCCTCGCCGCGCGCGATGCGCGAGCGGACCAGCGCGCGCATCTCGCCCGCCATGTCCGCATCCGAATCGGCGATCGACTGCCCCTGGCACACCACGCATCGCAACGTCTCCATCAACGCGCGCGCCTGCTTCTCCTGATCCGGGTCGCGCAGCTGGGTATAGGCGAGGCGCGGCAAGGCGGTCTGCGCGGCGATCGGCGCGGCGAGCAGCAGCGCGACGGCGGCCAGCGCCCTCATTTCGCGTCCGCCAGCGCGCGGAGCAGTTCGGGCACGTCCTCGGCACGGATGTCGCCGACATGCTGCGCGCGGATCACGCCCTTGCCGTCGACCACGAACGTCTCCGGCACCCCCGACGATCCGAGCGCCAGTTGCACCCGGCTGTGCGCGTCGGCGCCGATCCGCGCATAGGGATCGCCGTTGCGGCGCAGGAACGCGGCGATATCGCCGGGCGTGTCCTTGATCGCGATCGCGTCGATCGGCACCCCGGCGGCCTTCAGCGTCAGCAATTGCGGTGCCTCCGCCACGCACGGCACGCACCAGCTGGCGAAGACGTTGAGCAGGCGCGGGCTTCCCTGCCGGAAATCGGCGGTGGCCAGCCCCGGCTTGCCCGGCGCGATCGCGGGCAGCACGAAGTCGGGCAGCGGTCGCCCGACCAGCGCGGAGCGGACCGTGCGATCGGCGGGCTGCCACAATCCCCACGCGATCACCGCGACGATCGCGCCGAACGCGCACAACGGCAGCCACACCAGCCAGCGCTTCACGCGTACAGCTCCGCGCGCTGCCGCGTCCGCCACAACCGATATTGATGCCCGATCAGCGACAACGCGCCGCCGATCGCGATCATCGCGCCGCCCAGCCAGATCAGCGTCACGAACGGCTTCCACCACAAACGCAGCTGCCAGCGCCCGTCGTCGCCCAGCGCGCCGAGCACCGTGTAGAGCTGCCCGTTCCACATCGTCGCGATCGCGCTTTCGTTGGTCGTCGTCACCGGCGTCGTGAAATACCGCACCTGCGGGCGCAGCACGAAGCGCACGCCGTTGTCGTCGGTCACCGCCAACCGCCCTTCCAGCGCGGTCCAATTGTCGCTCACCAAGGGGCGTACCCCCTCCAGCCGCACGGTATAGCCCGCGACCCGCGCCGGATCGCCGACCCCGACCGCCAGCAACGTCTCCTGCGTATAGGCCGTGCTGATCGCCATCCCCGCCAGCGACACCGCGATGCCCAGATGCGCGATCACCATCCCCCACAGGTGCAGCGGCGCGCGGGCGAGGTTGCGCTTGGCGAGCGGCGCGACACTGGCCACCGCCAGCCCGCCGGCCAGCGCCACCCCCGCCAGCGGTAGGACGCCGATCGGCCCGCCGAGCAGGAACACCGCCACCCCGGTCGCCAGCGTCGCGGCGATCGCGGGGAACGATCGCTGGATCAGCGCCTCGGCCTCGTCCCGCCGCCAGCGCAGCAGCGGCCCGACCGCCATCACCGCGACCAGCAGCAGCGCGATCGGCCCGGCGGTCGAATCGAAGAACGGCGGCCCGACCGACAATTGCACGTCGAACGCGCCCGCGACGATCGGATAGAAGGTGCCGATCAGCACGATGCCCAGGATCACGGTCAGCAGCAGGTTGTTGGCAACCAGCGAGCCTTCGCGGCTGAACGGCTCGAACAATTTCCCCTGCCGCACCGTGCCGACGCGCGCGCCGAACAGCGCCAGCGCGCCGCCGATATAGAGCAGCAACAGGACGAGGATGAAGCTGCCACGCCGCGGATCGACCGCGAAGGCGTGGACGCTGGTCAGGATGCCGGAGCGGACCAGGAAGGTGCCGATCATGCTCATCGAAAACGCGACCACCGCCAGCATGACGGTCCACGCGCGCAATCCGTCGCGCGTCGCCAGCACCGTCACCGAATGGAGCAGCGCGGTCGCCGCCAGCCACGGCATCAGGCTGGCATTCTCGACCGGATCCCAGAACCACCAACCGCCCCAGCCCAGCTCGTAATAGGCCCAGTAGCTGCCGGCGGTGATGCCCAGCGTCAGGAAGATCCACGCACCCAGCACCCATGGCCGCATCGCGCGCGCGAACGCCGGCCCGACGTCGCGCGTCACCAGCGCGCCGACCGCGAAGGAGAAGGCGACCGACAACCCGACATAGCCGGCGTAGAGCGTCGGCGGGTGGAAGGCGAGGCCCGGATCCTGCAGCAACGGGTTCAGCCCCGCGCCATCGGCGGGCGGCGGGTTCAGCCGCGCGAAGGGGTTGGAGGCGAAGAGCAGGAAGGCATAGAAGCCCAGCGCGATCCCCGCCTGCGCCGCCAGCGTCGCGACCAGCGTGCGTTCCGCCAGCCGATGCTCGAACCGCGCCACCGCCGCGCCCGCCACGCCCAGGATCGTGACCCACAGCAGCATCGAGCCTTCGTGGTTTCCCCACGCGCCCGCGAATTTATAGAGCCACGGCTTCATCGAATGGCTGTTGGCGGCGACCAGCGCCACCGACAGATCGGTGTCGAGGAACGCCTTGATCAGCGCCAGCATCGCTACGGCGGCCAGCGCGCCCTGCACGATCGCCACCGCGCGGATCGCCGGGACCGCCTCGGCCCGCCCGCGCCGCAGCGCGAGGACGCCGAGCAACACCTGCAACGCCGCCAGCGCGGCGGCCAGCCACAAGGCGGCCAGTCCGGTTTCGGCGATCATGCGGAAAAACGCTGGTTATGCACCGCCCCGCCTTACGCGGGTTCGGGGGGCCACGTCGAGGTCATGCAATGGCGCCATCGTCCCCGCTCCCCGGCACCCGCCTGCCGCCCGACCTAAACGGCAGCTTTCCAGACGTTCCCACCGACGCGCCTCCGACCAGCCCCACGTGATTGTGAGCGTCATTGTAAGCGTATTGACGCGATCGACGGCCTGGATTGCTTCGCTTTGCTCGCAATGACGGAAGCCCCGACGTCAACGCCAGTTCGGTTGCGACACCCAGCTCGCTCACACCGCCGCTATGACCCCGTGGCATGGCAAGATGCGGCCGCCCACCCTCCCCGTCATTGCGAGCAAAGCGAAGCAATCCAGGCCGTCCTGGTTCGACAGTGCAGCAAGTCGCGGCGCTCACGGTGACGGAAGCCCCGTACCCCAGCACCAGACTGCGCGACGCCACCGAACTCCCTCACATCGCCCATGTTCCCGGACACAGCGCGGCACGATGCAGCGGCCTACGTCGTCGTCATTGCGAGCGACGCGAAGCCATCCAGGGCGTCCCAATCCGGCACTGGATCGCGTCGCTGCGCTCGCGATGACGGAAGCCCCTTACCCGAACGCCGGCCCCCGCGACGCCAACGGGTTCGGCGACACCGCCGCTGAGGCCCCGCAACGGGGTACGACATAGCGGCGCCCATCTCCCGTCATTGCGAGCGGAGCGAAGCAATCCAGGGCGTCTTGGTCCGGCAGCGGATCGAGTCGCTACGCTTGCAGTGACTGACCGCTCGCCCACCAGCGCCAACCCCGGCGGCACCACCGAGCCAGGTCACACGCGACGGTGTTTCCCGCCGTAGCGCTGCCCGATGTAGCTGCCGATTCGCGCCATTTCGCTGGCCGCCGCGCTTGCCGATTCCGCGCAGCAGGGGAACGGATCGCGCTCCGCCGCGGCGGCGCGCATCGCCACGCGCTCGCATAATTCCTCGATATCGGCCCGCGACAGCAGGTTCTTCTCGCGCATCATGCACAACAGGGTCTGGAGAATCACCAGACTCTCCTCTCCCGCGCGCGCGTCCGGGGTGATCATCGCCTCACTCCTCTCCGTTTTAAAGGAGAGGGTACGCCGATCGGCCGCGCGCGCAAGAGGGGATCGTCACGGCTACGGGCGTGGATCGTCCCCGGCCAGCCCGCCGCCCAGCGCGCGATACAGCTCGATCAGATTGTTGCCCTGCGTCAGCCGCGTCGTCACCAGCTGCTGCTGCGCCGAATAGGCGGTACGCTGCGCATCCAGCGCGGTCAGGAACGAATCGACCCCGGCGCGATAGCGCGCGTCGGACAGCCGCGCCGCCACCTGCGCGGCATTGGCGCGCGCGCCCTGCGCCGACACCTGCTCGCCGATCGTGCCGCGCTGCGCCAGAGCGTCGGCCACCTCGCGGAACGCGGTCTGGATCGCCTTTTCATAGGTGGCGACCGCCGCCTGCTGCGACGCCTTGGCATAATCCAGGTTCCCGGCGTTGCGGCCGCCGTCGAACAGCGGCAGCGCCACCGATGGCGCGGCATTGTAGTTGAACGTGCCCCCGCCGAAGAGCCCCGACAGCGCGGTCGAGATCGTCCCGATCGTCGCGGTCAGCGAGATGCGCGGGAAGAACGCCGCGCGCGCCGCGCCGATATTGGCGTTCTGCGCGATCAGCTGATGCTCGGCCTGCAGCACGTCGGGGCGGCGCAGCAGCACCTCCGAGGTCAGGCTGGGCGGCAGCGCGTCGCGCGTCGCGGGCGCGGCATCCAGCCCGGTCGGCAATTGTGCCGCCGCAATGGTGGTGCCCGCCAGCAGGTTCAGCGCGTTCTGATCGCGCGCCACCTGCGCGGTCAGCGTCGCAATATCGCTGCGCGCCGCCTGATAGTTGGTTTCGGCCTGCCGCGCCTCCAGCTCGGATGCCACCCCGATGCGGAACTGCGCGCTGGTCAGCCGCACGGTTTCCTCGAAGGTCTTCAGCGTCTCACGGCTCAGCCGAAGCTGCTCCTGATCCGCGCCCAGTTGCAGCCACGCGCTCGCCACCTCCGCGATCAGGCTGATCCGCGCGCTGCGCTGCGCCTCCTCGCTGGCGAAATATTGCTCCAGCGCGGCGCGGTTCAGGTTGCGGATGCGGCCGAACAGGTCGAGCTCGAACGCCGAGAAGCCGACATTGGCGGAATAGAATTGGATGTTCGACGAACTGGAGCCGACCGCGCCGCCGGCGGCACCGCCGCCGCCCGTACCGCCAGCACCCGTGCCGCCGCCGGCACCCCCGGTGCCCGTGCCGCCACCGGTGCCCGTCCCGATGCCCGCGCCTCCGCTGCCCGCACCACCGCCGGCGGCGCCGATCGCGCCGAACAGGTTGTTGGTATAGGTCGCCGATCCGGTCACCCCGGTCGTGGGCACGATCGCGGAACGCTGGACGCGATATTGCGCGCGGGCCTGCAACACATTGGCGGCGGCGACCCGCAGGTCACGATTGTTGGCCAGCGACGTCTCGATCACCTGCCGAAGGCGCGGATCGAGGAAGAAGTCGCGCCAGCCGATCGTCGTCACGTCGGGCGCGTCGGTGGCGGCGCGCGGGTACACGCCGCCCTCCGGCAGCGCGACCGGGATCGCGCCGGTCGGGCGTTCGTACTTGGGCGCCATGTTGCACCCGGCGAGCGCGCTGGTCAGCGCCAGCGCGGCGAGGAAGGAACTCTTCACATCAGGCTCCCTGAGGGGCGACGTCGCCCGCCGGCCGTTGGTCATCGTGCTGGTCGTCGTCGCGACGGTGCGGCGTCTCGTGCGGGTTCTTGTCGTCCTTACCGTGCCCGAACAGGCGCAGGACGACGACGAAGAACATCGGCACGAAGAAGATCGCCAGCACGGTCGCGGACAGCATGCCGCCCACCACCGCGCGCCCGATCGCATTCTGCCCGCCCGCACCCGCGCCGGTCGACACCGCCAGCGGCATCACGCCGAAGACGAACGCCAGGCTGGTCATCAGGATCGGGCGCAACCGCAGCTTCGCCGCCTCCACCGCCGCGTCGAAGGCGCTCATCCCCTCGGCGATCCGCTCCTCGGCGAATTCGACGATCAGGATCGCGTTCTTCGCCGACACGCCGATCGTGGTGATCAGCCCGACCTGGAGGTAGATGTCCTTGTTCAGGCCCGTCAGCCACGCGGCCAGCACCGCGCCGATGATGCCCAGCGGCACGACCAGCAGCACCGAGATCGGCACCGACCAGCTTTCGTACAGCGCGGCGAGGCACAGGAACACGATCAGCAGCGACAGGCCGTACAGCGCCGGGGCCTGCCCGCCCGACAGCCGTTCCTCATAGGACAGGCCGGTCCATTCCAGCGTCGTGCCCGGCGGCAGCTTGGCGTGGATCTCCTCCAGCGCCTCCATCGCCGCACCGGTGCTCTCCCCCGGCCCCGGCGAGCCCTGCAGCTGCATCGCCGGCTGCCCGTTGTAGCGGGTCAGCGAGACGGGGGCGTTCGACCATTCCTGCGTCGAGAAGGCGGTGAACGGCGCCATCTGTCCATTGTCGCTGCGCACGTACAGCTCGCCGATATTCTCCGGGCTCATGCGGTACGGGGCATCGTTCTGCACGTAGACGCGCTTCACGCGACCGCGGTCGATGAAGTCGTTGATGTACCCGCCGCCCCATGCGGTGGCGATCGTCGCATTGACCGCCGACAGGTCGAGGCCCAGCGCGCGTGCCTTGTCCTCGTCGACGTTGACCTTCAGCTGCGGCGCATCCTCCAGGCTCAGCGGGCGGACCTGCGCCAGCCGCTTGTCCTGCATCGCCATGCCCAGCATCATGTTGCGGATCTGCGTCAGCTTCTCGTGCCCGACACCGCCGGTGTCGACCAGCTGCACGTCGAAGCCGGTGGCGTTGCCCAGCTCCTGCACCGCCGGCGGGATCAGCGCGAAGATCAGCCCGTCCTTATATTGCGAGAAGGTGCCCATCGCGCGCCCGACGATCGCCTGTGCGCGATTGTCGCCGCCGGAGCGGTCCTCCCACGGCTTCAGGTTGATGAAGACGAGGCCGGTGTTCTGCCCCTGGCCCGCGAAGCTGAAGCCGTTGATCGTGAACACGCCCGCGACGTTCTTGCTTTCCTGGTTCAGGAAATAGTTGCGGGTCAGCGCCAGCCCCTTTTCGGTGCGCGCGCTGCTCGCCCCCGCCGGCCCCTGGACCAGCGCGATCGCGAAGCCCTGGTCCTCGTCCGGCAGGAAGCCCGAGGGCAGCCGGATGAAGATCAGCGCCATGCCGGCGACGATCAGGAGATAGACGAGCATCGACCGCTTCCAGTGGCGCGCGGTCTTCTGCACCCCGACCGCGTATTTCTCCTGCCCGCGATCGAACTTGTCGTTGAACCAGCGGAAGAAGCGCGCCAGCGGCCCGTTGCTCTCCTTCTTGTCCGGATCGTGCGGCTTCAGGATCGTCGCGCACAGCGCGGGCGTCAGGATCAGCGCGACCAGCACCGACAGCACCATCGCCGAGACGATCGTGATCGAGAACTGGCGATAGATCACGCCGGTCGATCCGCCGAAGAACGCCATCGGCAGGAACACCGCCGACAGGACCATGCCGATGCCGACCAGCGCGCTGCTGATCTCGTCCATCGACTTGCGCGCCGCTTCCTTCGGGCTGAGGTGCTCGGTCACGATCAGGCGCTCGACGTTCTCGACCACCACGATCGCGTCGTCGACGAGCAGGCCGATCGCCAGCACCATGCCGAACAAGGTCAGCGTGTTGATGGTGTATCCCGCGATCGCCATCACCGCGAACGTGCCGAGCAGCACCACCGGCACCGCGATCGTCGGGATCAACGTGGCGCGCCAGTTCTGGAGGAACAGGAACATCACGAGGAAGACGAGCACCACCGCCTCGATCAGCGTGTGGACCACCTGCTCCACCGACAGCCGCACGAACGGCGTGATGTCGTACGGATAGATGACCTTGACGTCGGGCGGCAGCGTCTTGCCGATCTCGGCCACGCGCGCCTTCAGCGTGTCGACGGTGTTCAGCGCGTTCGCCCCCGCCGCCAGCCTGACGCCGAAGCCCGATGCGGGCTTGCCGTTATACTGCACGTCGAAGCCGTAATTCTCGGCGCCGATCTCGATCCGCGACACGTCGCGCAGCCGCACTACCGCGCCGTCGGCGCTGGTCTTCAGCCGGATGTTGCCGAACTGCTCGGGCGTCTGGAGCCGCGACTGGACCGAGACGGTGGCGTTGAGCATCTGCTCCTTGGGCGCCGGCTGCGCGCCGATCTGCCCGGCGGAGACCTGCGCGTTCTGCGCCTGCACCGCCGCGGTCACGTCGGCGACGGTCAGCGCGTAATTGTTGAGCTTCAGCGGGTCGACCCAGATGCGCATCGCATATTGCGAACCGAACACCTGCAACTCGCCGACGCCGTTGACGCGGCTGATCGGATCCTGGAACCGCGACACGACCATGTCGGCCAGATCGTTGTTGTTGTGCGATCCGTCGGTGGAGACGAGGCCGACCACCGCCAGGAAGCTGGCCGAGGACTTCGTCACCTGGATGCCCTGGCGCTGCACTTCCTGCGGCAACAGCGGGGTCGCCGCCTGCAGCTTGTTCTGGACCTGCACCTGCGCGATGTCGGGATCGGTGCCCTGTTCGAAGGTCAGCGTGATCGTGACCACGCCCGCCGACGACGAGGACGAGGAGAAATAGCGCAGATTGTCGATGCCGCGCAGTTGCTGCTCGATGACCTGCGTCGTCGTGCGCTCCAGCGTTTCGGCGTCGGCGCCCGGATAATTGGCGGTGATCGCCACCGCGGGCGGCGCGATCTCGGGAAACTGGGCGATCGGCAGGCTGCGGATCGCGATGACCCCCGCCAGCATCAGCACCATGGCGATGACCCACGCGAAGATGGGCCGGTCGATGAAGAAGCGCGACATGCGGCGTTACTTTCCCTGGGCCTGCTGGCCCTGCGGTTGTTGTCCCGATGCGCCTTGCTGCGCGCCCGGCTGGGCGGGCGCCGCGTTCGGGTTGTAGGGGACGGCCTTCACCGGCATCCCCGGACGCAGCATCATCGCGCCTTCCATCACCACCTTCTCGCCCGGCTTCAGCCCGGCGGTGACCAGCCAATTGTCGCCGATCGTGCGCGGCGCGGTGAGCTGGCGCACCTGGAGCTTGTTGTCGGCGCCCACGACCATCACCGTCGGGTTGCCGCGCTCGTCGCGCGTCACCGCGCGCTGCGGCACCATGATCGCCCCGGCCTGCGTGCCCTGCACCAGCTCGGCGCGGACATACATGCCCGGCAACAGCAATCCTCGGGGATTGGGGAAGAGCGCGCGGATCGTCTGCGTGCCGGTGTTGGGGTCGACGCTGACGTCGGCGAATTGCAGCTTGCCCTCGATCGGATAGACCGAACCGTCCTCCAGCCGGAGCTGCACGCGCGCCGCCTGGCCACCGCGCGACAGGGCGCCCGCCGCGATCTGCTGGCGCAGCTTGAGCAGGTCCGCGCTCGATTGCGCGACATCGACATAGATCGGGTCGAGCCGCTGGATCGTGGTCAGCGGATTGGTCTGGGCCGCGCTCACCAGCGCGCCGGTGGTCGTCACCGACCGTCCGATCCGGCCCGTGATCGGCGCGCGGATCGTGGTGCGCGCCAGATCGATCTGTGCGGAACGCAGCGCCGCGGCCTGCGCGGCGACATCCGCGCGCGCCTGCTCGGCGGTCGTCACCGCATTCTCATAATCCTGTCGCGCGATCGCGTTGATCTTGACCAACTCGCCATAGCGGCGCTGGAGCGCGGCGCTGGAGGCGATCGCGGCGCGCGCGCGGGCCAGCGCGGCGCGCGCATTGGCGACCTGCGCCTGATAGGGCTGCGGATCGACGCGGTACAGCGGCTGCCCCGCGCGCACCATGTCGCCTTCGGTGAACAGCCGCGCGGTGACCAGCCCGTTGACCTGCGGCCGCACCTCGGACGTCTCATAGGCGGTGGTCCGCCCCGGCAACGTCGTGGTCAGCGTCACCGTCTCCGGCTTCACCGTCACCACGCTCACCTGCGGCGGGCCGGCCTGCGCCTGGCCCTGCTGCTGTTGCTGCTCCGGCGACTCGGCCCCGCCACCACAGGCGGCGAGTGGCGCCAGCATCATCGCGGCGACCGCGAACCCCGTTTTCGGCCCCATTTTCGGCATGGACATCTCTTATGAAGTGTGTGAGTGATCGCTCACTCACAAATGCTGCTACTGCGAACGGATGACAGCGTCAAGACAGGAAGACGATGACCGATCACGAATTGATCGAACAACATCAGGCAGGTGACGCGGACGCGCAAACCGATCCGCCACGCGATCGGAGCGGCAAGGCAAACGCGCGTCGCGCCAGGATTGTTCAGGCCGCGCGGGAACTTTTCGCGGAGCACGGCTTCCACGCCACCAGCATGGCGCGATTGTCCGAACGCTCGGGCGTGCTGGTCGGCCAGATCTATCGCGACTTCGCCAACAAGGAGGCGATCGTCGCCGCGCTGGTCGAACATGACCTCGACGAATTTCTGGCCGGCGATGAACTATGTGCGGCGCGCTGCACCGCCGACAGTATGATGGTGCGCGGCTGGATCGCGCGCTTCATCGCCTGCAACGACCTGAACGACACGCGGCTGATCTCGGAGATCATGGCGGAGGCGAACCGCAACCAGCGGATCGCCGAGATCTTCGACGCGATGGACGATCGGCTGCGCGGACAATTGACGCGCGCGCTGCGGATCGTCGTGCCCGAGACGACCGATGATGAGCGAGTCGCGCGCCTCGCGGAATCCATCCTCATCATGGCCGGCGGCATGTGCCAGCGCCGGCTGATGAACGCGCGTTGCACCGATCCGGAGGTGCTCAAGCTGTTGATGGCGTTCATCGATACCGAGATCGCCGCGATCGCGTGCACCCCCGGTTGACCCATCGACCACGCCCCGATTGCGCGGCGTGGCGGCGTGGCTAAGGGTGATCGGCAAAGCACGAAACAGGGGCAACAACGGGTGGCGACGGCGATGAAGCTGGCCGATCTGGCCGTATTGGCAGGCGTTTCGACCGCGACGGTGTCGCGCGCGCTGTCGGGGCATCCCTCGGTCAGCAAGGCGACGCAGGAGCGCATTCGCGCGCTCGCCCGCGAACATGGCGTCCGCCCCAACCAGCTCGCGCGCAACCTGCGGCTGCGCAGCACCGGCGCGATCGCGCTGGCGATGCCGCTGGGCCACGCGCGGACGCAGCATCTGACCGATCCGTTCTTCCTCAGCCTGCTGGGCTTCCTCGCCGATCTGCTGGTCGATCGCGGCTATGACATCCTGCTGTCGCGCGTGCTGCCCGAGAGCGACGAATGGCTCGATCGGCTGGTCGACAGCGGGCGCGTCGACGGGGTGCTGCTGGTCGGCCAGTCCGACCAGTACGACACGATCGAACGCGTCGCGACGCGCTACCCGCCGCTGGTGGTATGGGGCGTCAATCGTCCGGGGCAGCGGCACCTCACGATCGGTTCCGACAACCGGCTGGGCGGGCGGATCGCGGGGGAGCATCTGCTCGGACTCGGTCGACGCCGGCTGCTGTTCCTGGGCGACCCCGCCCCCCCCGAATTCGCCGACCGGCTCGCGGGCTTTCGCGACGCCGCGCAAGCGCATGAGGTGGAGGTGCTGGCGTGCGAGATGGATCCGGACGCCGTCCACGCGGCGGTACGCGCGCGGCTCGGTCGCGGCACCCCGCCCGACGCGATCTTCGCCGCCTCCGATGTGGCGGCGATGAGCGCCTTGCGCGCGCTGACCGAGGCGGGGCTCGACGTGCCCGGCGACGTGGCGGTCATCGGCTATGACGACGTGACGCTTGCCGCGCATACTTCTCCGCCGCTCACCACGATCCGCCAGGATCTGGTCACCGGCACCGCGCTGATGGTCGATGCGCTGCTGCGCCGCGTCGCGGGCGAGCCGGCGGAAAGCGCGATCGTCCCGCCGCAACTGATCGTCC
The DNA here is from genome assembly GCA_913777325.1 of uncultured Sphingomonas sp. Lineage (GTDB taxonomy): Bacteria > Pseudomonadota > Alphaproteobacteria > Sphingomonadales > Sphingomonadaceae > Sphingomonas. The sequence goes on along the minus strand of CAJYSA010000059.1, from coordinate 11,194 downwards.
GCGCCTCCGCCTGACCACGCACGACAATTTTTTCACAATCGTTTGCGAAATCAGCTTTGCAAACGATTGTGATCGGTTTATGCACCTCCCGTCCGGCCTCGCAGAAGGCCACCGACAGGAGAGGTCTTCACGATGACGCCGCGCTTTCGTCTGCTCGCTTCGGTCCCCGCGCTGTTGATCGCCGGCGTCGCCGCCGCGCAGACGCCGCAGGCCGACACCCAAACCACCGCCCCCGCCGACATTGCCGAGGCGACCGCGCCCGAGGATATCGTCGTCACCGGCGTGGCGCAGGGCCGCAACCGGCTCGACACCTCGGTGTCGGTCAGCTCGCTCGACGCAGACCTCACCGCCAAGATCCCGCCGCGCAACACCGCCGAAATCCTGCGCAACCTGCCGGGCGTCCGCGTCGAGGCGTCGGGCGGCGAAGGCAATGCCAACATCTCGGTACGCGGCCTGCCGGTCGCCTCGGGTGGATCGAAGTTCCTGCAATTGCAGGAGGATGGCCTGCCGGTGCTGGAATTCGGCGACATCATCTTCGGCAATGCCGACATCTTCATCCGCAACGATCTGTCGCTCGCCCGCATCGAATCGGTGCGCGGCGGCTCGGCCTCGACCTTCGCCAGCAACTCGCCCGGCGGCATCATCAACTTCATCTCGAAGACCGGCGAGCAGGAAGGCGGCTCGTTCCAGCTTTCCTCCGGCATCGATTACCGGGAATATCGCGCCGACTTCGCCTATGGCGGCAAGATCGACGACAAGACGCGCTATGAACTCAGCGGCTTCTACCGTCTCGGCGACGGCCCGCGCGACGTCGGGTACGACGCGATGCGCGGCGGGCAGATCAAGGCGAACATCACCCGCGAATTCGATCGCGGCTATATCCGCGTCTACGGCAAGTATCTCGACGATCGCAGCATCGCCTATCTGCCCAATCCGGTGCGCGTGACCGGCGGCAACGGCGACCCGACGTATCAGAACATCCCCGGTTTCTCGATCAACGAGGATACGCTGCACAGCCGCTATATCGGCTCGGTTCTGACGCTGGACGGCAACAACGATCCGGTCCGCCGCAACATCGGCGACGGGATGCACCCGGTCGTCAAGTCGGTCGGGTTCGAGGGCAGGTTCGACATCGCCGACGGCTGGAACGTGACCGAGCGGTTCCGGTATTCGGACATTTCCGGTGATTTCGTGTCGCCCTTCCCCGCCTCGGTCGGCGATGCGCAGACCGTCGCCAACGGCTTCGCGGGCGCGAACGCGCAGCTCTTCTATGCCAGCGGGCCGCTGTCGGGGCAGCGGATCGCCACGCCGGGCACGCTCGGCGGCAACGGCCTGCTCGCCAGCGTCGTGCTGTTCGACGTCGACCTGAAGAGCCTGAACAACATCACCAACGACCTTCGGCTGAACGGCAAGGTCGATCTGGGCGGTGGCGCGCTGTCGATCGCGGCGGGCATCTACAATTCGCGGCAGGACGTGAAGACCGACTGGCTGTGGACGTCGTTCTTCCAGAGCGTGCAGGGTGACGGGCGTTCGGTGCTGGTCGATATCCGCAACGCCGCGGGCGTGTCGCAGACCGCCGGGGGGACGCTCTATTCGGCGTCGTTCTTCGGCAACTGCTGCCGCCGCAGCTACGACATGCGCTACACCACCAACGCGCCGTTCGCGCAGCTCGGCTTCGAGGTCGGGCGGCTGAACATCGACGGCAGCGTCCGCTACGATTTCGGCTCGGCCAAGGGCAGCATCGCGGGCGACCTGCCCGGCGCGGTCACGACGCGGGCGCAGGACATGAACGGCGACGGCGTGATCTCGCCTGCCGAGCAGACCGTGGCGTTCATCCCGAACAACCGCACCGGCATCGATTATGATTACAGCTATTTGTCCTATTCGGGCGGCATCAACTATCGCCTGAGCGACACGCTGGCGGCGTTCGCGCGCTACAGCCGCGGCGGGCGCGTCAACGCCGATCGCCTGCTGTTCGGCCCGACGATCAACCTGCAGACCGGCGGGCTGGTCCCCGGCGCCAAGCCCTATGACTTCGTCAAGCAGGCCGAGGGCGGCGTGAAGTTCCAGTCCGGCCCGCTCGCGCTCTACGCCACGGTGTTCAACGCCAAGACGCAGGAGACCAACTACCTGCTGTCGCAACAGCAATTCACCAGCCGTCGCTACGACGCGACCGGCGTCGAGCTGGAGGGCCGCTTCCGCGCCGGGCCGTTCTCGCTGAGCGCGGGCGGCACCTATACCGATGCGAAGATCACCAGCGACGCGACCGACGCGACGCTGAACGGCAACCGCCCACAGCGGCAGGCCGCGTTCGTCTACCAGGCGACGCCGCAGCTCGATGTCGGCCGCGTCAGCTTCGGTGCGAACGTGATCGGCACGACGTCCAGCTATACGCAGCCGGTAAACCAGCTGAAGATGCCCGCCTATACGCAGGTCAACGGCTTCCTGCTGGTGCGCGCGGCGGATAACGTCAGCTTTAACCTGAACGCCAACAACATCTTCAACGTGAAGGGCATCACCGAGGCAGAGGATGCGGCGATCCCGTCGAACCAGCTGGTCCGTGCGCGCTCGATCAACGGTCGCACGATCGCGGCATCGGTGCGGTTCGACTTCTGACGCAAGATGATGATCGACACGGGGGATCGCGGATCATGACCATGCAGCAGCGCCTCGAGGCGATCGGACCGCGGCTGCGTCGTCAGATCGCGCGGCTGTATCCCCACCACGACGCGGACACGTTGTGGTCGCAGGTCGAGGCGATGCTGGCGGCGCGGGCGGCGGAACGCCCCGCGCCGTTGCGCGCGCTCGATACGGCGCGCCTTGCCGATCCGGACTGGTTCGTCCGCCCGGACATGCTGGGCTATTCCACCTATGTCGATCGCTTCGGCGGCACGGTCGACGGCCTCGCCGCGCATGTCGATCACCTGGAGGCGCTGGGCGTCCGCTACCTCCACGTCCTCGCGCTGCTGAAGGCGCGAGTGGGCGACAGCGACGGCGGCTTCGCGGTCGCCGACTATCTCAGCGTCGAGCCGCGCCTCGGCACGATGCGCGATGTCGAGCGGCTGACCGCGCGGCTGCGTGACGCGCGGATCAGCCTGTGCGTCGACCTGGCGCTAAACCACACCGCCGACGATCATGAATGGGCGACGGCGGCGCGCGCCGGCGACCCCTTCTACCGCGACTTCTACATGGTCATGGACGATGCCGAGGCGGCGGCGCGCGATGCCGAGCTGCCGCAGGTGTTCCCCACCACCGCGCCCGGCAATTTCACCTACGTGCCGGAAATGGGCGGGAACGTCTGGACCACCTTCTACCCGTTCCAATGGGATCTGAACTGGCGCAATCCCAACGTCTTCCTCGCGATGCTCGACGCCGGGCTGCGGCTCGCCAATCACGGGTTCGAGGCGTTCCGGCTCGACAGCACCGCCTTCCTCTGGAAGCAGCCCGGCACCAACTGCCGCAACCTTCCGCAGGCGCATTACATTGTCCGCGCGCTGCGCGCCGCGCTCGATATCGTCGCACCCGCCACGCTGCTGAAGGCGGAGGCGATCGTGCCCACCGCATTCGTGCCGCCCTATTTCGGGATGGACGAGGGCGATGGGTTCGAGCCGGAATGCCATCTGGTCTACAACAATTCCCTGATGGTCGCGGGCTGGGTCGGTCTGGCCGAGCGATCGGCGCAGCTCCCCGCCGCGATCGTCGCGGCCAGCGGCGGGCTGCCGTCCGGTGCCAACTGGCTCAGCTACGCGCGCTGCCACGACGATATCGGCTGGGGCGCGGTGCTGGGCGACCTGCGCGGCCTCGACGCCGCGCCCGAGCAGCGGTTGATCGCGGCGGCGCGCTTCCTGAACGGCGAGGGCGAAAGCTGGGCACGCGGCAAGCCGTTCCAGGCCGATGGCTCCACCCTGCACGGCAGCAACGGCACGCTGGCGTCGCTGGCCGGGCTGGAGGCGGCGGGCGACGATGACGAGCGCGAGGCGGCGTTCCGGCGGATCGCGCTGCTCAACGCGCTGTCGATCGCGAGCGGCGGCGTCGCGACCACTTACATGGGCGACGAGGCCGGGCTGCTCAACGATTACGCATATGCCGACGATCCCGAGCGCGCGCACGAAGGGCGCTGGATCCATCGCCCCGCGATGGACTGGGCGGCGCTGTCCACGCGCGCCGCGCGCCGGATCACCGCCGATCTCATCGCGCTGCGCGACGCGCGCATCGCCAGCAGCGGCGCGGGCGCTCCGGCACCGATCGCGACCGAAGACCCCGCCCTGCTCGGCATCCGCTGCGGCACCGATCGCGTGTTCCTGAACTTCGGCGATCGCGCGGTGGCGCTGCCCGCGACCGGACGTGATCGGCTGACGGGTGAAGACGCTCACGCCATCCCGGCATGGGGCGTCGTGTGGCTGGTGGGCGCGTGATGCCGAGCGGCGCGCTTGACGCGAGGCGGCGCTACCTCTCACCGTTCGCCCTGAGCCTGTCGAAGGGCGTGGCCATGCGACACGCGCTTCGACAGGCTCAGCACGAACGGTGGATGGGGCACTCGCCAGACAGTTCCTCCCCCGCCCACCGCAAGGAAGCGTGAGATGACCAAGCCCCGCCTGTCGCTCGCCCGCATCGTCGAGATGAACCTCGGCTTCCTCGGGCTGCAATTCTCGTTCGGCCTGCAACAGGCGAACATGGCGCCGATCTACGGCTATCTCGGCGCGGACGAGGCGACGCTGCCGCTGCTCTGGCTCGCCGGCCCGGTCACCGGGCTGCTGGTCCAGCCGCTGATCGGCGCGATGAGCGACCGCACCAATACCCGGCTCGGGCGCCGCACGCCCTATTTCCTGGTCGGCGCGGTGCTGTGCAGCCTGTGCCTGTTCGCGATGCCGTACAGCCGCACCTTGTGGATGGCGGCCAGCCTGCTGTGGATCCTCGACGCCGCCAACAACGTCACGATGGAGCCGTACCGCGCCTATGTCGGCGACCGGCTGGCCCCGGATCAGCGCGCCACCGGCTTCCTCACGCAATCCGCCTTCACCGGGCTGGCGCAGACGCTCTCCTATCTCGCCCCGTCGCTGCTGGTGTGGATCGGGTTCGACAAGGATGCGGTCGACGCCAACGGCATCCCCGATATCACGCGCATCGCCTTCGTGATCGGCGCGGTCCTGTCGCTCTCGACGATCCTGTGGTCGGTGTGGCGCGTCCCCGAACTGCCGCTGCCCCCCGAGGAACAGGCGCGGATGGACGCCGAGCCGCTCTCGTTGCGCGGCGCGCTCGCCGACCTGAAGACCGCGCTGGTCGAGATGCCGAAGCCGATGCGCCAGCTCGCGCTCGCGATGCTGTGCCAATGGTATGCGATGTTCGCCTATTGGCAGTTCATCGCCTTCGCGCTCGCCCGCTCGCTCCACGGCACCACCGATACCGCGACCACCGCGTTCCGCGACACGACGCTGACGGTCGGGCAGCTCGGCGCCTTCTACAACGCGGTCGCCTTCGTCGCCGCGCTGGCACTGATGCCGCTTGCCCGGCGGCATGGGGCGAAGCGGGTTCACGCCTGCTGCCTCGCCGCCTCGGGCGCGGCGATGCTGGCGATCCCGGCGCTGCCGTCCGAAGGCTGGCTGTTCGTCGCGATGATCGGCATTGGTATCGGCTGGGCCGGGATGATGGGCAATCCCTATATCATGCTGACGGGCATGATCCCGCCGGAGCGCAACGGCGTCTACATGGGCATCTTCAACATGTTCATCGTTATCCCGATGATGATCGAGAGCCTGTCGGTGCCGCTGTTCTACAACAGCCTGCTGGGTGGCGACGCGCGCGGGGTGATCGTGCTCGGCGGGGTGCTGATGCTGCTCGGCGCGCTCGCCACCGTCATGGTCGGGCGCGGCGGTCGCGGCACGGTCGTCGCCTGACGCTCATTCCGCGTCGGGCTGACGCTCCGGCGCTGCCTCGGCGAAGGCCGGCAGCGCCAGGCACGCCGCCTCCACCGCCAGCAATCGCGGCCAGCGCAGCGCCACGCCGAAGCGTCGCGCGTTCACCAATTGCGGCACCAGACACACATCCGCCAGCGTCACCCGCTCCCCGAAGCAATATTGCCCCGTTCCGCCGGCAAGCAGCGCGTCGCACGCCGCCAGTCCCTCGGCGATCGTGTCCCGCGCCCAGTCGTTGACCGCCGTCTCATCCAGCCCGGCGACGCGCAGCCGCTGAAGCACGCGCAGATTCTGCACCGGATGCGTATCGCACGCGATCACCTGCGCGACGGCACGCACCTTCGCGCGCGCCACCGCGTCGCCGGGCAGCAACGCCGGCGACGGCACCATCTCCTCCAGAAATTCGCAGATCGCCAGGCTCTGCGTCAGCACCACGCCGTCCCATTCCAGCGCCGGCACCAGCCCCTGCGGATTGAGCGCCAGATAGTCGGGCGCCCGTTGCCCGCCATGGCGCAGATGATGGAACACGTCGCGCCACGCGACCCGCTTCAGGTTTAGCGCGATCCGCACGCGATAGGCGGCGGTCGAGCGGAAATACCCGTGCAATACCGGCGTCGTCATGCATCCTCCCCTGTCGACGGGGGAAGCATAGCCACCGCGCGTCAGTTGCGCAGCAGCGGGATGATCCCCTTGCGTCGCCCGCCGCGCTCGGCCTCGACGCGCAACGCCGCCGCCTCCATCGACAGCCGCTGCGCCTCGCCCAGCGACAAGGCGTCGCGCGCACGCGCCTCCAGCACCGCCGCCCGCTCGCGCGCGATCGCCCGGTGGTCGGACAACCACGCGCGCAGTCGCCGCCACAGGAAGGGAGCGCGAGGCGTGGCGGGGGGCAGGTCGTTCATCGTGGCATGAACGCACCAGCGCGGCGTTTAGTCGCGTGCAATCACCGCCGAAATGGCGTTGTAAATAAAGTCCATATCGGCATCGTCGATGCAATAGGGCGGCATGACGTACAACGTGTCGCCCAGCGGGCGCAGCAGCACGTCGCGTTCGCGAAACGCCGCCAGCAGGCGCGGTGCGATATCGGCCAGATAACCCTCGCCCGCCCCCACTTCGCCCGCCCCCACTTCGAACGCCGCGATCGTGCCCAGCACGCGCTTGTTGCGCACGCCCTCCAGCGCGGCGAGCCGCATCGCCTGCGCCGCGCCCAGTCGCGCGATCCGCACCCGCACCGGCTCGTCGCGCCAGATCGCCAAATTGGCCGCCGCCGCCGCGCACGCGATCGGGTTGGCGGTGTAGCTCGACGAATGGAAGAACATCCGTGCACGATCGGTCGACCAATGCGCCGCGAAGATCGGCTCGCTGGCCATCGTCACCGCCAGCGGCACCGCACCGCCGGTCAATCCCTTCGACAGGCAGAGGATATCCGGCACGACCCCGGCCTGTTCGCACGCCAGCAGCGTGCCGGTGCGTCCCCATCCAGTCATCACCTCGTCGGCGATGAACAGCACGCCGTGATGCGCGCAGATCTCCCGCATCCGCGCCAGCATATCGGGCGAATAGAACAACATGCCGCCCGCGCCCAGCACCAGCGGCTCGACGATGAACGCCGCCGCGCCCGCCGCGCACGCGCGCTCCAGCGCGTCCAGCGTCGCCTGCTCGTGCCCCGCCGCCGGATATGGCACCGTCTCCACGTCGAACAGCAACGGGGCATAAGCGCGGTTGAACACGCCGCGCTGCCCGACCGACATCGCGCCGATCGTATCGCCGTGATAGCCATGCTCCATCACCAGGATCCGGTGGCGCGGCTCGCCGCGTGCCAGCCAGTAACCCAGCGCCATCTTCAGCGCGACCTCGACGCTGGTCGAGCCGGAGTCGGAGAAGAAGACGCGCGTCAGCGCCGCCGGCATGATCGCGCGCAGCCCCGCCGCCACCTCCTCGGCGGGTTCGTGGGTCCAGCCGGCGAAGATCATCTGGTCCAGCCGCTCGGCCTGCGCGCGGATCGCCGCCGCGATGCGCGGATGCGCATGGCCGTGCGTTGTCACCCACCATGACGAGATCGCGTCGATCACCCGCCGCCCGTCGGCGGTGTACAGCGCCGCGCCCTCCGCGCGCACGACGCACGGGATCGGCTCCTGCAACCCGTGCTGGGTGAACGGATGCCAGATCGAACTCACCGGAAATCCTCCCCCCGGAAGTCGTTGGCGTCGAAGTGCGCGGCGAAGGCCGCGGCCAGCGTCTCCGCGTTCAGGTCCGCCAGCCACGGCAGCCGCCCCAGCCGCTTCACCTGCCCGACCGCCGCGATCGTCGCCTCGCTGTCCTCCACCGCGTCGCCGATGAACGCCACGCCCAGCAGCGGCACGCCGCGCGCGCGCAACGCCTCGATCGACAACAGGCTGTGGTTGATGGTGCCCAGCGCGGTGCGCGCGACCAGCACCACCGGCCGCCCCCATGCCGCCGCCTGATCGGCGAAGCTGCGCGTGCGGGTCAGCGGCACCAGCACGCCGCCCGCCCCTTCCACCACCAACGGCCCTTCGACCGCCGGCAGCGCCAGCCGCGCCGGATCGATCGTCACCCCGTCGATCTCGGCGGCGCGGTGGGGCGAGCAGGGCGTGGCCAGCCGGTACGCCTCGGGCAGCACCTTCGCCGGATCGACGCCCAGCCGCGCCACGCTACCGGCGTCGCTCCCGTCCGCCAGCCCGGCCTGCACCGGCTTCCAGTAATGCGCGCCCAGCGCGCCGGTCAGCGCGGCGGCGAACACCGTCTTGCCCACGTCGGTGTCGGTCCCGGTGACGACGATCGTGCGCGTCATGGCAATACCTCCTTCAGCACCGCGGCCAGCGCGGCGATCTGCGCCTCGTCGACGTGCAGCGTCAGCGCGATCCGCAGCCGCGCGGTGCCGGCGGGCACGGTCGGCGGGCGGATGCCGCGCACGTCGAACCCTGCCGCCTGCACCGCCGCCGCGACGCGCATCGTGTCATGGTCGTTTCCGATCACCAGCGGCACGATCTGCGATTCAACGCGGGCACCTAGCGGCTGTAAATGGCCCCTAGCCGCTAATATTAGCGCCTGTAGCTGCACCCGCCGCCCCGGATCGGCGCCCAGGATGCGCAAACTCTCGCGCGCCACCGCCGCCGACAGCGGCGACGGCGCGGTCGAAAAGATGAATGGTCGCGCCCGCGCCACCAGGAAGTCGCGGATCAGCGCCGGCCCGCACAGCACCGCCCCCTCGCAGCCCAGCGCCTTGCCGAAGGTATTGAGCGTAATGACGTTTTCCTGCCCCTGCCACGCCGCCGCCGCGCCGCGCCCGCCCTCGCCCCACACCCCGGTCGCATGCGCCTCGTCGACGATCAGCATCGCGTCGTGGCGCTCGGCCACCGCCTGATACGCCGCAATATCGGCCAGGTCGCCGTCCATGCTGTACAGGCTCTCGATCGCGATCCACGCCGTCCCGCTCCCGCCCTCGCGCCGCCACGCCGCGATCCGATCGTCCACCGCCTGCGGATCGCCATGCGCCGCCGCGACGTAGGGCGCCCGCCCCAGCCGCAGCCCGTCGTGCATGCTGGCATGGACCAGCGCATCGTGGACGACCAGGTCGCCCGGCTGCGGAAGTGCCGACAACAGCGCGGTATTTGCCGCATAACCGCTGCCGAACAGCAACGCCGCCTCGCATCCGAAGAAGCGCGCCGCCTCTTGCTCCAGCGCCTCGTGCTCGGCATCGTTGCCGCGCAACAGCCGCGATCCTCCCGATCCCAGCGCGACGCCGCGCGCCAGCGCCGCCTGCGCCGCCGCCACCAGCCTCGCGTCGCCGGATAGCGCCAGATAATCGTTCGACGACAGGTCGATGCCGCGTCGCGGGGCCAGCGAACGCAGGCGTCCGGCGGCGGAGAGAGCGGCGAGGTGGGCGTGTTGGGCGGCCAGCTGCATCGCCGCGCCTATGCCCGCGCGCTTGCCGCTTGACCAGCGACCGTGCCCCCGAAAACAGGTGCGGCGCGTTGGCGCCCTTCGACCGACGCGATGCGGAAGGGAGGATGTGCATGGATCGCAACACCAAGATCGCGCTGGGCGGCGCGGCGGTCGCCGCCGGGGCGGTCGCATGGCTTGCGGCGCGCGAGCGCAACAGCGACGCCCCCGCCAGCTATCCGCCACTCGACGTGCTCAAGCCCTTCGCGGAGGGCGTATGGATCGTCGACAGCGGGCCGATGATCGCCTCGGGACTGTCGCTGCCGATCCGCATGACCGTGATACGCCTGCCCGACCGATCGCTGATGCTGCACTCGCCGACGCGCTTCACCCCGGCGCTGGCGGCGTCGCTGGCCGAGTTGGGCGTCGTCCGCCACCTGATTGCCCCCAACATCGCGCATTGGACGCGACTGCCGGCGTGGCAGCGTGCGTACCCGCAGGCGACGTTGTGGGCAGCGCCGGGTCTGGCCGACCGCGCGCAGGTGCAGCGTGCGGGGCTGCGGATCGACCGCGAACTCGACACGACGGCGCCGGTGGAGTGGGCCGACATCGTCGATCAGGGACTGATCGCGGGCGCCGCGGGCTTCACCGAAGTGTGGTTCCACCACCGTCCGTCGCGCACGCTGGTGCTGACCGACGTGGTCCAGCACATGGAGCCGGAACGACTCCCCCCGATGACGGCGCTGATCGCGCGGCTCAGCGGCGGCGCGACCGGCACCACACCGCGCTACCTGCGTCCGGTGTTGCGTTTCGGCGGGCGTGACCTGCGCACAGCGGTCGCCACGCTCATCGCGCTGTCACCCACGCGCGTGGTCTTCGCGCACGGTCGCCCCTTCACCGAGGACGCCACGACCCAGCTACGCCGCGCACTCGCCTGGGCGCAGTAGTCCGCGGGCAGAAAATCTCGCGCGAAGATGCGGGAAACCAACACTCGGCGTCGCAGCTAAGCCCCTCCGTCATTGCGAGCGCAGCGAAGCAATCCAGAGCCGGATCAGGACACGCTGGATTGCTTCGCTACGCTCGCAATGACGAAAATGGGTGCCGGAACGGCACTGCAGGCACACTCTCTCTGCGCCTCCGCGTCTCTGCGCGATTAAATGGGTTCGCGCAGAGCACGCGAAGGACGCAGAGATGTTGCGCCGCAGGCAAGCGATCTCTCAGGCCATTCCCCAAGCTGGATGGCTGCCGCGGATCCTCACCCCGGGCGCGGCATCTCCGCGTCCTCAGCGTGCTCTGCGCGAACCAACAGGCACACGAGGCCGCCAAGCTTATTTATCGCGCGGAGGCGCAGATGCGCGTAGAGGTCGGCGACGCCGCGCCGT
>CAJYSA010000058.1 GCA_913777325.1 uncultured Sphingomonas sp. | reverse complement strand
CCAAGCTGCGCGATATAAGCGGCGGCGACCGCGCGCTGCACGGGCGTCTGCGGGAAAATTGCCGAGCGATAGCTGGTGCCGCTGTCCGGTCCCTGGCGATTAAGCTGGGTCGGATCATGCGCGATTGAGAAGTAAACGCGCAGCAGCGAGGCATAGCTGATCACGCGCGGATCGTACGTGATTCGAATCGCCTCGGCGTGGCGCGTCGTCTCGCCGCTGACCGCATTGTAATTTGCGGTCTGCGGCGTGCCGCCCGCATAGCCGGCGACGACATCGCGCACGCCCTTCACCTGCTGGAACACGGCTTCCATGCCCCAGAAACAGCCGCCTGCCAGGACAGCGGTCTGCAAGCCCGGCGAGGGTGGCACGTCATGCGCCGCAGCCGGGATGGGGACGGCTTGTTCCGCCCGGGCGGTGCCACAGGCAGCAAGGAAGAGCGGCAGGGCCGCGAGCGATGCGGAAAGGAGCCTCATATCATGAATATGGGGCGCTATAGTTCCGTCCGCCAGATCAGCGTGCGGCGTGCACCGCATTAGCCGCATAGGCGTTCGCCGGCATCTCAGGCTGCGTGACATGCGCCGCCATCATGCCCATCGCACCCAGCACGAAGCCACCGGCAAACTGCCATGCGAAGCTCGACTTGATGAAGCGGGTCATTGCTGCTCTCTTTTCCTTGGCCGCATCGGCGGCATGTCCATCGTGTGTCTGCCGCGCGGCACCGGGCCGCAGCGACGACGATGGACATTTGTAGATTCTGCGCCTGAACGATCGCTGGGCGGTTCGTTCATCGGCGATATAGCGACAGCAAAGCTGCCACACCATCGCCGACCCGGAAAGCGATCGTTTCGAAAAGCGGCTTACTTCAGTGCGCTGCACGCGTCCTGGATACGGCGGCACGCCTCCGTCAGCAGCGCCTCGGAGGTGGCGTAGCTGATCCGCATCGCGGGCGACACGCCGAACGCCACGCCCTGCACCGCCGCGACCTTCGCATCGTCGAGCAGATAGCCGACGAAATCGCTGTCCGTCTCGATGCGCTTGCCACCCGGCGTCGTCTTGCCGATCACCCCGGACACGTCGGGATAGACGTAGAAGGCGCCTTCGGGCTTGGGGCAGGTGATGCCATCGGCGGCGTTCAGCATGTCGACCACCAGATCGCGGCGCACCTGAAACGCCCTTGCACGCTCCTTCAGGAACGACTGATCGCCGGTCAGCGCCGCGGTCGCCGCCGCTTGCGCGATCGAACAGGGGTTGCTGGTCGACTGCGACTGCAGTTTCGCCATCGCCTTGATGAGCCACGGCGCACCGGCGGCGAAACCGATCCGCCAGCCGGTCATCGCATAGGCCTTCGAACAGCCGTTGACGGTCAACGTCCGCTCGTACAGCGACGGGCACACCTCGGCGATCGTCGCAAAGCGGAAGTCGTCATAGACGATATGCTCGTACATATCGTCGGCGAAGATCCAGACGTGCGGATGCCGCTCCAGCACCGCGCCCAGCGCCTTCAACTCGTCGACCGAATAGGCCGCACCCGTCGGGTTCGACGGCGAGTTCAGGATCAGCCACTTGGTCTTGGGCGTGATCGCCGCCTCCAGCATCGCCGGGGTCAGCTTGTAGCCGACGTCGGCGCCCGCCGCGACGATCACCGGGGTGGCGCCCGCGAACTGCACGACGTCCGGATAGCTGACCCAGTACGGTGCGGGCACGATCACTTCGTCCCCAGCGTCGAGCGTCGCGACAAGGGCGTTGAACAAGGTGTGCTTGCCGCCGACGTTCACGGTGATCTGGGCCGGGGTATAGTCCAGCGCATTGTCGCGCTTGAACTTGGCGACGATCGCGTCCTTCAACTCGGCGGTGCCGTCGACGTTCGTGTATTTGGTCTTGCCCGCGCGGATCGCCTCGATCGCGGCCTCTTTCACAAAGTCGGGCGTGTCGAAGTCCGGTTCGCCCGCGCCGAGACCGATCACGTCGACGCCGGCCCGCTTCAGTTCCAGCACGCGGCTGGTGATCGCCAGCGTGGGGGACGGATTGATGCGGTCGAGCGCGGCGGAGGTGTGCATGGTCGGCGCCTTCTGGATGGGAAGCGCACGTGCCTATGCGTCGGCGCGCGTCATTGTGCAACCGCGAGCGTGGCTGGCATTAGTCCGCGCAACGCATTCCCCACGAACAATCCCTCGCGCAGATCATCCGCGAACAGATCGCCCTCGATCGCCCACCCGGTATCGAGCAGTTCGCCGCGCAGCACGCCGCGCAGCAGCGGGCCGGCGCGTGGGGTGATCAAGGTGACGCCCCGCCGCACGAAGACGTTGGTGAAGCTGCCTTCGGTCACCCGCCCGTCCGGTGCGATGAAGATGACCTCCTCTGCGCCGGCGGCAACGCGCGCTGCATCATAGAAGCGCCGGTCGCTGGTCTTATGACGCAGGCGCCAGTCCCGCTCCGTCACCGGAAGCGGTACGAGTGTGACACGCAGCGGCGCGTCGGGCGCGGGCGGTGCGGCGGCGACCTCGATCGCCAAGGCGCCGCTTTGGGCCACCAGCAATCGTACCCGCGCGGGCGCCCGCAGACGGAAGGTGGCGGCCTGCAACTCATTGCGGGCATCATGCCGGTCGAACGTGATGCCCAATGCCGCCGCGCTGGTGCGCAGCCGATCGAGATGGCGATCGATCCGCAGCAATCCCTCGTCCGGGTCGAAGGCCATCGTCTCCAGCAGGTCAACCGGCCGCCGCTCGCGTGTCAGAAACGCCGCCTTCGCCAGCGCTTCGTCCCATTCGTCTTCGGCGCGCGAATCGGCGACGATCCCTCCGCCGATCCCGATCGTCGCATGCTCGGCGCCATCGTCGATCGTCAGCGTGCGGATCGCGACATTGAACGCCGCGTCGCCATCCGCGTCGATGCGTCCGATCGCCCCCGTGTAGGCGCCGCGCGGGGTGCCGCCCTCGATCGCGGCGATCGCCTGCATCGCGCGCACCTTGGGCGCGCCGGTGATCGATCCGCAGGGAAACAGGGCGGTCAGCACATCGACCGCATCCCGGTCCGGCGCCAGCGTCGCCGTGACGGTCGACGTCATCTGATGAACGGTCGGGTACCGTTCGACCGCGAACAATTCGGGCACCGCCACGCTGCCGGGCACCGCGACCCGCGACAAATCGTTGCGCATCAGGTCGACGATCATCAGATTCTCGGCGCGCTGCTTGGCATCACCCGCCAGCGTTCGCGCCACCGCCAGATCGATCGCGGGATCGGCATGCCGACGGGCGGTGCCCTTCATCGGGCGGCTCGTCAGCACGCCTCCATCGCGCGTGAAGAACAATTCGGGTGAAAGCGATAGCAGCGTTTGCTCGCCCGTCGCGATCAGCGCGCTCCATCCGGCCTTCGCGGTCGCGCGCAGCCCGGCGTAGAGGGCCAGCGGATCGCCCCGGAACGGCATCTTGGCACGGAACGTCAGGTTCAGCTGGTACAGGTCGCCCGCACGGATCAATGCCTGCGCCGCGTCGAACATCGCGCGATATTCGGCGCGCGACGGCTCCGGTTCGGGCGTGCCGGTCCATGCCCCGGCGGGATCTGGAAGCAACGCGTTGACGTCCGCCACCTGCTGGTGGCCATCGAACAGCCCGAACCAGGCAAGCGGCGTGGTGGAGGCGGCGCCGCCACCTGCCGCCGGTTCGAACGCCGCGCCCGCGCCATAGGACAGGAACCCCGCTGCCGCGCCGGACCACTCGCGGATCGCCGCCAATACTCCGCCGACCTCGTCCGGGGTGTTCGCGATCAGGATCCGGCGCGGAGCGGTGTACAGCCGCGCCTGTTCGGCCGGCGACCGGGCATCGTGGAGCAGGACGAAGGGGGCGGCGAGACGCATCGTTACCTTGATGCCTGCGCACCGCATCCCCCGCAAGCCGCGTTGCCTCCGACAAAGGTCGGAGCTAGCAAGGCGCGCGTATCGGAGCCGGGCGATCGGCCTTCGCGCAGGAGCTTCCGCATGACCCCCACATCGTTACGCGCCGCGATCGTCCCCGTCACGGCGATCGAGCAGAATTGCACGCTGATCTGGTGTACGGCCACGAACCGGGCGGCGGTCGTCGATCCTGGCGGCGACCTGCCTCGGATCCTGTCGGCGATCGAACAGGCCGGGGTTACGGTCGAGAAGATTTTGCTGACCCACGGGCACATCGATCATGCCGGCGCGGCCAAGCCGCTTGCCGAGCGGCTGGGCGTGCCGATCGAGGGGCCGCATGAAGACGATCGTTTCTGGCTGGCGCGGCTCGACGAAGATGGGCGGCAGTGGGGCATCGATGGCGTGGTGTTCGAGCCTGACCGGTGGCTGGACGAGGGCGATACGGTGACGATCGGCGAGCTGACGCTGAACGTCTATCATACGCCCGGGCACACCGCCGGCCATGTGATCTTCCACCATGCACCCTCCCGATTCGCGCAGGTCGGCGATGTGCTGTTCCAGGGCTCCGTCGGACGGACCGATCTGCCGCAGGGCAACCACAAGCAGTTGATCGAATCGATCGTCACGAAGTTGTGGCCGCTGGGTGACGACACCGCGTTCATCCCCGGTCACGGGAAGCCCAGCACGTTCGCGCATGAGCGCGCGCACAACATGTTCGTCAGCGACCGCGCCTTGTCGGCCTGACGGGGGCACGTCGGCGTGCGCCGTGCGTTGATGGGCTGGAGGTCGTGTGACGGGCTTTGCTTGCAACTGTCGGCGAAATCGCTATAGGCGCGGGGCTTCGCGATGCGAGCCGATGCCCGGCTGTCTGCCGCGGCCGGTGCTCGCATCGTCCGCGCGGCACCGTGCACCGGTTCGTCGCTCTTATGAAATACTAGACAGATCAAGGTGCCACGATGGCCGTCCCCAAGCGAAAGACTTCCCCCTCACGCCGTGGCATGCGCCGCGCGCACGACGCATTGTCGGTCGAGGCGTTCCAGGAATGCCCGAACTGCGGCGAGCTGAAGCGTCCGCACAATCTGTGCACCGCGTGCGGTCACTACAACGGTCGCGAGGTCATCGCGGTCGACGCCTGAGCCTGACCGGGTGCAGGCGTAGGTGCGGGAGCGAGGTTCAGTGATATCCGACAGGTCCCGGATCGCCGTCGATGCGATGGGCGGTGATGAGGGGCTGGCGGTGATGCTGGCCGGGGTGGCGCGTGCGTGCCGCCGCTACGACGACGTCAACTATCTGTTGGTCGGCGACGAAGCGGCGATTCGCGACGGGTTGAAGAACCATCCGAACCTCGCGCAACATTCCGAGATCGTCCACGCTCCCGACGTAATCGCGGGCGACGAGAAGCCCAGCCAGGCGATTCGGCGTGCCAAGACGACCTCGATGGGCGTTGCGATCGATTGCGTGAAGCAGGGGCGTGCCGCTGCCGCGGTGTCGGCGGGCAATACCGGTGCGCTGATGGCGATGGCCAAGCTGTCGCTGCGCACGATGCGCGGGATCGACCGGCCGGCGCTGGCCGCGCTGTTGCCCACGCTGGGCGACAATGACGTGGTGATGCTCGATCTGGGCGCCAACACCGAATGTGATGCGCGTAATCTCGTGCAGTTTGCCGTGATGGGGGCCGCTTATGCGCGCACCACGCTGGAACTGGACGCGCCGCGCGTCGCGCTGCTCAACATCGGCAGCGAGGATCAGAAGGGCACCGAAGAAATTCGCGACGCCGCACAGATGCTGCGCGCCGCCCCGCACCTGCCGATGCGATTCGCTGGCTTCGTGGAGGGCGATCGTCTCTCGCGCGGGCAGCATGACGTGATCGTGTGCGACGGCTTTTCAGGCAATATCGCCCTGAAGACCGCCGAGGGCACCGCGCGCTTCGTCGCCGACCTGCTCAAGCGCGCGTTCCGCAGTTCGGTGCGGTCGAAGCTGGGCTTCCTGATCTCGCGTCCCGCCACCGAGCTGTTGCGCGATCACCTCGATCCCAACAATCACAATGGTGCGGTCTTCCTCGGCCTGAACGGGTTGGTCGTGAAGAGCCACGGCAGCGCCAATGAGCGCGGCGTGGCGACCGCGATCGGCAACGCTGCTAAGATGGTGCGCGCCGATCTGACGCGCCGGATCGTCGAAGATTTGCGTCATTTCGAAGCGAAGGCGGCTGCATGATCCGTGCCGTGCTGACGGGAACGGGCGCCGCGCTGCCGGCCCGCCGCGTCTCCAACGCCGAGCTGGCGGAGCGGGTCGACACGACCGACGAGTGGATCGTCGAGCGTACCGGCATCCGCTTCCGGCACATCGCCGGCGAGGGGGAAACCACCGCGACGCTGGCGCGTGACGCGGCGACCGCCGCGATCGCGGCGGCGGGATTGTCCGCCAGCGACATCGACCTGATCGTGCTGGCGACGGCCACCCCCGACAACACCTTCCCCGCGACCGCGACGAAGGTGCAGGCGATGCTGGGGATCGACGACTGCGTGGCGTTCGACGTCGCCGCGGTCTGCTCGGGGTTCCTCTACGCGGTGCAGGTCGCCGACAGCATGATCCGCGCGGGCGCACATACGCGTGCGCTGGTGATCGGCGCGGAAACCTTCAGCCGCATCCTAGACTGGGAAGATCGCACCACCTGCGTCCTGTTCGGCGACGGGGCCGGCGCGATCGTGCTGGAGGCACGCGAATCCGCCGTCGATTCCAACGATCCGAACGCACGCGGAATTCTCGCGACCCGGCTGCACGCGGATGGTCGCCATAATGGGTTGCTCTATGTTGATGGCGGACCGTCCACGACCGGGACAGTCGGCAAGCTGCGGATGAAGGGGCGGGAGGTGTTTCGCCACGCCGTCGTCAATCTTGCGGCCGTCATGCAGGAGGCTTTGGGGGCCGCCGGACTGCCTGTTTCGGCGGTCGACTGGGTGGTGCCGCATCAGGCGAACGCCCGCATCCTTGATGCCACTGCGCGGAAGCTTTCCCTTGAATCTGAAAGGGTTGTGGTCACCGTCGATCAGCACGCCAACACGTCTGCGGCCTCGGTGCCACTGGCGCTCGATCAGGCGGTCCGCGACGGTCGTATCCGCCCCGGGCATGTCGTCGTGCTGGAGGCGATGGGGGGTGGATTCACGTGGGGAGCCGCCGTCATCCGGATGTGACCGGGCGGGGGCGGCTTGGATCGACAATGCAAGCTCCACGCGATAACGGGGAGGCGAATTGTAAACCTTTCCGGGGGGTAGAGGAACGCGCATGGCACAAGCAGGAACGTTGACGCGGGCGGATCTGGCGGAGTCGCTGCACAAGCAGGTAGGTTTGTCGCGTGCGGACTCGGCGCGGCTGGTCGAGCAGATTCTCGATCGCATGTGCGGTGCCCTGGCCAATGGCGAGAACGTCAAGATTTCCGGCTTCGGCACGTTCGTGCTGCGTGACAAGGGCGAGCGGATCGGGCGCAACCCCAAGACCGGTGTCGAGGTGCCGATCGCGCCACGCCGCGTGCTGACCTTCCGGGCGAGCCAGATGATGCGTGACCGCATCGTCGGCGCAGGCTGAGCGCATTGGCGT
The DNA here is from genome assembly GCA_913777325.1 of uncultured Sphingomonas sp. Classification (GTDB taxonomy): domain Bacteria; phylum Pseudomonadota; class Alphaproteobacteria; order Sphingomonadales; family Sphingomonadaceae; genus Sphingomonas. The sequence continues at coordinate 42,572 of CAJYSA010000058.1, read as the reverse complement.
CGGAGAATAAATCCGCCGCCGCGTTTCGCACTATCGGCGAGGTCGCGCAGGCGACCGGCCTGGCGCCGCACATCCTGCGGTACTGGGAAAGCCGCTTTCCTCAACTCCGGCCGATCACGCGCGCGGGCAACCGCCGCTATTATCGGCCGGAGGATGTCGCGCTGGTCGAGCGGATCGACCGGCTGCTCAATCGCGAGGGCTATACGATCAAGGGCGTGCAGCAATTGCTGGCCCGCGATGCGACGCCCGTTGCGGCCTCCGTGGCTCCGGCCGCCGACGCCGCCGCCGGATCGCTTGTGGCGATCCGCGACCTCCTGGCGCGCGCGATCGCCGACGACTGAGGCTTGCGCAGAGCCTACCGGCTGCGCATGTGACAGCGCGATGAAACGGCTCCTCGCCTCGATCCACGACGTTTCGCCCCGTTTCGAGCGGGAAGTCGACCAGCTTCTCGATCATCTGGCGCCGCACGTCGGGCAGCGGCTCGCGATGCTGGTCGTTCCCGATCACTGGGGCGGCGCGCCGATCACCCCGGCGTTTGCTGCACGGCTACGCGGCTGGGCCGATGCGGGCATCGAAATGTTCGTTCACGGCTGGTTCCATCGCGACACCAGCACCCATCGCGGGGTGGCGGCGCTCAAGGCGCGGCGGATGACGGCCGGCGAGGGCGAGTTTCTGGGCCTCGACCACGGCGAGGCATTGGCGCGGATGCAACGCGGGAAGATGCTGGTCGAAGAGGTCACGGGCCGGGCTGTCGCGGGCTTTATCGCGCCGGCGTGGCTCTATTCCGACGCGGCGCGTGACGCGCTGGTCGACGCGGGCTTCGCCTTGGCCGAGGATCACATGCGCGTTTGGGCGCCCGCAGGTGCAACGCTGGCGAAGGGACCAGTCGTGACCTGGGCCAGCCGCAGCGATGCCCGCGCGCTGAGTTCGCTGGCAGCGGCAGCGGTGCTGCGTCGCGCTCTTCAGCCGCTACCGGTGGTGCGGATCGCGGTGCATCCGGGCGACGTCACACGCCCCGCGCTGCTGCGTAGCATCGATCGTACGTTCGCGACCCTGATGCGCGAACGGCACCCCGCCGCCTATGCCGATCTGCTGACGGCGCCGCGCGCGTCGATCAGTGCCTGATAATGCGCGACCAGCGACTGCGCATGTTCCCGGTCGCTCCACACCTTCGGCGCCGCGATTCCGGCTGCGCGGCGCACCAGCGACTGATCGCGCGATGCCAGCGCAACGATCGCGCGCGCGCAGTCATAAGCATCACCATGGCGGTAGAGTTCGGCGAAAGCGGGCTGTGCCACGGCGGCGGCACCACCGCGATCGGGCACGATGAGCGGGAGCCCGGAAGCGAGCGCCTCTGATGCGACCAGCCCGAACGTCTCGTTGCTGCACCCATGGATGAAGGCGTCGGCGCTGGCCATGATCGAGGCCAGCTGCCCGCGATGATAGATTGGCTGGAACATCCGCACATGCGGGCTCTCGGCGATATGCCGCTCCAGCGTGCGCGTGTCCGGTCCGAGGCCGAGCAGGACCAGCCCGACCGGCAGCCGCGTGCCCGCACGCCGCGCGGCGTCGATCACCATCGGCCAGCGCTTTTCCGGATGATGACGACCGACACCGATCAGCAGATAGGCATCTTCGGGCAGACCGCATTGCTCCAGCATCGCGGCGCGGAGCGCCGGGCTGCGTAAGGTGGGGGAGAAATGCTCCCGCTCGATCCCCAGCGTCATGGTCGCATCGATGCGCAGCCCTCGTGCGCGGAGCCGCTCGGTCAACACCGAGCCGTTGGTGACGACGGTGTCGAAGCGCTCCAGCCAGCCCGCCATGTACCGGTCGTACCAGCCGAACATGCGCTCGATCGTCGCTTCCGATGCCACGCGCCCGAGCCAGCGCTTGGGATAGGTTTCGAGGTTGTCGTTGTGCATGAACCACGAGCGCAACGCATTGCCCTTCCAGTCCGCCACGATCGCCGCCGAGCGCCAGGGAGCAACGTTTTCCACGACGTCCGGCTGGTAATGGTCAAGCAGCGCGTGGATCGGTGCCGCGTCCCAGAACAACCCGTAGTTCGAATCGAACGGGATGCCGGGCGACTTGACGAAATGGATGCGGGCGCCGCCTGGTCGCTCCTCGACGCGCTCCTCCCGACCAGGCGCAATGACGATCTGCTGATGCCCCAGCTCTGACATGATCGCCATCTTGCGATCCAGGTAGGAGCGTACCCCCCCACCAGTGGGCGAGTAGAATTCGTTGACGTCGACGATCCGCATGGTTCCGTCTCCCGTTCAGCGCATGAAGCCGAAGCCGCCCAGCCCGCGCAGATATTGCGCGCGGATCACGGTGCGGGTGATGCCCGGCCCGACGTCGATCAACGCATCGACCAGCTTGGGGCGCGCGCGACCGATCTTGTGATTGCTGGGGAAGCCCGCCCCATCGCTCCAGAAATTGAACTTGCGCTTGCCGTCCCGGTCATGACCGAAAAACAGCGCGTAGCGGCCCGGGCGCGGTACGCGGATGCAGATCGGCGCGTCGCCGCTGGCGGGGGGCGTGATCGTGACCCGGCGAAAGAACTTCCCCTCGCGCGCCAGATCATCGTCGCCAGCGAGGAAATCCTTTTCGTTGGGCGGATACAGTTCCAGCTTCAGCGTGCCCTCACGATCCTTCAGCCCCGTCACGGTGGCGAGGATCGCCGGCCCTTGGCCGCTGGTGCAGGCCGCCGCGTCGCTGCCCAGCACCTGGGCCGTGGCGGTGGGTGCCACCGTCGCCAGCACCGCGGCCGTCGCGACGATGCAGATGGTCTTCAGCGTGCCTTGCGCCATGCGCGCGTCCTTTCCCACACGTAAGCGGCCCCGAATAGCAGCACCAGCAATCCGTGCATCAGCAGGATCGATGCGGCGGTGAACGCCATCAGGTCCGACAATGATCGATCATGCCCGATCACCAGGATCGCGAAATTGGCGAAAAGCAGGTCTTTGTTGGGCAGGAACGGCAATCGCGACACCAATTGCCGCCCCGCGACCAGAAACAGCCACATGCCGACCGACACGCTGGGCATCGCCCAGGCCCAGGCCAGCGCGATCGTCACGCAGGTCACGCCGATCCGCAGCAGGTCGATCCAGAAGACGAACCACAGGTCGCGGCGAGGCAGCGAGAAGACGCGCTTCGACAGCAGGATCAACCCCAGCGACAACGCCGTGGCGAAGGTGAGCGACCAGATCATTGCCTTGACCACGTCGGGCGCGATCAATTGATAGCCGAGCGGCAGCGCGATGGCGGCGAGCAGCAGCGCGGTAACGTTGCCGGTGATGCCGGAGACGATCGTGACGTCCTTCACCGCCCCGAATGGCGCGGTGACCATCTCCAGCCGGGCGCGCGCCCAGGCGTAGAAATAGGCGTCGCCCGAGTAACCGACCAGGATGTCGTTGGCGATCCGCTTGCGATTCAGCGCGGGAAAGGCGGCAGGTGGGACATCCCATAGACGGCGGAAGATCACGAAGTCGCACAGCGGCAGCGCGAAATACGACCCGAGGAAGAACAGGTAGAAGCCCGGCGACGTCGGCACTGCGCGCCGTAGCCCGGCAAGCCCGTGGCCGAGCAGTTCGTGCCCCAGGCCGATCAGCATTGCGATCGTCAATACGGTCGCCAGCAGCGCCGGCCAGCGCCGCCGCAGAGACTCGACCGGCTGCAACGCCCCCAGGGAGTCCGTGTCGGCCGAGCGCATGGCGGGGAGAGGGGAGGGTGGCTCTTCGACGCCCAATCGGTTCATCCTGCGCCCGTTTTACATACGGGTGGCGCGCTGTAGCAGCGTCACGCAGGACGCGCCAGTCGTGGCGGCTAGGAGGACGTGCCCTCGCGTGCTTCCTCGACGTTCTCCGACCGGCGCTCCATCGCGGTCTTGATCATCGCGGTCATCGGATCGGCGAGCGCAAGCCCCATGATGCCAAACAACGCACTGGCCAGGATCTGCGCGCCCAGTGTCAGCGCGGGCGGCAGGTCCACCGTCCGACGCGCGACCATCGGGATCACGACATAGCCGTCGAAGGTCTGCACGACGACGTACACGATCAGCGCGAGCACGCCGGTATGCGCGCCCGCCGAAAAGCCGACCGCGACCATCAGCGAGCCGGAGATGAACGCGCCGATGTTGGGGATGAAGGCAAGCAGCCCCGTCAGGATGCCGAGGATCAAGGCCATCGGCACGCCGACGATCCACAAGGCGATCGAGGTCAGCACGCCTTCCAGCGCCATCCCCAACAGTCGCCCGGCGAGCAGCTGGCGCAGCGTTTGCGCCATGCGACGCACCGTCACGGCGAATTCCACCCGGTTGCGTTCGGGCACCATCCATTGCAGCCCGCGCTCGTATCCACGCGGCTCGATCGCGATGAACAGGCCGAGCACGACGATCATGAATCCGCTGGTCAGCGCCCCCGCCGCGGTGCCAAGCCAGCTGGTGACCCGGCCCAAGGACGACATCGCCTGCTTCGCGATACCGCCGAGATCGCCCGCGCCCGGCATCAGCCCCTGCGCACTCAGCCAGTGGCTCAGCCGCAGCGCCTGCACCTCGACGGTCGAGCGCAATTGCTGCGCCTGGGCGGCGATCTGAACCCCGGCAAGGTAGAAGGTGCCGAGCAGGAAGGCGATCGTCAGCAGGCAAACGATGAGCAACCGCCATCCGCGCCCGATCCGGAGCACCCGCCCCAGAAGCCGGACGCCGCCATCGAGCAGCGCGGCGAAAACCAGCGCGGCAAAGATGATGAGCAGCGGCTGGACGAGGAGGACGATCAGGGCGATCACGCTGGCCATTCCCAGCCACACCGCCGCTCGCCGGACCTCACGCCGGGTGAAATCGTCGCGGATCTCCGCCGGACTGGCACCGGCGCGAACAGGGATGCGTTCGCCGGCAGCGTCGATCCGCACCTCCGCGTTGTCGGTCAAGGGACGCGGGCCGGGTGCAGTGACGTACCCGCGCGCCCACCGCGCAACGCCCCCGGCCACGTCAGCGGGTTCCATGTCGCGTCGCCGTTCACCGAAAACGTTATGAACTCGGCACGCCCGCCGATATTCTCGTAGGGTACGGGGCCACCAAGGCCACGCTCAAACCCGCCCAGGGCGAAGCGGCTGTCCGCGGAGCGATCGCGGTTGTCCCCCATCAGGAAAACATGGTTCGCCGGGATCGTCACCGGGCCGTAATTGTCGCCGGGGCTGTCGGGTTCCAGGTCGACCGTATCGTAGCGGCGACCGTTGGGCAGCGTTTCGGTAACGATCGGCAGGTGGCACACCATCACGCCGTCGCCGCGCATCCGGCGCGCGCCTGGATATTGATCCGCATCGCAGGTGGCGTTGGCGTCGACCGGCAGGTCGCGATAATGAAGCGGGCCGCGCGCCACCGGCCTGCCGTTCAGGATCACGACCCCGCCACGCACCGCCAGCGTGTCGCCCGGCAGTCCGATCACACGCTTGATATAATCGCTCGATTGCCCCGGCGGCGTCACGATCACCACGTCGCCCCGCTCGGGCAGGCTGCCCCAGACGCGACCATGCACGAACGGCACCTGCACCGACCAACTGTCGACCGGCTGGCGCAGGACCACGCCCCGAAAGATCGCGACCGGATCGGGAATGGTCGGTGACACGAACGACCAGCCATAAGCGAATTTCGACACGACCAGCCGGTCACCCACCAACAATCCCGGCAGCATCGACTCGCTGGGGATGTAGAATGGCTTGGCGATGAAGCTGTGGAACCCCAATACCGCCAGCAGCAGCCAGAACAGTCCCTTGATCTCGCCCCACCAGTCGAAGCCCATGCGCGACGACGGCGCCTCGGCGGCGGTGGTGGGGGGCGTGCGATCGCCGGTCAATGCGATTTCCTCTGCCACGCGGTCACTCGGCTCCTGCATGTCGGTGGGCAATGGCCTCGATGATGACGAACGCCTGCGCCCAGGGATGATCGTCGGTCAGCGTCAAGTGGATGCGCGCGGTGTGTCCCGCCGGAACCATCGCATCGAGCCGCGCCTTCGCCCCGCCGGTCAGCGCCAGCGTGGGGGCGCCGGAGGCGGCGTTGACGACGCCGATGTCCTTCATGAACACGCCCGCCTTGAAACCGGTCCCCACCGCCTTGGAGAAGGCCTCCTTCGCGGCGAAGCGCTTCGCCAGCGTCCCGGCTTTGGTGAACGGGCGTTTCGCGGCCTTGGCACGTTCGACGTCGGTGAAGACCCGCGTCTCGAAGCGGTCGCCGAAGCGCTCCAGCGACTGCGCGATCCGCTCGATGTTGCAAAGGTCGGAACCGAGCCCGATGATCACCTCGCGATCCTCACCGGGCCTGCTCCATCAACGCTTTCATCCGCCGCACGCTGTCCTCCAGGCCGGTGAAGATCGCCTCGCCGATCAGGAAATGGCCGATGTTCAGCTCGCGCACCTGCGGGATCGCGGCGACCGGCGCGACATTGTCGAAGGTCAGGCCATGCCCGGCATGAACCTCGATCCCGTTCTTGGCCGCCAGCGCGGCGGCATCCGCCAGCCGTCGCAATTCGATCGCCCGCGCCGCCTCGTCCAGTTCGGCGTAGCGGCCGGTATGCAACTCGACGACCGGCGCCCCCAGCGCGACCGCCGCGGCGATCTGTCGCGCGTCGGGCTCGATGAACAGCGACACGCGCACGCCCGCCGCCGACAATTCGGCCACTATCGGCGCCAGCCGATCATGCTGGCCGGCCGCATCAATCCCGCCCTCGGTCGTGCGCTCCTCACGCTTTTCCGGCACGATACACGCGGCATGCGGGCGGTGCCGCAGGGCGATCGCCAGCATCTCGGGCGTAGGGGCCATTTCGAAGTTCAGCGGGATCGACAGTTCGGCGGACAGGCGCGCGATGTCGTGATCGGTGATGTGGCGGCGATCTTCACGGAGATGCGCGGTGACGCCGTCCGCGCCGGCCTTCGCCGCCAGCAATGCGGCGCGCACCGGATCGGGGAAGGCGCCGCCGCGCGCGTTGCGGACCGTCGCGACATGGTCGATGTTGACGCCCAGGCGCAGCGGACCGACCGTCGTCATGCCGCCGCCCGGCTCCCCGGCTTGATCGCCGGAACCGCCGCGAGCTCGGGCGGGAGATCGTCGGGCCGATAGGTCGGCACCTCGAGGCGGATCAGCGGGAAGAATGGCACGCCGATATCCGCTGACCCATTCGAGCGATCGACCAGCGCCGCACCCGCGACGACACGGCCACCGGCTTCCTCGATCGCCTTGATCGCTTCGCGGCTCGACAGCCCGGTGGTGACGACGTCCTCCATCATCAACACCTCCTGCCCGGCATCGAGGCGGAAGCCGCGTCGCAGCTCGAACGTGCCCGTCGGGCGCTCCACGAACATCGCATCGACATCCAGCGCACGCGCCATCTCCTGACCCGCGATCACGCCCCCCATCGCCGGGGCCACAACCGCGGTGATCCGCTGGCGCAGATCCGCAGGAAGGCGTGCGGTCAGCGCCTCGGCCAGCCGCGCGGCGCGGCGCGGGTTCATCAGCACACGCGCGCATTGCAGATAGCGTGGGCTGCACAGCCCCGAAGAGAGGATGAAATGGCCCTCCAGCAGCGCATCGGCGGCGCGGAATTCGGCCAGTACGTCGTCGTCGGTCATCGCGTGAAACGTCTCCTGCGCGCGCCATACGAGCGCCACCGCGCGCGCGCAACGCGCCTTGATGCAGAAAAGCACGTCCCCGCGCCCCCTTGAGGCGCGCGGCGGTAATGTATAGGCAAGGATCAGGAGGGGCGCTCACGACGCCCGGTACGCGGACGCGCGCACCACGACAGGGGTGACGATAACAAGATGCTGAGAACCGGGTTCAACAAGTGGGTGCTGGCGGCGAGCCTCGCCTTGGCCGGCGTGACGGCGGCGGGCGGTGCCCAGGCGCAGGCCGCAGGCGCCACCTCTCCCGCCACGACGGCGACCGCGGCGCCGACCGGGCTGCGGCCCGCCGATTCGAAGCAAGGCACGTCGGGCGGCTCACTGCAGAAGCCCGATGCCGCGCCCGCGTCGCCCACGCTGGCGATGGACGGTGCGCCGGCCTTTGATGCGACCACCTCGGCCCCCGGCGTCGGGCAGCCGCTCGACGGGGTCATGCACATCCAGCCGCAGGTGACCAAGAATGGTCTGCGCGCGCACTGGTTTCACGACCGGATCCTGTTCCCGCTGATCACGATCATCTCGATCCTGGTGCTGGTGTTGCTGGCGGTGGTCGTGATCAAGTTCCGCGCCAGCGCCAATCCGACACCCTCGCGCACCAGTCACAACACCATCCTCGAAGTGGTGTGGACGCTGGCGCCGGTGCTGATCCTGGTCGCGATCGCGGTGCCGTCGATCGGGCTGTTGCAGGCGCAATTCAAGCCGGCTCCCGCCGGCGCCGTGACGCTCAAGGCCATCGGCAATCAGTGGTTCTGGAGCTATCAATATCCGGATCACGGCGGCATCGAGATCACCGCCAACATGCTGAAGGAAGGCAATCAGGTCGCGCCGGGCGAGCGGGCGCGCAGCGCCGCGGACGGCCCCCGCCTACTGGCGACCGACAATCGCGTCGTCCTGCCGGTCGGCGTGCCGATCCGCCTTATCACGACCGCCAACGACGTGATCCATAGCTGGGCCGTGCCGGCGTTCTGGATCAAGCTGGACGCCATCCCCGGTCGATTGAACGAGACCAGCTTCACGATCGACAAGCCCGGCTTGTACTTCGGCCAGTGCAGCGAACTGTGCGGCGCGCGCCACGCCTTCATGCCGATCGCGGTCGAGGCGGTGACGCCGGCGCAGTTCGCGGCCTGGGTCCGGGCCAAGGGCGGTACGATGCCTGCGCCGGGCAAGGCCTCCGACGCGGTGATCCCGCAGCCGGGTGCCGACAATTCGGCATCGGCGATGGACGAGGCGGCCGTGGCAAACGCCATGACCGGCCCGATCGAGAACGGGACCGATACTCCCCCCACTTCCCCGCAGGGCGCCACCGGTAATCCGGGCGGCGTCGGCGAAGCCGGACGCTAAATCATGACCGACACCGCGCTCCACCCGTCCGCGTTCGTCGCGCACGACGACCACCATCATGATGCGCATGCCGACCACAAGCCCGCGTTCTTCGCGCGCTGGTTCATGTCGACGAACCACAAGGACATCGGCACGCTCTACCTGATCTTCGCGATCGTCGCGGGGATCATCGGCGGCGCCATCTCCGGCCTGATGCGCGCCGAACTGATGCATCCGGGTATTCAGTATCTGCCGCAATGGGCGACGATGCTGCACGGCGGCAAGGAACAGACGTTCGATCAGGCGCTGCACCTGTGGAACGTGCTGGTCACCGCGCACGGCCTGATCATGGTGTTCTTCATGGTGATGCCGGCGATGATCGGCGGGTTCGGCAACTGGTTCGTACCGATCATGATCGGCGCGCCCGACATGGCGTTCCCGCGCATGAACAACATCAGCTTCTGGCTGCTGGTGCCGGCGTTCCTGCTGCTGCTCGCGTCGCCGTTCTTCGGCGGCGCGGGTACCGGCTGGACCGTCTATGCGCCGCTTTCCACTTATGGTGAGCCGGGGCCGTCGGTCGACATGGCGATCCTGTCGCTCCATCTGTCGGGCGCCAGCTCGATCCTGGGCGCGATCAACTTCATCACCACGATCTTCAACATGCGCGCCCCGGGCATGACGCTGCACAAGATGCCGCTGTTCGCCTGGTCGGTGCTGGTCACCGCGTTCCTGCTGCTCTTGGCGCTACCGGTGCTGGCGGCGGCGATCACGATGCTGCTGACCGATCGAAACTTCGGCACCACCTTCTACGATCCCGCCGGTGGGGGCGATCCGGTGCTGTACCAGCATCTGTTCTGGTTCTTCGGTCACCCCGAAGTGTACATCATGATCCTGCCGGGTTTCGGCATCATCAGCCACATCGTCGCGACGTTCAGCCGCAAGCCCGTCTTCGGCTACCTCGGCATGGCCTATGCGATGGTCGCGATCGGCGTGGTCGGGTTCGTCGTCTGGGCGCACCACATGTTCACGACTGGCATGAGCGTGAACGTGAAGATGTACTTCACCGCCGCCACGATGGTGATCGCGGTGCCGACCGGCATCAAGATCTTCTCGTGGATCGCGACTATGTGGGGTGGCTCGCTTCGTTTCCCGACCCCGATGGTCTGGGCGATCGGCTTCATCTTCATGTTCACCGTCGGCGGCGTGACGGGCGTCGTACTCGCCAACGGCGGTGTCGACGATTACATGCAGGACACCTATTACGTGGTGGCGCACTTCCACTACGTCCTGTCGCTGGGCGCGGTGTTCTCGCTGTTCGCGGGCTTCTACTATTGGTTCCCCAAGATGTCGGGGAAGATGTATTCGGAGCTGCTCGGCCAGTTGCACTTCTGGGTCTTCTTCGTCGGCGTGAACCTGCTGTTCTTCCCGATGCACTTCCTGGGCCTGCAGGGTATGCCGCGTCGTTATCCGGACTATCCGGACGCCTTCGCACATTGGAACAATCTCGCCACGGTCGGCTACATGATCATGGCGGCGGGCATGGCGATCTTCTTCGTGAACGTCATCTGGTCGCTGATCGCAGGCAAGAAGGCCCCCGACAATCCATGGGGCGAAGGCGCCACGACGTTGGAGTGGACGCTATCGAGCCCGCCGCCCTTCCACCAGTTCGAGACACTGCCGAAGATCGATTGACGATCGCGGACGACAACCGGCGGCGGGGCGGCGACAGCTTCCCCGCCGTCGATATTTTAGGGGAGCACGCATGACGGCCAGTACGCTGGCGTGGCGCGTGGAGCGCGCCTGCGCCGCCGCCTACCCGCCGCGGGTCGTCGAACGAATCGGAGGATGGAGCGTCGCGCGCTCGGGCGGCGGCAGCCGCCGTAGCAATGCCGCCAGTGCGATCGCGGCCGATGCCGCGCTCGATCACGATACACTGGCAGCGATCGCGGCGCGCTACGCCCCTGATGCGCAGCCGACGATCCTGCGCCTGACCGATCTCGCGCCAGTAGCGAGCGGGGTGCTCGACACGCGCGGCTTTATCGCTTCCGAAGGCCATTCGCGAACCCTGTTGCGAGACACGCGCTTTTGCAATCGAGTCGCGGGCGATGTGACTATCGGTGAAGCCCCTGATGCCATGTGGCTTGCCGCGCGCCGCCGCCTGTCTCCCGGTATCGAGGAGCCGCGCGATGTCGCCGCCCGCCTTGTCCATCCCGCCGCCTATGCGAGTCGGGTATTGGAGGGCCGGACGATAGCGATCGGCTATGTCTGCATGCACCATGGCGTCGCGATCCTCGAAGCGATCGCCACCGAGCCTGGCGCGCGGCGGCACGGTCATGGCGCCGCGATCGTCGCCGCGCTGATCGACTGGGCGGAGGCGCAGGGAGCCGAGGCAATCGCTTTGCAGGTCGAGGAAGCGAATACCCCGGCACGGGCGCTCTACGCCCGGCTTGGCTTCACCGTGGATCTCTACGGCTATCATTATCGCAGGAGCGGCCCGTGCCCGACACTCGCCTGATCGACACGGGGGCCGCGCGGCTGCGCGCGATGGTGGAGGCGCCGGTTGAAGGGCAGATGCAACGTCCGCTCGTCCTGATGGTGCATGGCTTTCCCGAGGGCTGGTATAGCTGGCGGCATCAGTTCGGACCGTTGGTCGCCGCCGGCCACACCGTCGCCGCGATGGACGTGCGCGGCTATGGTGGCTCCGACAAACCCGAGGCGATCGACGCCTATGCGATGGCGGAGACCGTTGGCGATGTGATCGCGGTCGCGGATGCGCTGCAACCGGACGCGCCGGTGGTGCTCGTCGGCCATGACTGGGGCGCGCCGATCGTCTGGTACAGCGCGCTGACGCGTCCCGATCGGGTCGGGGCGGTCGCGGGGTTGTCGGTGCCGTTCACGGGCGTTCCCAACCGACCGTTCACCGAGATTTTCCGACGCGCCTTCACCGATCGGGGGCGATTTTTCTACCAGGAGTGGTTCCAGGAACCCGGCCCGGCCGAGCGCGAGGCCGAGGCGGACGTGCGCGGCTATCTGCGGCGACTGTTCTACGCCATCAGCGGCGATGCCCCGCCGGGGGCGTGGCCGGAGAAGCCGGCCGGCGCCACATTGCTGGACGGAATGGTCGATCCGGATACCTTTCCACCGTGGCTTGAAGAACCGGATTTCGACCACATGGTCGCAGAGTTCGAGTCCGGCGGATTTCGCGGTCCGCTGAACCGGTATCGCAACCACGAGCGCGACTTCGTGTGGGCGCAGGCATGGCGGGGGCGACGGATCGAGCAGCCGGCGTTGTTTATCGGCGGGACTCGCGATCCGGCGTCGTTCGGTTTCGGCGCGTTCGGCGATCCGCTTGCTGTCATGCGCCCGCACGTGCCGCTGGTCGAGGGGCATATGCTGGAAGGGTGTGGACACTGGACGCAACAGGAGCGTCCGGCGCAGGTGAACGCCATCCTGCTGGAATGGCTGGCGCGGCTTCCCTCCGGCGTGCGCGCGGCGTAAGACCGGCGCCGATCATGACGCCCGCCGCCCCCCTGTTGCCGCCCGCCGACTGGCGCGATTTCCTTGCGTTGACCAAGCCGCGCGTGATGACGTTGGTGGTCTTCACGGGGCTGTGCGGGATGCTCGCGGCGCCGGTCGCGATCGATCCGGTGCTGGGATTCACCGCAATATTATGCATCGCGTTGGGCGCGGGCGCGGCGGGTGCGCTGAATCAATGGTATGAAGCGGACATCGACGCGGTGATGAAGCGCACCGCGCAGCGGCCGCTTCCCGCCGGCCGCATGGATCGGGAATCGGCCCTGCACTTCGGCGTCGGGTTGAGCGCGTTCTCGGTGATCCTGATGGGCTTGGCGGTCAACGTGGCCGCCGCCGCGATCCTGACGGTGTCGATCCTGTTCTACGTGCTGATCTACACCGTCTGGCTGAAGCGTCGGACGCCGCAGAACATCGTGATCGGCGGCGCGGCGGGGGCGTTTCCGCCGCTGATCGGCTGGGCGGCGGCGACGGGCCATGTCGCGCTATTGCCCTTCCTGCTCTTCACGCTGGTCTTCCTGTGGACGCCGCCGCATTTCTGGGCGCTCGCGCTGTTCGTGAAGACCGACTACGCCAATGCCGGCGTGCCGATGCTGCCGGTGGTGGCGGGGGAGGCGGTGACGCGCCGACAGATCGGGCTGTATACCGTTCCGATGGCCGCGGTGGCGATCGCGCCGTGGCCGCTGGGGCTGGCCGGCAGCATCTATGGCGTGGTGGCGACCGCGATGACCGCCGCGTTCGCGGTGCTGGCGGCGTTGGTCGCGGCGGGGGCGAAGCGCGGCGACAAACCGATGTTCTACGAGAAACGGCTGTTCGCGTTCTCGATCCTGTATCTCTTCGTGATTTTCGGCGCGCTGGTCGCCGATCGGTGGGTGGCATGAACGACGACGACCGTGACCTGATCCGCCATCGGCAACGCGCGCGCGCGATCGTCGTCGCGCTGTTGCTGGGCGCCTTCGTGGTGCTGGTGTTCTTCATCACGATCGCGCGGATCAAGCAGGGCATGGCGCATTGAGCGCGCGTCCGCCCCGCACGATGCGCACCGCGCTGCTGGCGGTGGCGGGCATCTGTTTCATGACCGGCCTCGCCTTCGCCAGCGTGCCCCTCTATCGCCTGTTCTGCCAGGCGACCGGGCTGAACGGCACGACCGGACGCGGCATCGCGGCGCCCGGCGGCGTTCACCGCCAGATCGAGATCGCGTTCGACGCCAACACCAGCCCGAAGCTGCCGTGGCGCTTCGTGCCGGAACAGGAACAGGAGACGGTGGAGATCGGGGCGCGCGACATGGCGTTCTTCACCGCGACGAATCGCGGTGCGCAATCGGTCACCGGCACCGCGACCTACAACGTCACCCCGGCGATCGCGGGCAAGTATTTCACCAAGATCCAGTGTTTCTGCTTCACGCAGCAGACGCTGAAGCCCGGCGAGACGCAGCGGATGCCGGTCATCTTCTACGTCGACCCCAAGATCCTGACCGATCCGGATACGCGCGACGTGCAGACGATCACGCTCAGCTACACCTTTTACCCGGTGGATTCCGCGAAAACGAACGGGTAAGACCGCAACGATAAGCGATACGGGGAGAGCCGCGCATGGCGGGTGCCAAGAACCACGAATACCACATCCTGCCACCCAGCCCCTGGCCGCTGCTCAGCGCGTTCGCCGCGCTCATCATGGCGTCGGGCGGGATCATGTACATGCATTCCGCGGTCGGTGGCGGCTGGGTCTTCCTGATCGGCTTCGCTTCCGTGCTGTTCTGCATGTACGGCTGGTGGCATCAGGTGATCCGTGAGGCGCATGCCGGCGACCATACGCCCGTCGTGCAGCTCCATTTCCGCTACGGCATGATCCTGTTCATCGCCTCCGAGGTGATGTTCTTCGTCGGCTGGTTCTGGGCGTTCTTCGACTTCTCGCTGTTCCCCACCGCGATGCAGGTGGTCGACGGGCAGGTGGAGCGTGCCGCCGAGGGCGCTGCCGCGATCGCCGCGCAATGGCCGCCCAAGGGACTGGAGGTGATCAACGCGTTCGAGCTGCCGCTGCTCAACACGCTGATCCTGCTGTGTTCGGGCACCACCGTCACCTGGGCGCACCATGCGTTGATCCACAACCAGCGCGGCGGCGAGAAGCGCGGCCTGTGGGGTGCGTTGGGCGTGGGCGACCGCGACGGCGTGCTCAAGGGGCTGTGGCTGACCGTGGCCCTGGGCGTGCTGTTCAGCAGCATCCAGGCCTATGAGTACATGCACGCGCCCTTCCCGTTCAAGGGCATCAACTATGGTGCGGCGTTCTTCATGGCGACCGGGTTCCACGGTTTCCACGTGATCGTCGGTACGATCTTCCTGATCGTCTGCCTGATCCGCGCCTATCAGGGCGAGTTCACGCCCAAGCAGCATTTCGGCTTCGAGGCGGCGGCCTGGTACTGGCACTTCGTCGACGTGGTGTGGCTGTTCCTGTTCGTCACCGTGTATGTCTGGGGTGGCTGGGGCGCGCCGGTCCACGGCGGTTGACCATGACGGATCGGGCGGCGGCGGGGGCATCGCCCCGCCCGATCGATTGTGGCGTGAAAGGGCTGTGCCCGCGCTGCGGCGCCCGCGCCTTGTTCGCGGGCGTTCTTCGTTTCACCGATCGCTGTCCGTCGTGCGGGCTCGACATCGCCGGCTTCAACGTCGGCGACGGGCCCGCCGCGCTGCTGGTGCTGGCATGGGGCGCGATCATCGTCGCGCTGGCGATCGTCGTCGAGCTGTCGCTGTCGCCGCCATGGTGGCTGCACGCGCTGCTGTGGGGGCCGCTGACCACCGTCGGGGTGATCTGGTCGTTGCGGATAGCCAAGGGCTGGCTGCTGGCCGCGGAGTTCCGCAACGCCGCGCGCGAGGGGCGGATCGTTTCGTGAGGCGCGTACCGGTGGTGCCGACGATCGTGGTCGCGCTGGCGATCGCGGCGATGATCGCGCTGGGCCTCTGGCAATTGCTGGAGCGCCGCCCGCAAAAGGAGGCGTTCCTCGCGCAACTCGCCGCCAATCCCGCGCTGCCGCCGATCGCCTTTCCGCGGATCGCGGATGAGACGCTGTTGTTCCGCCGCTCCAGCGCCTTCTGTCTGGAGCCGGTGTCGATCACCCGCGCGGGTGCCGGCGCCGCCGGTTACCGGGTGATCGCCTCCTGCCGGACGGGCGCGGAAGGGCCGGGGCTGCGCGTCCAGATCGGTACGACGCGCGATCCCGTGGGCAAGGTGACATGGGGCGGCGGCGCGGTGCGCGGCTGGATCGCGCATGCGCCCGATAGCCGCCCGCTGATCGCGACCGTGACGCAGCCGAACGCGGTGCGCGCATTGATGCTGGTGACCGACACGCCCGCGCCCGGGCTGGCCGCCAATGCGGCGCCGTCGATCGAGGCGATCCCGAACAACCATCTGGCCTATGCGGTACAATGGTTCCTGTTCGCGGGGGTGGCCGGCATCGTCTACGTGATCGCGCTGCGGCGGCGGTGGGTCGGCAAGACGGACGATTGAGTCGCGCGGCGGCGCAGAGATGTCCCGGTTGGGATGGCCGTAGCGCGCGATAGACGAGCTTCGAGATGATCCGGACGGCTGCGGCGCGGTATCCCGCGCTGCGCATTCGCGCGAACAGACCTTCCTAAATACCCGCCCACCAATCGTAGTCGACGTTGTCCTCCCAA
Source organism: uncultured Sphingomonas sp. (assembly GCA_913777325.1). Classification (GTDB taxonomy): domain Bacteria; phylum Pseudomonadota; class Alphaproteobacteria; order Sphingomonadales; family Sphingomonadaceae; genus Sphingomonas. The sequence continues at coordinate 26,382 of CAJYSA010000058.1, read as the reverse complement.
TAGCCGCCGCGCCCCTTGCCGATGCCGGCGAGGCTGTCGACGGCGGTCACGCGCATCAGATATTTGGCGTGCTTGTAGCCCAATTGCCGCTCGACCCGCAGCCGCAGCGGCGCACCATGTCCGACGTCGAGGAAGCGATCGTTCATCGCCCAGGCGAGGATCGTCTGCGGGTGGAAGGCGTCGATCAGGTCGATCGATTCGTAATAGGGGGCGCCGCCGTACAGGTCGGCGCAGCGGAACACGATATAACGCGCCGTATCGCGCAGCCCCGCCGCCTTGAGCACGTCGCCGAGCCGCGGCCCCTGCCACTTGCCGATCGCGCTCCACCCCTCCACGCAATCGTGGCGGGTGATCTGCGCCCGCTGCGGGAAGCGACCGAGATCGGCGAGCGATAGCGATAGCGGTCGTGCGACCAGCCCATCGACCGTGAGGCGCCAATCGGCGAATCGCCCCGCGCGCAAGGCGGCATAGTCGGCAGTCCCCGGATCGCGCGTGCCGTTGGTACGAAAGCGCGGCGACATCTGGTCGGGCCGAAATTCCGGCGCGAGCGCGTCGCGGTTCGACAGCGCGCGCTGGAGCCCGCGGTGCATGTCCTCACCCTTGAACAGGATCGTGCGGACCGTCGGCTGCTGGATCACGCGGTCGCAGCCGGCGAGCACCAGCCCGGCGCCCCCCGTGAGCATGGTACGCCGCCGCATCATTCCGGCACCCGCCAGCGTCCGGTCAGCATCGATCGCACCTCGTTCCGCCACCCGGCCAGGATCACCAGCACGAGATGCACGACGGTGAACCCGGCGATCACGATCATGGCGATGAAGTGCAGCGAGCGGGCTGATTGCCGCCCCCCGAACACGTCGAGCAGCCACGGCCAGGCCGCATCCATCCCCGGCGACAACGCCAGCCCGGTGAAGATCACCAGCGGCAATGCGACGAAGATGACCGCGACATAGCTCAGCTTCTGCAGTGCGTTATACTCGCCCGGCGCCTCGGGATCATGGAAGCGGAAGGCGAGATGCGCGCGCACGTCGGCGGCGAGATGCGTGGCGCTAACGTCGCCTCGCCGCACGCGAAGATCGCGCTGGAAATGCCGGTTGAGCAGGCTGACGATCATGAACGCCAGCAGCGAGAAGGCGAGCACCAGCGCGAAGAACAGATGCCAGCGGCGCGAGATCGCCAGATTGTAGTTCGCCGGGATCGTCAACCACGCCGGGAAGCGCGGGAGCTGCGCCCAGGCATGGTCGAAGTTCGCGCCATAGCGGCCCCAATACAGGCGCGGGTGCGCGTTGCTGATCCCCAGCCCGGAGCCGATCAGGATGACGATCGCCACGGCATTCACCCAATGCCACAGGCGGGTGGCGAGGCGATGACGATGGATCACGGTTGCAGCCATGCGGCGATCCTAGCAGAGCGAAGCGCATGACCGAATGGCATTTCTACGAGCCCGCGCACGGGCATGGCCTCGCCCACGATCCGCTCAACGCGATCGTCGCCCCGCGCCCGATCGGCTGGGTGTCCACGGTGTCGGCGCAGGGGCGCCGCAACCTTGCCCCGTACAGCTTCTTCAACCTGTTCTCCTATCGACCGCCGATCGTCGGCTTCTGCTCGCTGGGCGAGAAGGACTCGCTGGCCAATGCGCGGGCGGGTGGCGCGTTCGTCTGGAACCTGGCGACTCGCGACCTCGCCGTGGCGATGAACGAGACGTCGGCGGCGACCGACGAGGACGAGTTCGTCCGCGCCGGGCTGGAAACGCTGCCGTCAGCGCGCGTCGCGCCGCCGCGCGTGGCGCTCAGCCCGGTGCAGTTCGAGTGCGAGGTGACGCAGATCGTGCAACTGCGCGACCGGAACGGAGCGGACCTGCCGGGCTGGCTGGTGATGGGCGAGGCGGTCGCGATCCATATCGATCGCGCGATGCTGGAAGACGGCGTTTACCGAACCGAACGCGCGCGCCCGATCCTGCGTGGCGGCGGGCCGGCGGATTATTTCGAAGTCGGCGGGAAGTTCGCGATGCGGCGGCCGGGCTGATTCGTCTTTGCGAGCGGCGCTCAGCCATAGGCGCGGGCGAAGAACACCGCGGTCGTCGCGCCCGTCACCAGGATCGTCCACCAGCGCACGACGATCGCGGGCAGTCGCTTGCCGACGATCGCACCCAGCCAGCCGCCGAGGATGCCGCCCGCCAGCATCGGCAGGCACGCGTCCCAGCGCACCATGCCGCAGGCGATGAACACGATCGCGGCGGCGAAATTGGCGGTAGCGAGCATCAGCGTGCGGGGTGCGAACATCGCGCGCGGGGAGGTGCCCGCCAGCAGGCCGTAGGTGGCGGTGGTCATGATCCCCACCCCGCCGCCGAAATAGCCGCCATAGGTGCCCAGCACCGCCTGCACGATCATCAGGGTGCGCGGGCCGATCGAGACACGTGCCGCGAGCCAGTCCGCCGCATGCGCCCCGAAGACGATCGCGACGAAGGCGATCAGCAGCAGCCACGGCACGATCAGGTCGAACGCCGCTCCGGGGGTGACAACCAGCAACACGCTGCCCAGCAAACCGGCGATGAAGGTGATCGCGGCCAGCACGCGCACCGATACGCCGCCGACCGGCTGCAACTCGCGGCGAAAGCTCCAGGCGCTGGCCGCGGCGCCGGGCATCAGCCCCAGGTTGGAGGTGGCATTGGCGATGTTGGCGGGCGTGCCCAGCGCGAGCAAGGCGGGCATGGTGGCGAAGGTGCCGCCCCCCGCCAGCGCGTTCATCATGCCGCCGACGACCCCCGCACCGGCGGCGAGCGCCACGCCGGTGGCATCAACCAAGCGCGGCCTGCTTCTCCGCCGCCAGCCGGTCGAGTTCGGCGCGGCTCTTCTTCTCCGCCGCCGTCTTCAACTGCCCGCACGCCGCGTCGATGTCGCGCCCGCGCGGGGTGCGGACCGGGGCGGAGATGCCGCCCTCGAAGATGATCTCGCTGAACCGCCGCACGCGTTCAGGCGTCGAGGTCTCGTAATCGGCGCCCGGCCACGGATTGAAGGGGATCAGATTGACCTTGGCGGGCAGCTTGTAGTGCTTGAGCAGCCGGACCAGCTCGTGCGCCTCGGCATCCGAATCGTTCTTGTCCTTCAGCATCACGTATTCGAACGTGATCCGGCGGGCGTTGTTGGCGCCGGGATAGTCCGCGCAGGCCTGCAACAATTCCTCGATGCCGTATTTGCGATTCAGCGGCACGATCTCGTCACGCACGTCCTTGGTCACCGCATGGAGCGACACCGCCAGATTGACGCCGATCTCCTCGCCCGCGCGTGCCATCATCGGCACGACGCCGCTGGTCGACAGCGTGATCCGCCGCTTGCTGAGCGCCAGCCCGTCGCCGTCCATCACCAGCTTCAGCGCGTCGCGCACCGCGTCGAAGTTATACAGCGGCTCGCCCATCCCCATCATTACGATGTTGGTCAGCATCCGCCCCTCGGGCTGGCTGGGCCATTCGCCGAGCGCGTCGCGCGCCAGCATCACCTGCCCGACGATCTCGCCCGCGGTCAGGTTGCGCACCAGCCGCATCGTGCCGGTGTGGCAGAAGCGGCAGTTGAGCGTGCAGCCGACCTGGCTGGAGACACACAGCGTGCCGCGATCGGCGTCGGGAATGAACACCGCCTCGTAATCCTGGCCGTCCTCGCTCCGCAGCAGCCACTTGCGCGTGCCGTCGGTCGACACCTGCGCCTCCACCACCTGCGGGCGCCCGATCACGAAACGCTCCGCCAGCCACGGGTGCTGCGCCTTGGCGATGTCGGTCATCACCGAGAATTCGGTTGCGCCGCGATTGTAGATCCAGTGCCAGATCTGCTTGGCGCGCAATTTCGCCTGACGCGCGTCCAGCCCCGCCTCCGCCAGCACCTGTCGCAGTTCCTCGCGCGGCAGCCCGATCAGGTCGATGCGCCCATCGGTGCGCGGCGCACTGGCGCGCGGCACGGTCACGGGATCGATGTGCCCGGGGATGGGCATGGGGGCGGCCGAGGCTGTGAGCATCGCGCGCACATAGGCGAACGCGCCGCATTTTTCCAGCGTTACCGCCCGGCGCATCCCAACTGCGCCGCGTCGATCGCGGTGGCCGCACCGGCAAGCGGATAGGTGTCGCCGATCGACCGTCCGCGCGCGTCCAGCGTGGTCAGCGTCATCGCCGCCGCGCCGCGCATCGCGCCGACGATCGCGCGATCGGTCGCGGCATCCCCGGCCCGCGCGACCCGGTCGTCACCCGTCAGCGCGAAGCGCCGCTCCCCGATGACCAGCGTCACGGGCGCCCCGCTGCCCCGCGTCCGCGTCAAGCGGAAGACGATCGCCGGCGCCCGCGCCATGCCCTGTCGCACCGCGACCAGCGCGTAGCCGCCGCGCCGGTCGGTACTGCCGTCGCGCCGCAGCGGCTGGGCAATTGCGACGCAGCGTGGCCCCGGTGTCTCACGCAGCGCCACCCACCGCTGCCACATGCCGAGCGGCTCGCGCACTGGCGCGGCTGCGGACAGCAAGGCAAATGCAATCATCATCCCTAGCGCTGTTGCCGCCGCCACCCACGAAGGCAACCGATATCAGTGTGGCCGAAGCGCAACGGATTTTCCTGTTTATGTCAGGTTCATGCAACGACCGCCGCGCCGCGTATTTGTCCCCGCACGCCCCAACGTTCGGGGTGCGTGAGATGGAGTGAGACATGCGTAAGCTTGCGATGGCAGTTCTGGCGGTGGCCGTGGCGACCCCGGCGATGGCGCAGGACGGCCCGGCGAACGGCTCGTTCGAGGGTGGCCGCGTCGAGGTGCTGGCCGGGTACGACAACGTGCAGGACGGCGGCGACGGCAATTCGGAGGGCCGCGAAGGCCTGGGCTATGGCGGGCGCATCGGCTATGATTTCCAGCGCGGCAACATCGTCTATGGCATCGACGGCGAACTGACCGATGCGACGACGAAGGTGCGCAGCTACAATGCGGTGACCGCGGGCGACCGGCTGTCGGTGGAGGCCGGGCGCGACTTCTACGTCGGCGGGCGGCTCGGCTACGTCATCTCGCCGCAGGCGATGATCTACGGCAAGGGCGGCTATACCAACGCGCGTGTCGAGAGCCGCTATCAGGCGACCACCACGTCGGACAACGAGCTGATCGACAAGACCAATCTGGGCGGTTTCCGCCTGGGTGCGGGGCTTGAATACAAGCTGACGCCGACGTCGTTCGTCACCGCCGAATATCGCTATTCGCACTACGGCGATCTGGACGGCTATGACATCGATCTCGATCGCCACCAGTTGATGGCGGGGTTGGGCATCCGCTTCTGATTTACCGCCGTCGCGGATTCGATGGGGCGGGGGCGCTTGCTCCCGCCCTTTCTTTTTGGCTAGGAAGAATCGGCCAATTGCCCCTGGTGAGTGACCTGCGGGCCGGGGGAAGTGACGATGAAGGCGACGATCGAACGCGCGACGCTGCTGAAGGGGCTGAGCCATGTCCAGTCGGTGGTGGAGCGGCGCAACACCATCCCGATCCTGTCGAACGTGCTGCTGGAGGCGACCGCCGAGGGGCAGCTCCGCCTGATGGCGACCGACCTGGACCTGCAGATCAATGAAAGCGTCGCGGCGGCGGTGGACCAGCCGGGCGCGACCACCGTGTCGGCGCACACGCTGTTCGATATTGCGCGCAAGCTGCCCGAGGGGGCGCAGGTGTCGCTGACCGCCGCCGAGGGGCGGATGACGATCGTCGCGGGGCGCGCACGCTTCTCGCTGGGCACGCTGCCGCGTGACGATTTCCCGGTGATCGCCGAGGGCGAGTTGCCGACGCAGTTCGAACTGCCCGCCGAGACGCTGAAGCAGATCATCGACAAGACGCGCTTCGCGATCTCCACCGAGGAGACGCGCTACTATCTGAACGGCATCTTCCTGCACGTGGCCGAGGGCGTGCTGAAGGCCGCGGCCACCGACGGTCACCGTCTGGCGCGCGTGACGGTGGAGCAGCCCGAGGGCGCGAGCGGAATGCCCGACGTGATCGTGCCCCGGAAGTGCATCGCGGAGCTGCGCAAGCTGCTCGACGAGGTCGACGGGTCGGTCGGCGTGTCGCTGTCGGGCACCAAGATCCGCTTCGACTTGGGGCAGGCGATCCTGACCTCGAAGCTGATCGACGGCACGTTCCCGGATTACAGCCGCGTGATCCCGACCGCGAACGACAAGATCCTGAAGCTCGATCCCAAGAGCTTCATGGAGGGGGTCGATCGCGTCTCGACCATCGCGACCGAGAAGACGCGCGCTGTGAAGATGGCGCTGGACCGTGACAAGATCACGCTGTCGGTCACCAGCCCCGAGAACGGTACCGCCGCCGAGGAAGTGCCGGGCGATTATGCCGCCGCGCCGTTCGAGATCGGCTTCAACAGCCGCTATCTGATGGATATTCTGGGGCAAATCGGCACCGATCAGGTGGAGGTCCATCTGGCCGACGCCGCCGCGCCGACGCTGATCCGCGAGAACGACAAGAGCCCGGCGCTCTACGTTCTGATGCCGATGCGGGTCTGACCGGATTGTCGTAGCCAGCGGGCGCGCGGCGCCTTCCGGCGGAACGTCATTGCGAGCCTGGTGCAGCGGTCCGGTGTCCCATCAGGGCGCCCCGGATTGCTTCGCTTTGCTCGCAATGACGGGTAACGAGCGTCAGCGCGCGCGCATCATCGCGCGAAGACGGCCCGGCATCCAGCGCGCCGCGAACGCCATGCGCTCCGCGGTCTTGCCCACCACCGTGTGGACGCGGTCGCCGTGGACCGCCGCCCACGCCTTTTCCGCGACCGCCTCGACCGGGGTGAACTCCAGCTTGCGCCGCACCACCAGATCGCGCGCGGTATAGTTCGTGCCCGGGATGCCCGCCGACAGCAGGTTCGTGTCGATGAAGCTGGGCATCAGCGAGCGGACCCGGATTCCCTCCGCTGCCCATTCGCCATCCAGCGCCTCGGTCAGCCCGCGCACCGCGAACTTCGTCGCCGAGTAGATCGCCAGCCCCGCCGAGCCGTAGATCGCCGAGGCCGAGGCGGTGTTGAGCAGGCAGGCGCCCGGCGTCGCCTTCAGATACGGATAGGCCATCCGCGCGCCATAGGTCAGCCCACGGAAATTGACGTCGATCACGCGGTCGATCGCGTCGAGCCCGATCTCGCCGAACGGGCCACCCGCCGCGATCCCTGCGTTGTTGAACAGCACGTCGAGCCGCCCGCCGCTGGCCTGCGCGAAATCGGCGAGCACCTCCTCCCATTCCGAGGGATCGCGGACGTCCATGACGTGCGTGGTGGTGCGATCGGCCGGTAGCAGCGCGGCGCTGTCCTTCAGCCCCTGCGCATCGATATCCGCCAGCCCGACGCGCCAGCCGCGCGCGCTGAACACCTGCGCCACCGCGCGCCCGATGCCCGAGCCGCCGCCCGTGACCAGCATCGCCTTCATGCCTATCTCCCGCCTTATCGCTTGTGACCCGCGCACGCTTCCCGCATCACCGTTGGCGATGCCAGCTTTTTCGTCCGGACCGGCGGTGATCTTCGAGGCGGTGGCCAAACGCTATGGCGATGCCGCCGCGATCGCCGACGTGTCGCTGGAGATCGCGGCGGGCAGCTTCGTCGCGCTGGTGGGCGCGTCGGGATCGGGCAAGTCGACGCTGCTGAAGACCATCAACCGGCTGGTCGTGCCCGACGCCGGCCGCGTGCTGCTCGATGGGCGGGATGTCGCCGCGCAGCCCGCCCCGGCGCTGCGGCGGCGGATCGGCTATGTCTTTCAGGACGTCGGGCTGTTTCCGCACCTGAGCGTTGCGGAGAATATTGCGCTGCCGCTGCGGATCGCGCGCGCGCCCGACGCGGCACGGGTGGAGGCGATGCTCGACCTGGTCGAGCTGCCGCGCGGCGTCGCGACGCGGATGCCCGCCGAATTGTCGGGCGGACAGCGCCAGCGCGTCGGGGTGGCACGTGCACTGGTGACGCGCCCCGGATTGCTGCTGATGGATGAGCCGTTCGGCGCGCTGGATCCCGTAACCCGCGAGTCGCTCGCCGGTGCGGTGCGGCGGCTCCACGATCAACTGGCACTCACCACGATCATGGTGACGCACGACATGGCCGAGGCGCTGCTGCTCGCGACGCGGGTGGTGGTGATGGCCGGCGGGCGGGTCGTGGCGGACGAGGCGCCCGCCGCGCTGCTGGCGGGGGCGGGCGGTGAGGCGGCGCAGGCGCTGGTCGCGGTGCCGCGCGCGCAGGCGGCGCGGCTCGCGGCGTTGGCGCCATGAGCGACGCCTTCGCCCGGGTGCCGGCGCTCGCCGCGCAGCATCTGCTGCTGGCGATGGCGGCGCTGGCGCTCGCGCTGGCGATCGGCGTGCCGCTGGCGATACGCGCCGCGCGTGCCCCGCGCCTGGCGGCGGTGGTGCTGGGCGCCGCCAGCCTGGTGCAGACGATCCCCAGCCTCGCATTGCTCGCGCTCTTCTATCCGGCGCTGCTGTGGGTGGGGCATGGCGTGCCTGCGCTGGGCTTCCTGCCCGCGCTGCTGGCGCTGACGCTCTATGCGCTGCTGCCGATCGTGCGCAATATCGTCACCGGATTGCGCGGGCTGGACCCGGCGGTGCTGGAGGCGGCGGACGGCATCGGCATGACGGGGGCGCAGAAGCTGCGCATCGTCGAGCTGCCGCTGGTACTGCCGATCGCGATGGCCGGCGTGCGGACCGCGGCGGTGTGGACGATCGGCGCGGCGACGTTGTCGACCACGGTGGGGCAGCCGAGCCTGGGCGACCTGATCTTCGCCGGATTGCAGACGCAGGCATGGACGCTGGTGATCGCCGGATGCGTGGGCGCGGCGGGGCTGGCGCTGGGAGTCGACCTGTTGCTGGGCATGGCGGAGCGTGCGGCGCGCGCGCGGCGGTGGCGGCGGGTGTGGCTGGCGCTCGCCATGCTTGGGCTGGCGGTCGCGGCGTCGAGCTTGCCGCTGTGGCACGTGTCCGAACGCCGGATCGTGATCGGCGCGAAGAACTTTTCCGAGCAATATATCCTCGCCCGGCTGATCGGCGCGCAGCTCGAGCGCGCGGGCTATGCGGTGAGCTACCGCGACGGGCTGGGTTCGGCGGTGGCGTTCGGCGCGGTCGCGGGCGGGGATATCGACGTCTACGTCGAATATGCCGGTACCTTGTGGACCGCCGCGATGCATCGCAGCGACACGCCGCCGCGTGCCGAGCAGCTTCGCGCGATCGGCGACTGGACGCGAACCTCGCGCGGCGTGACGCTGCTGGGACCGTTGGGATTCGAAAACGCGTATGCCTTCGCGATGCGCGGACGCGATGCGGCGGGGCAGGGGATCGCGACGCTCGACGATCTGGTCCGGGTCGCGCCGCGGCTGCGCTTCGGCGCCGACCTGGAGTTCCTCGATCGCCCCGAATGGCAGGCGATCCGCCGCGCCTATCCGCTGCGCTTCGCCGCCGCGACGCCGTATAGCCCGACCTTCATGTACCGCGCGCTGGACAGCGGGCGCGCCGACGTCATCAGCGCCTTTTCCTCGGACGGGCGGATCGCCGCCGACCGGCTGACGGTGCTGACCGATCCGCGTCATGCGATCCCGGGCTATGATGCGATCCTGCTGGTGTCCCCCGCGCATCGCGACGATGCGCGCTTCGCCGCCGCGCTGCGCCCCCTGATCGGGCGCATCCCGGTGACCGCGATGCGCGAAGCCAATTACCGGGTCGACCGTGACCGCGACAAGCAATCGCCCGAGGCCGCCGCGCGCTGGCTGGCGTCGCGTATCGGGCTGTGACGCGTCAGAAGAATAGCTTGCGCACCGACACGCGGATCGTCCGCCCGACTGGGTCGAGATAGCCTGGCTGGAAGCCGATCGGCACCGCGCCGCTCTGGTCGCGCACGTCGCGGCGTGTGTTGAACAGATTGTCGAGCTGGATGCTGACGCGCGCGCCGCGCATCCACGGATGCGCGCGCACCCAGTCGATGTTGCCGCCCAGATCGGCGAACAGCCGCAGGTTCGCGGTCGCCAGCCCGCCGAAGTCCAGCGTCTCGGGTGCTGCCGCCGTCCCGCCGTTGACCCGCGTGCCGCTCTGGTAATTCACCGACAGCCGCGCGCCGAGCCCGTTGTTGACGTAGCCGGCCTGTCCCTCCAGCTCGTGCCGCGGCTGACCACCCGCCGCGCCAATCGCATCGCCGTTCAGCAGGTCCAGCACCGGGCCGCCGTCGGCGACCGTGACCCGCTCGGTGAGGTGCCAGGTGTGGTACAGGGCGAATTGCACGCGCCCACCGGCCTGACCGCCGCCGCCACGCCCGCGAAAGCCACCGCCCGGCGCGCCGCCGCGTGGCGAGCCGCCACCGGCGTCAGGGCGACCGCCGTTCATCGCGCTGCCGTCAGGGCGGGTACGATCCGCGGTCGGCCCGTCGGGACGCCGTTCGCCACCGGGCGGGCGCAGTCCCTCGAACGGGTTCGGTCCCTCGCCGGCGCGATAGGCCTCGATCTTCTTCTGGAGTTCGGACTTGATCCGGAACGACAGGTTGACGCCGTAGCGCAGCTGCGACGTCTCGCTGCGCGCGAAGTTGATCGGGCGCGAGTCGATGCGCAGCAGGTTGCCGCCCGCATCGCGCGTGAAGCGGTCCGGGAAGGCGGCCTCGATCGCGGCGGTGGCGCTGGGGAAGGCGGCGATCGGATCGTCGGTGCTCTGTCGCGTATAGTCGGCACGGAAGTTGAGCTGCCGCGTGCTCCACGGCTTGATATCCAGCCCCAGCTTCAATGCGTGGCGATTGTCCGCGATCAGGTTCGGATTGCCGCCGGTGATGGTGGTGACGGTGGCGGTCGTGCCGCGCACGTAATCGAACACCCGCACGCCCGGGGTGGTGACGCTGGGGTTGCCGAGCTGCTGCGCGGACGGCGCCTCATCCTGATCGGTGACCGAGGCGAGCAGCCGAACGCCCTCGACCGGTGTCCAGTTCGCGCCATAGCCGATCGTCCACAACGTGCCGAAGTCGGACAATTGATCGACCGCCAGATTGCCGTTGATCGACAGCCGGCCCAGCGCGCTCAACACGCCTTGTGCCCTGTTGGCGATCGGCAGGTCGAGGTTGATCTGCGCATTCGCCACGTCGCGCCCGATGTCGGCGCTGCTCGCCACCCCGCGCCGAAACGAGTCGCTGGTGAAGTCGCTGGTCGAGGCGCCGACACGGATGCTGGTGTTGGCATAGCCGGCGGGCAGCAGGAACAATGGCCCCGCCATCAGCGCATCCAGCCCGGCACTGGTCGCCACCGATCGCCCGCGATCCGCCGGCAGCGCGCCCAGCGACAGTGGCGCATAGGGGTTGGCGAGCGGGTCGAAGGCGTCGATCCCGGCCTGCAGCGCGGCGGCATCCAGCCCGGTGGTGGTCACCGTGTTGCTTTCGTCGCGGTTGAGATTGCCGGTCAGCGACCAGCGCCACTGCCCGCGATCCCCGTTCAGCGTGCCGCCCACATGCAGGTCGGTCGTCTCGGCGCGCTGCGTCAGCGCGGGCACATCGTCGAACGCGCGCGTCAGCCGCACCGGCACCGCGAACGGCGCGAACGGGCTGCCGACCGGCAGGTCCAGGTCGACCTCCGCCAGCCCGCGCAGCGCGCGCGTGACATTATGGTCGACGGTCGCATTCAGCGAGGCGGAGACGTTGCCGAAGATCGTGGTGGCATAGGTGCCGTTGGCGCTGAACGTCCGCTGCTGCGGCAGCAAGGTTCGATAGGCACCCTGATCGGTGACGTTGCGCGTCGTTGAGAAGGCGCCCAGCGCGGGCGATTGCGTCGCGGCGCCGGCGGGGACGCCCAGCGTCGTGGCGGTGCCGAACAGCGGATCGATCGCACCACGGTTCAGCGACGACACGTTGCCGCCGATCGCCGCCGCGTTCGGCGCCTGGATGATGTCGCGCTCCGCCTCGGTCAGTGCGCCGGGGCGGCTGTATTCCAGATGCAGGTTGACGCGCTTGTCCCCCCGAATGCGCAGCAGGTCCAGCTCGCCGCCGGGCGTGTTGCGTCCGCCCTCGGTCGCGAAGCGATCCTCCAGTTCGGTGGTGACCGCCCTGAAGCGGCGGCGCAGGACGAAATTCACCACGCGCTGATCGGCGCGATAGCCGTATTTCAGCGCAACTTCCTCGGGCAGGATGTCGACGCGCTGGATCGCCTCGGTCGGCAGGTCGCGGATCTCCTGAAAGCCCGAGATGCGCCGCCCGTTGAGCAGCACCACCGGCGCTCCGCCAGCCCCGCGCCCGGAGCGGGTTTGCGGCGACAGTTCGTTGAGCAGTTCGGTGACCGAGCTGACGCCGTAGCTGCGGATGTCGGCGGGCGACAATTGCTCCTCGGGCGTGACGTCCCCGATCACCGCCCCGCGCTGTGTGCGCGCACCGGTGACGACGATGTCCTCGCTGGCTTCCTCGTCGCTCTCCGGTTCGGCGGCGGCAGGGGAAGGAGTCTGCGCGGCCGGATTGGGGGCGGGCGGTGGCGTGGCGGCCTGTTGCGCGAAGGCGGGAAGCGCCGTGGTGGAAGCGAGCAACAGGACGAACAGACGCATAACATACCCCAGCCGTCCCGAATGCCGGACGACGACGGTGGCGCTAACGCCGATTTGTCGCACAATTATCCCCGGTCACCCGCGAGGGCGCCGGGGAATTTGGACTAGGCAACGATCCGCACGGGCACCGATTTGGCCGCCGGCACATGGCTTTCCTCGGCATGGTGTGCCAGCGGAATCAGCGGGTTGCACTCCGGGTAATATGCCGCGATGCATCCGTCGGGCACGTCATATTCGACGACGATCAGATCGCCGACGCGCCGGTCCTGATTGTCCTCCGCGTCCGTCGCCAGCGTCACCTTCTGCCCGGCGACGACGCCGGCACGCGCGATATCGGCGCGGTTCATCAACACCACCTGACGCGTCCCGTTGATCCCCCGGAAACGATCCGAATAACCGTAGATCGTCGTGTTGAACTGATCGTTCGAGCGCAGCGTCAGCAAGCGGAAGCGCCCGTCGGCCGGCGCGAACCCGGTGGCGTTGAGCACGTCGGGCACCAGGAATTCGGCCTTGCCGCTCTTGGTATCCCATTCGCGACCGGCGGCCTTGTTGCCTTTCCAGAAGCCGCCCTTTTCCTCATCGAGCCGCGCGTTGAAGCGCGCGAAGAACTGCGGGAACACCGCCGCGATCTCGTCGCGGATCAGGCTGTAGTCACCGACCCACGCATCCCAGTCGATCGCGGAATTGGGCGGGAGCAGCGCCTTGGCGATGCCGGCGACGATCGCGGGTTCGGAAAGCAGGTGCGGGCTGGCCGGCTCGACCTTGCCGAGCGACGGATGAATGACGCTCGTCGAATCCTCGACGGTGACGCGCTGCGGGCCGCTTGCCTGCAGGTCGCGCTCGATCCGCCCCAGGCAGGGCAGCAGCCATGTGTCACCCGCGGCGGGGATCAGGTGACTGCGGTTCAGCTTGGTCGCGATCTGCACCGACAGGTCCATGCGCGCCCAGCCGTCCTCGACCAGCTCGGTTTCCGGCACCGCGCGCGCGAAATTGCCGCCCAGCGACAGGAACGCCTTTACCGTACCGTCGATGATGCCGCGACACGTCTCGACCGTGTCGAGTCCCTTTTCGGTGGGCGGGGCGAAGCCGTAGCGCTCCTTGAGCTTCTCGACCGGCGCCAGTTCGGTCTTCTCGGTGATCCCGACCGTGCGTTGACCCTGCACGTTGCTGTGTCCGCGCACCGGGCACAGCCCCGCGCCGGGCTTGCCGATGTTGCCGCGCATCAGCATCAGGTTGACCAGCATCCGGACGTTGTCGACGCCCTTGACGTGCTGCGTCAGCCCCATGCCATAGATCGCCATCGCGGTCTTGGCGCGGCCGTAGGCGGCGGCGGCGCGCTCGATCGCCGCGCGCGTCAGCCCGGATTCGTGCTCGATCTCATCCCAGCCGGTCGCGCGCACCTTGTCGGCGAAGGGCGCGAAATCGTGTGTGTGCTCGGCGATGAACTCATGGTCGATCGCGTCGTTCGCCAGCAGCCATTTGGCGATGCCGATCATCGCCGCGATGTCGCCGCCGGCCTTCACCTGATGATATTGGGTGGCGATCGGCGTTTCCTTGCCCGTCGCCATCTCTATCGGATTCTGCGGATCGGTGAACCGTTCCAGCCCACGTTCCTTCAGCGGGTTGAACACGATGATCTCGGCGCCGCGCTTGTGCACCGCGCGGAGCTGGTGAAGCATGCGCGGGCTGTTGGTGGCGACATTCTGGCCGAAGTGCAGAATGCAGTCGGTGGTGTCGAAATCCTCCAGCTTGGTCGTGCCGACCGGGACGCCGATGGAGGTCTTCAGCCCGACCGATGTTGATTCGTGGCACATGTTCGAACTGTCGGGCAGGTTCTGGTTGCCGTACAGCCGCGCCATCAACTGCCACATGTACGACGTCTCCAGGCTGGCGCGGCCCGACGCATAAAAGACGACCGACCGGGGCGGCAGCGGCTTCAGCCGCGCGCCGATCGCGCGGAACGCTTCCTCCCATGGCGCCACGACATATTTGTCGCTCGCCGCATCATATTTCATCGGATGCGTCAGCCGCCCGGCTTCCTCGAGCCGGTAATCGCTCCAGCCGCGCAGCTCGGTCAGCGTGTGCTGGCGGAAGAAATCGGGCGTGACGCGCTGGCTGGTGATCTCCCACGCGGTCGCCTTTGCACCATTCTCGCAGAATTCGACGGGGCCGGGGGGGTGGGGCTTGCTCCAGGCGCAGCTCACGCAGGCGAAGCCGTCATGCTTGTTCTGCCGGAGCAGCTCGGCGCTGGTCTGCGCAATGTTCTTCTCGCGCGGGATGATGTCGGCCAGCGAACGCATCGACCCCCATCCGCCCGCCGGGCCGTCGTAAGGGGTGAAGTCGGGGCGATCGTCGTGCTGCTCGGTCATGGGCACCTAACGTTTCGGATCGGAGAAAAGCACCGCATCGTCGCGCGCGAGCGACACCAGGGTCAACCCCGCCGCCGCTGCGCGTTCCAGCGCCAGGCTGGTCGCCGCGGAGACCGTCACCAACATCGGACACCCCGCCAGCGCGGCTTTCTCCACCAGCTCGTAGGAGCAGCGCGAGGACAGCAGCGCGAACCCGCCATCCCAGGCCAGCCGCTGCCGCGCCATCGCGCCGATCAGCTTGTCGAACGCATTGTGGCGCCCGACGTCCTCACGGGCCAGGCAGATCCCGCCATCGGGCGCACATAGCATCGCCGCATGTGCCGCCCCGGTCGCGCGGTTCAGCGGCTGATGCGCGCGCATCGCCGCCAGCGCGGCGAAGATCGCCGCCGGTTCGGTGGTGGCGGGCGGTACGCGGGGCAGGGCGCGGTGCACGGCATCGAGATTGTCCATGCCGCACAATCCGCATGAACTGTCGCTGGTCCGCCGCCGCACCCGTGCCAGCACCGCCGCCGCGCGCTCTGCCGGCACCGCCAGCCGCACGATCGTGCCGCCCGGCGCGTCGTGCACGTCGAGGGCCTGAATCTCGGTCGGCGTCGCCACGATCCGCTCCGCCAAGGCGAAGCCGGTCGCGAAGTCGGCAAGGTCGGCGGGAGTCGCCATCATCACCGCGTAACCGATGCCGTTCACCTCGATCGCGACCGGCGACTCGATGACGACGGTGCGGCGGTGCGGGCCGGCATGCGAGTCGGGGGTCACCCGGCGGAAGTCGTACGATGTCGTCATTGCCCTACATCAACGCGATGGTACGAATTCGCCACCGCGATGTTGATCCAGGTGAGAGCAGGCGCGCGATTCGGGGCGCACATTCCCGATCGTTGAGCGCGTACCGCCATTCCTCGAATCAGGAGCATCGGTCATGTCCTCCCACAGCGACATCGCCTATTTCCGCCAGCGCGTCATCGACGAGAAGCGCCGCGCGCGCGCGGCGTGCGAGGGCGCGATCCGGCGCCTCCACCTCGATTTCGCCGCGCGCTATGCCGAACGGGCCGACGAGGCGGAGCGCCGCGCCACCGTCTAGTCGATCCGGTAGTGGATCGGCTTGAAGCTGCCCCCGTTCGATGCGGGCGCGGAACAGGCGGTCAGCCCGATTACCAAGTCCATGGCCGCGCGCAGCACGATCCGGTCGCCCGCGCGGCTGACGGGGGGCAGCACCTCCAGCCGTCCGGTGGGGCCATCGACGGGCACGTTCATGAAGCAGTTGAACGCCACCGGGATCATGTCCTCGGTCACGCCCCATGGCGCAAGCGCTTCCGCGAGATTGCCGAAGCAGCCGCGGTGCCGGGGCAGGTCGGGATAGAAGTGGTCGAACGTCGCATAGGAGCACGGCGTCAGCAAGAAATCGTGCCGCCCGACATCGTCGGCGACGATCTCCAGCATCACGTTCGACCGGTTCGAGTAAAGCTTGTGCCCGGTCGTCAGTCGGATCGTCTCGGCATAATCAAGCGTCCGCCCGGACGACAGCACCTCGCGCACGTCGGCGACGTTATAGGCGAGCAGGTCTGCCACCTGTACGCCCCGCGGATCGATCACGGTCAGCGTCTGCCCGGCGGCGATCGTGAAGCCCGCGCCGCTGCGCGGAGCGATCTCGTGCACCTGTCTGTCCGTCATGCGCGGCTCGCATCCTCATTCTCGCCGGCATAGTGGAACGGGCAGCGCCACGCCGCGTCGACGGCACGTCCGCTATACTGCCGCGCTTCGCTCACCTCGCCATGCCGCGCGAGCATCGGGTTGCGCGACCCCGCGATCGCTTCATCGCGAACCATGATCGCCTCGCGCATCGTCTCGTACCGGCCATCGGCGCGCAGTTGCTCGAATTGGTCGTGCAGGTTGAACACCAGCGTCGGGCGGGCGAAGCGCCGTGCAGGGCGCGAGGCATGCGGATGCAGACCGACGACGAAGAACGCCTCGCCACCGAAGCTGAGCGAGAAGTGCGAGTCGGTCGGGTCGTGGCTGACGCGCGTGTCATAGGGTTGTCCGCGCCACACGTCCTTGTCGGACAGCGACTGGACCCGTTGCCACAATGCCGCTTCGAACGCGGTTTCGTCCAGATCCTCGGGCCCGTCGAACACCACCGCGAAGCTGCGGAACAGCGTGGGATCGGCCCGATAGGCGGCGGCGAATTCGACCAGACCGTCGTGGATGCGCAGATCGTCCCACGCGCTGTCGAGCCGCGTGCAGGCCAGCACGTTCAGCGTGCCGCGCGCCATCGCCGCCTTCGCCCCGACACAGGGAAAGGCGCGGTCGGCGACATGTTGATGGAGGAGCGATTCCAGTTCCGCCTGCGCATGATGCGTCCAGCGGAACATCGGTGTTTCGGGTGCCGGCATAGGTCAGCGAGTACGGGTGACGGCCCCGAAACGTTCCGCTGAATCACGTTGATCCGGATCAGCGTGTCAGCCGCCCAGGATCGCGTCGATCGCCGTCGCCAGTTCGATATCGCGCCCCGACAGCCCCCCTGCGTCATGGGTCGTCAGGAGGATTTCGACGCGATTCCAGACGTTGCTCCACTCAGGGTGGTGATCGGCTCGCTCGGCGAGCAACGCGACCTGCGTCATGAAGCCGAACGCCTCCGCAAAATCAGTGAACACGATCGAGCGCGTGATCGCGTCGCGTCCGTCGTCGTAATCCCAGTCCGGCAACGCATCCAGCGCATCGGCGCGCTCGGCCTCGCTCAGCGGTTCGATCGTCTCGGCCATGTCCCTCTCCCTTCCGCTGTGGTCCGCGCACGGGTATGGCGGGCGGCATGGACCGGCAAGAGGCAATGGGCGACGTGATGGGCGAGGCGCCCTCCGCAGCGCGGATCGAGGCGCAGGCGCGCGGAGTCATCGCGCGGCTGCCGGCGGCGTTCCGCGCGCACCTCGGCGAGATCGTGCTGCTGGTCGAGGAGGAGGCCGATGCCGAGACGCTGGCCGCGCTGGAACTGGAGCATTCGCTGGAGCTGACCGGGCTGTATCATGGCCGGCCGTTGGGCGAGAAAAGCGCCTTCGACAGCGGCGCGATGCCCGATCGCATCCACTTGTATCGGCGGGCGATCCTGGCCGAATGGTGCGAAACGGGGGTGCGGCTCGACGATCTGGTCGCGCATGTCACCATCCACGAGATCGGACATCATTTCGGCCTGTCGGACGACGACATGCACGCGCTGGAAGATGCGGTGGCGGATTGAGCGTGCTGACGGCACGGGGGCTGGCCGTCGCGCGCGGCGGACGCGTGCTGGTCGAGGCGCTCGACCTGGATGTCGCGCGGGGCGGGGCGGTGCTGGTCACCGGGGCGAACGGTGCGGGCAAGTCCAGCCTGTTGCGCGTCCTTGCCGGGCTGCTGCCGCCTGATGCGGGTCACGTGACGCGCGACGGAGCGGTCGCATGGCTGGGCGAGGCGGCGGCGTTGGATGGCGAGCGGCGGCTCGGCGACGCGCTGCGCTTCTGGGCGGCGCTGGATGAGCGCGCGCAACCCGCGATCCGCGTGTCGGCGGCGCTGGCGGCGGTCGAACTCGACGCGCTCGCTGATCTGCCGGTGCGGCTGCTGTCCACCGGGCAGCGCCGGCGCGCCGCGCTGGCACGCGTGGTGGCGAGCGGCGCGACGTTGTGGCTGCTCGACGAGCCCGCCAGCGGACTGGACGCAGCCTCGGTCGCGCGGCTGGAGGGATTGATCGAGGGGCATCGCGGCGGCGGTGGCGCAGTGGTCGTCACCACGCATCAGCAGCTATCGGTGCCCGACGCGACGACGGTGGCGCTGTGATCGCGCTGTTCTGGCGCGATGTGCGGCGCGGCTATGCCGGCGGCGGGGCGACGCTGGTGATCGCGTTCTTCCTGTTGGTGGCGGTGCTGTTCCCGTTCGCGATCGGCCCCGATGCCGCGCTGCTGGCGCGCGTGGGCGGCGGCGTGATCTGGGCGGCGGCGCTGTTGGCGGCGTTGCTGCCGGTCGAGCGGCTGGTGCAGCCCGATCTGGACGCGGGTGTGCTCGATCAACTCGCGGTGCGCGGCGTGTCGCCCGCGATGGTCGCGGCGGTGAAGATCGCCGCGCATTGGTGTGCCTTCGCCCCGCCGCTGATGCTGGCGGCGGTGATCGCGGCGGGCTTGCTCGACCTGTCGGCGGAGCGGCTGTTGATAGTCGAATTCGGTCTGCTGCTCGGAACGCCGGGGCTCGCCGCGCTGGCGGTCGCGACCGGCGCGCTGGTCGCGGGGTTGCGCGGTGCGAGCGCGGTGGCGGGCCTGGTGATGCTGCCGCTCGCGGTGCCGCTGCTGATCTTCGGCGCGGGCGCGATCGAGGGTGGGGCGAGCGGGCTGAAGCTGCTGGCGGCGGTCAGCTTGGTGCTGGTCGCCGGTGCGCCGGTTGTCGCAGGCGCGGCGATGCGGGCGGGGGCGGAATAGGAGGCGCGGAGAAGAAAAGAGTGTCTTCCGATCGCGACGTCGCGCGGGAGGTTGGGTCGCTCTGTCTGGCGCGTGCCCCAGTCCGTCATTGCGAGCGTAGCGAAGCAATCCAGAGCCGGACCAGGACGCCCTGGATTGCTTCGCCACGCTCGCAATGACGGGGGTTCGTCTGTCGCCCGACGGAGGCTCATCCAGATGCCGCAAGCGAACCACGGAACACCCACCTTCTTCCTCCGCGTCTCCGCGTGAACCCGCCATCTTCGCGCCTTCGCGTGAAAACCTATTGCGACCAGCGTGCCCAGATCGCGGTCGGCAAGGCCAGTCCGCGCGCTTCCTCGCGCACCGCGAGTTCCCCCGCCTCGACCGTGCCTGGCAGATCCGCGAACACCTGTCGCAGCATCTCGCCGATCGCCAGCGCGGACATGCGCACCGCATAGACGGTCAGGAACAGATAGCGCGATTCGGCATCGAGCAACCGCCGGCAATCCGCGATCAGCGCGGGCAGATGCTCTTCCAGTCGCCACACCTCGCCATCGGGCCCGCGCCCGTATTTCGGCGGATCGAGCAGGATGCCGTCGTAACGCCGGCCCCGCCGTACCTCGCGCGCGACGAATTTCGCGGCGTCGTCGATCATCCAGCGCACCGGCGCATCGCCGAGCCCCGATAGCGCCGCGTTGCCCCGCGCCGCCTCGACCGACTTCTTCGAGGCATCGACATGCACCATCTTCGCACCCGTCGCCGACAGGGCGAGCGTGCCGACTCCGGTGTAGCCGAAGAGGTTCAGGCACTCCGGCTGTGCCATTCCGGCGATCCGCCCGCGCATCCACGACCACACCGGCGCCATGTCCGGGAAGAAGCCGAGGTGGCGGAACGGTGTGGTCTGCGCGGTGAAGCGTACCTTCGCGTCGCCCTCGCCCCATGCCAGCGACCAGCCATCGCGCGGCACCGGCTCGGCGAACCTCCACTGGCCGCCGCCGTCCTCGTCGCTGCCCGGCACGAACTCGCCCTGCGCGCGCCAGTCGGGTTTGGCGGGTGCCCAGAGCGCCTGCGGCTCCGGGCGGATGAAGCGGAAGCGGCCATAGCGTTCCAGCTTGCGGCCATGGCCCGAATCGACCAGCCCGTAATCGGCCCATGGCTCCCCGATGAGGGTCGACAGTTCCATCAGCCGCGCGGCACCGCATGCTGCGCGATGTGGCCGCTGATCGCCTCGTACGTGGCGTCGAGCGTCACGAAGCGCTCCTCACGCTCGAACAGGTCGCCGACGCGCGCGGGCAGCGGGGGGCGGGCACCAGTCGCGCGCTCCACCGCGTCACCGAACTTGGCCGGATGCGCGGTGGCCAGCGTCACCATCGGAATGCCTTGCTCGGCATGCCGATGCGCGGCGGCCAGCGCGATGGCGGTATGCGGATCGATGATCTGCGCCGATCGCTCATGCGCGTGGCGCATCGCCAGCGCCATGTCGTCGGTGTCGACCCGCTCGCCGACGAACAACGTGCTGGCCCCCTGGGTCTGCGCATTGGTCAGCCGGATCGCGCGCGCATCCTCGAACGTGCGCATCTGCGCGGCCAGCGCCGTGCCGTCGCGACCGCCGAGATCGAACAGCAACCGCTCGAAATTGCTCGACACCTGGATGTCCATCGACGGGGTCGGGGTGGGCATGACGGCGCGGCTGGAATAGTCGCCGTTCGACAGCGCGCGCGCCAGAATGTCGTTGACGTTGGTCGCCACCACCAGCTTCGCGACGGGCAGCCCCATCCTCGCCGCGACATAGCCCGCAAAGACATCGCCGAAATTGCCGGTCGGCACGCTGAACGCCACCGGCTTGGCCGGCGCGCCGAGCCGGATGGCGGCGTAGAAATAATAGACCACTTGCGCCATCAGCCGCGCCCAGTTGATCGAGTTGACCGCCGAGAGCCGGAAGCGAGCGGCGAACGACGCGTCGTTGAACATCGCCTTCACCAGCGCCTGCGCGGTGTCGAAATCGCCCCGGATCGCGATGTTGTGAACGTTGGGTGCGCCGACCGTCGTCATCTGCCGACGCTGCACCTCGCTCACCCGGCCTTCGGGGTGGAGCATGAAGATGTCGACGCCCTCACGCCCCGCCACCGCGTCGATCGCCGCCGATCCGGTATCGCCGCTGGTGGCGCCGACGATCGTCAGATGCTGATCGGTGCCCTTCAGGAAGCGCTCGAACAAATGCCCGAGCAGTTGCAGCGCCACATCCTTGAACGCCAGCGTCGGCCCATGGAACAGCTCCAGCAGCCATTGGTCGTGATCCAGCTGAACCAGCGGCGTCACCGCCGCGTGGCTGAACGCGCCATAGGCCGCCACGCACAGTTCGCGCAGCTCCTCGCGGGTCAGCGTGCCGGCGACGAACGGCGCCATCACCGCGACCGCCGTGTCGACATAGGACAGTCCACGCAGCGCGCCGATCTCATCCGGCGACAGGGCCGGCCAGGTTTCGGGCACGTACAGCCCCCCGTCCGAGGCGAGGCCGGCGAGCGTGACGCCCGCGAAGTCGAGCGCGGGCGCGTTCCCGCGGGTGCTGACGTAGCGCATGGGCGTGCTGCCTAGAAGGCGCGGCAACCCGGCGCAATGCCTCCATGGTTGCGCAGCGCCCAAGGCAGGGTTTAGCAGACGCGGCATGGCATTGATCGACGTGTTCCTCCGCCGCGCCGTCCAGCGCGGCCGCCTCACCCTCACCAAGCCCGATGGTTCGGTCGCAACCTTCGGCAAGGACGATCCCACGCTGACGCCGGTGTCGTTCCGCATTACCGACACCAAGGTCTATCGCGAGATCGCCGCCGATCCGGCGTTGGGCGTCGCGGAAGCCTTCATGGACGGGCGGTTGATCGTCGAGGAGGGCGACATCCTCGACCTGCTGATGCTCGCCACCAGCAACAGCCGCTGGGAAAACGGCAGCAACAAGCTGGCCGCCAGCCCGATGCGTCGCCTCGCCGGTCAGATCCGTCATCGCTTCCTGACCGCGAACAAGGCGCTGCAATCGAAGCGAAACGTCGCGCATCATTACGATCTGTCGGATCGGCTCTACGATCTCTTCCTCGACGCCGACAAGCAATACAGCTGCGCCTATTACACCGATCCGGCGAACCCGCTGGAACGGGCGCAGGCCGACAAGAAGGCGCATATCGTCGCGAAGCTGGCGATCAAACCGGGAATGCGCGTGCTCGACATCGGCTGCGGCTGGGGCGGGATGGCGCTGTATATCCACGCCAGGACGGGTGCCGAGGTGCTGGGCATCACCTTGTCCGAGGAGCAGTTGAAGGTCGCGCGCCGCCGTGCCGAAGATGCCGGTGTCGCCGACAAGGTGCGCTTCGAGCTGATCGACTATCGCGCGCTGGAGGGGCCGTTCGACCGTATCGTCTCGGTTGGCATGTTCGAGCATGTCGGCGTGCGCAACTTCCGCACCTACCTGAACAAGTGCCGCGACCTGCTGACGCCAGAGGGCGTCATGCTGCTCCACACGATCGGGCGGGGCGACGGGCCGAACTTCACCGATAAGTTCACCGACAAATATATCTTCCCCGGCGGCTATATCCCCGCGCTGTCGGAAATCCTGAAAGCCAACGACCACATCCGCTGGTTCGTCACCGATGTCGAGGTGCTGCGGATGCATTACGCGATGACGTTGCGCGACTGGTACGCTCGTACGGTCGAGGCACACGACCAGATCGTCGCGCTGTACGACGAGCGATTCTTCCGGATGTGGACCTACTATCTCGCCGGCGCGATCGTGTCGTTCACCAACGGGCCGCTGGTGAATTACCAGATCCAGTTCAGCCGCGACCGCCTGACCCTGCCGCTGACGCGCGACTACATGACCGAGGACGAGCGGCGGCTGCGCGAGGGCTGAGCTTGGCCGCCGGCAAGGCGGGGGTTCAGCGAGCCGGCCCCGCCTTGCCCTTCACCGCGCCGTTCGCCGCAGCGCGGGCACGCGCGGCTTCCGCGCCGTCGACCTTGCCGTCCTTGTTCGTGTCATAGGCGCTGAACACCGCACCCATCAGCGCATCCGACTCGGCACGGCTGACCTTGCCGTCCTTGTTGGTGTCGGCGCGCGTGATGAACAAGGCGGCGACCCGCTTGGCGTGCGTCGCATCCAGCGTCCGGCCGCTCGCCATCTTCATCTTCGCCATGCGCGCCTCCACCTCGCCGCGCGACAGGAAGCCGTCCTTGTTGGTGTCCGACGCGGCAAACTCCTTGTCGAGCTTCGCGGTGGCGCTGGCGCGGGTTTCCTGCCCCAGCGCGGTGACGGTCAGCGCCGGCAGCGACAGCAGGGCGACGAGCGCGGCGGCAAGGGTGACGTGGTGCTTCATGCCCGCCGCCCTGCCGCGCGTCGCTTTTACCGCCGCTGAACGGATCAGCGCGCGGCCAGCTCGCGGACCAGCGCCGGGGCGGGGTACACCTTCTCCAGCGCCTGCTGGACCGCCGCCGCCGAGACGACCACGGTGCGGTTGAGCGCGGGATCGTAGCCGAAGTTGCCGCCCAGCGAGTGGATGTTCCCGTCGAAGGCCGCGCCGATCACCGAGCCGTCCTTCGCAATCACCGGCGAGCCGGAATTGCCGCCGATGATGTCGTTGGTGGTCACGAAGTCGAACGGCACGTTCAGGTCCAGCGTGCTGCGCGCCGCGGCATAGGCCTTGGCCAGCACGAACGGCTCCTGCCCGGTCGCGCGGTCGTACAGCCCGGCGACATGGGTTTCATATGGGATCGCGCGCCCACGCTCGGTCCAGCCCGCGACCTTGCCGTAGCTGATGCGCAGCGTGAACGTCGCGTCGGGATAATTGTCCGCCCCGAACGCTGCGAAACGCGCCTGCGCCAGCTTGGCCTGCGCGGCGGTGATCGGTGCGTCGACCTTCTCCGCATATTGCGCGCGCACCGCCCGCGCGGCGCCGTCGTTGCGCAGCACGAAACGGATCAGCGGATCGTCCGACGCGCGGATCGCCGCCATGCCGCCCGCGAACAGCCGCTCGCGCACCTTCGGATCGGCAAGCTTCGTCCCGTCGACCAGTTGGGTGGCGAGCGCGTCGGGCGAGTCGTTGCCCAGCAGCGCCTTCACCTGCGGCGCATCGGCGGTCAGATACTCGCGCGTCTTCGACAGCCAGAACGACAGCGCCATCTTTTCCAGCCACGGGTACGTCGGCGTCGCGTCGGTCAGCTGCTTCTCCAGCAGCGGCAGCGACGAGTCGGTATAGCCGGGCAGCCGCTCGGCATCCGGCTTCGCGCGCTCTTCCGCCGCGCGCACCAGCGCCCTGGCATAGCCGTACAGGCCCGAGAACATGCCCGCGCGCTGTTCGAGAAAGTAATAATCCAGCGCGATGTTGCGATAGTCCTTGTCCGCGCGAACGATATCGGCCCAGGGATCGCCGAACTTGCCGCCGGCCTTCGCCTTCAACAGCGCCTCGTTGTCGGCCAGCCGCTGTGCAAAGGCATTGTCGTCGAGCGCGCGGGCCTGGCCCCAGTAAACCTTGTAGCTGTTCTCCACGCCGAACAGCGTGTCGGCGGCCTCGCGCTTACGCTCCGCATCGTCCATCCCGGCGGCGATCAGGCGCCCGCGAAATTCCGACAACAGCGTCGTCTGAAGCGGCAGGATCACCTCGCGCTGCACCTCCTGCTGGTCGAGCGTGAGCAACCGTTGGGTCCGCCCCGGATTGCCGACCACGAACGTCGCCTCGTTCGCCACCGGCCCGCGCGGGTTCCACGTCAGATGCTGCGGCGTCGCGACCGGCCGGCCGTTCTCATAGGCGCGCAGGAACGAGGCATCGAGGTTGTAGCGCGGGAAGTTGAAATTGTCCGGATCTCCGCCGAAGAACGCCGCCGCGAATTCGGGTGCCCACACCAGCCGCACGTCGGAATATTTGCGGTAGGTGTACAGCTTGTACTGGCCGCCACCGAACAGCGTGACGACCTGGCAGCGCGTCGTCGCCTTGTCGGTGCAGCCCGCGGCCTCGATCCCGGCGATCGTCGCGTCGCGTGCCCTGGTCAGGGCTTCGCCGGACAGGCCCTTGATCGCGGCGGTCACGCGCGGGGTGACGTCGCTGATCGCGGTGACGACCTCCGCCTGCTGACCGGGGCATTTCATCTCGCGCGCGCGATCGGCGGCGATGAACCCGTCCGCGAGATAGTCCTTCGCCTTGGTCGACAGATCGGCGGCGCATGCCGCGACACAGTGATGGTTGGTCAGGATCAGACCTTCGCCGCTGACGAACGAGGCCGAGCATCCGCCGGTCAGCCGCACCGCCGCCGCGCGCACCTTGTCCAACCACGCCTGATCGGGCGCCCAGCCGTAAGCCGCCTTCATCCGCGCCGTCGGGAAACCATCGAAGGTCCACATGCCCTCGTCGGCCAGCGCCGGAGTCGCGGTCAGCACGGTTGCCAGCGATAGCGCGGTCAGCTTCTTCATCTCTCGTCCCATGTAATGTTGTTACGTGAGACTTTGCTGCAATGTCGCGCGCGCGGCAAGACGTCAGTCCGCGGCGCCTGGCGGAGGAGGTAGCTGTTGCCCTTGCGCGCGCCAGCGCGTAGCGGCGCGCGCAAGAAGGAGCCTGTTGCCCATGTCCGATCAGATCAAGCGTCCAGCCGGCGAAGCCGGGATCAACCGGGTGGTTCTCGCCTATTCGGGAGGGCTGGATACCAGCGTGATCCTGAAATGGCTCCAGACCGAATATGGCTGCGAGGTCGTCACCTTCACCGCCGATCTGGGGCAGGGCGAGGAACTGGAGCCCGCGCGCGCCAAGGCCGAGCTGATGGGGATCAAGCGCGAGCACATCTTCATCGACGACCTGCGCGAGGAATTCGTGAAGGATTACGTCTTCCCGATGATGCGCGCCAACGCGCTGTACGAGGGGCTGTACCTGCTCGGCACCTCGATCGCGCGGCCGCTGATCGCCAAGCGCCAGATCGAGATCGCCAAGATGGTCGGTGCCGACGCGGTCAGCCACGGCGCGACCGGCAAAGGCAACGACCAGGTTCGCTTCGAGCTCGGCTATTATGCGCTCAACCCGGACATCAAGGTGATCGCGCCGTGGCGCGAATGGGATTTGACCA
>CAJYSA010000057.1 GCA_913777325.1 uncultured Sphingomonas sp. | reverse complement strand
GTGCTGCGGAGTTCGTCGATCCGCCGCCGCACGATCGTGCTGAACGACACCGTGCCCGCCACCACGATCACCACGATCGATCCGAACCCCAGCGCATAGCTGCGCAGCCACACCGCCGCGAAGCCGTCGACCGGCTCGGTCTCCACCAGGGTTACCAGCCGCAGTCCGCCGCCCGCGTCACGCCGCTGCACCCGCCAGGTCGAGGTGCCGGGCAGCACGCTGTCGTTCAGCGTCGAGAAGCCGGCGGGCACCGCGCCGCCGACGGTCACGTTCCCGCCCAGCCGCCGTCCGCTCCGGTCGATCAGCTCGAACCCCAGGTCGCCGGTCTCGCGCTGGCGGGACAGCGTCGCGATCCGCGCCAGGATCGCGCCCGCGTCGCCTTGCCGCGCCTCGTCGAGCAGCGCGCGGCTCACCTCGTCCAGCCGCCGGTCGACCAATGTCTCGATCGTGTGCCGCGATGCCGAGTAACTGGCATAGCCGGTCAGCGCGGTCGCCGCGCCGAAGGCGCCCAGGAACAGCGTCGTCAACCGCCTTAGCGACGCCCCGAGCAGCACCATGCTACGCGCGCAGCATGTAGCCGACGCCGCGCTTCGTCACGATCGGATCCTCGTCGCCCCCGGCGGTCAGCTTCCGGCGCAGCAATCGCACCTGTGCATCGACGATGTTGGTGCCCGGTTCGAAATCGTAACCCCACACCCGCTCGATCAGCATCGCGCGCGTCAGGAAGCTGCCGGCATGACGCACCAGTTCGGCGAGCAGCCCGAATTCCAGCCGTGTCAGGTCCAGCGGCTGTTCGGCCCGCCACGCGCGGTGCTGCCCGGGGCTGACCACGATATCGCCCGCGCGCAGCATGTCCGCCTCGCCGGCGGTCCAGCCGCGCGCGCGCAGCAGCGCGTTCAGCCGCGCCTCGATCTCCGCCGCCGGGGTCGGCTTCACGCAATAATCGTCGGCGCCGGCGGTCAACCCGCCGATCTTCTCCGCCGATCGCCCCAGCGCGGACAGCATCAGCACCGGCAGGCTGTGCCCCGCCGCGCGCAGCCGCTCGACCACCGCGACGCCGGTCAGTTGCGGCAGCATGGAATCGAGGATCATCGCGTCGAAGCCTTCGCGCTCCACCGCGGTCAGCGCGCTCGGCCCGGTGTCGGCGATCGTCACGTCATGGCGGCGCTGCGCCAGCTCCGCCTTCAGCGCCACGGCATATTCGACGTCGTCCTCGACGATCAGCAGCTTCATGGTCCGGTTCCGCCACTCCGATGGATGATCGGGCGACGCTATCCGATCCGCGCCCTGGCGGCTATCGTGCGTGCGGCGCCAGGGGCTTACCTTGACAAAGTTTAATGATCGCGCGCGCCGGTGATGGGATCATGCCGCCGATGACGCGACCTTATGGCAACGGGGAAATGGCGGAGCGGATCCGCTCGTTCGACTGGGGCGCCACCACGCTGGGCGCGATGTCGACCTGGCCGGTCGATATGATGATGGCGATCGAGACGATGCTCGCGCTGCCCGGCCCCGCGACCCTGCTGTGGGGCGATGACAACCTGCAACTCTACAACGACGCCTATATCGAGATCGCGCGCGATCGACATCCGGCGCTGCTCGGTCGCCCGGTGTGGGAAGGCTGGCCCGACATCTACAGCGAAAATGCCAGGAAGCGGATGAAGATCGTGCGCGGCGGCGGCTCGGTGTCGGTCAGCGGGCTGGAGGTGGAACTGCGCGACGCGACCGGCGGGTTCGAGCGGCGCAGCTTCGACATCGCCTGGTCGCCGATCCGCGCCGCCGACGGTACGGTGCAGGCGGCGTTGCAAACGCTGAGGGAGGTGACCGACCATCGCCGCGCGATCTCGCGCCTGCGCGACAGCGAGGCACGGCTGCGCGCGCTGGTCACCACCGGCGGGCACGTGCTCTACCGGGTGAGCGCGGACTGGCGCCGGGTGGAGCAGCTCGACGGCGGCGATCTCATGGCGGACGTGCCCGCGCCGATCGAGGATTGGCTCGAACGGTTCGTCGCGCCCGAGGATCGCGCCATGGTCGCCGAGGCAGTCGCCGAGGCGATGGCCGGCTCGAACATGTTCGAGCTTGAGCACCGCGTCCCGCTGCCCGACGGCTCGATCGGCTGGGTGTCGGGGCGCACCGTTCCGATCCTGGACGACGATGGGCGGATCGTCGAATGGTTCGGCACCGCGATCGACATCACCGCCCGCCGCAACGCCGATGAGACGATCCGCCGCGCCGAGCAGTTGCGCCGCATCGCGCTCGATGGCGGTGACATGGGGGCGTGGCGGATCGATGGCACCGCGCGCGAAGTGCGAGGCGATGCGCGCTTCTTCGCGATCTGGGGCATGTCGCCCAGTGACGAGGCGCGCCCGGTGTCCGCGTTCCTCGAACGCTTCGCGCCGGACGCGGCAATCGCGGTGGAGCGGTTCCTCGCCCGCGACAAGGCACCGGGCGAGCTGTTCGATGGCGAGATCGAGGTCGGTCGCGGCCCCACCGCCGGGCGCTGGCTGCGGTGGCGCGGGCGCGCGGACGGCACGGACCCGTCGATCGTCTACGGCGTCGTCTTCGATATCACCGAGCAACGTCAGGCGCAGGAGACGCTGCGCGAGCGCGAGCAACTGCTCCGGCAGTTCGGCGACGCGTCGCAGGATGCCTTGTGGATCCGCGAGGCGCGCACGCTGCGCTGGCGTTACGTCACCCAGGCGTTCCGCACCATTTTCGGGCGTCCGCGGCGCGTGGCGGTGGCGGGCGATCATTATCGGGACTGGCTCGACCTGATCCATCCC
Source organism: uncultured Sphingomonas sp. (assembly GCA_913777325.1). Taxonomy (GTDB): domain Bacteria; phylum Pseudomonadota; class Alphaproteobacteria; order Sphingomonadales; family Sphingomonadaceae; genus Sphingomonas. The sequence goes on along the minus strand of CAJYSA010000057.1, from coordinate 1,925 downwards.
GAGGATCGTGCGCGCGTCGAACGGGCGGTCGCGCAGGTGCGCGGTGGCGAACATGTCAGTGTCGATTACCGTATCCGGCGCGCCTCCGATGGCGTGACGCGCTGGTTGCGCACCGCCGAGTTCCCGATCCGCGACGCGGAGGGCGTGGTCACGCTGATCGGCGGGATCACCGCCGACGTCACCGCGTCGCGGCTGGCGCGCGAGGCGGTGGCGCAAAGCGAGGAGCGGTTGCGCAGCGCGGTCGAGGTCGGCGGGATCGGGTTGTGGGATCTGAACGTCGCCACCGGGGAAGTGCACTGGTCCGCCGAACATTTCCGGCTGCAAGGCTATCAGGTCGACGAGGTGGAGCCGGACTATAATACCTGGCTGGAGCGTATCCATCCCGACGATCGTGCGGAGGCGGCGGCGCGGATGCGCGTCGCGATGGCCGGTGGACCGCCCTATGTGCATGAATTCCGGGTCGTCCTTCCCGATGGCGCGCGCCGCTGGCATGCCGCGCGCGGACGCTTCTTCTTCGACGATGCCGGGCAGCCGGTGCGGATGATCGGCGCGGTCGCCGACGTCACCGAACGGCGGATGCTGGAGGAGCGGCAACAGGTGCTGATCGCCGAATTGCAGCATCGCACCCGCAACCTGATCGGCGTCGTGGCGGCGCTGGTGGACAAGACCGTGCGCACCAGCGGCGACCTCGCCGACTTTCAGGACCGCTTCGATCACCGCCTGCGCGCGCTGGCCCGCGCGCAGGGGCTGTTGTCGCAACTGGCCGAGAGCGATCGGGTCACGTTCGACGCGCTGCTCGATGCGGAGCTGGCGGCGCTGGGCGGCGGCGCGGGCATGGTGACTCGCGACGGCCCGGCCGGGGTACGCCTGCGCTCCTCGACCGTGCAGACGCTGGCGATGGCGCTCCACGAACTGGCGACCAACGCGGTCAAATATGGCGCGCTCGGCCAGCCGGGGGCGCGGCTGTCGATCGCGTGGCGCGTCGATCCCGGCGAGGATGCGCGGCTGTGGCTGGAGATCGACTGGCACGAAACCGGGGTGGCGATGCCCGCGTCCACGGCGGCCACGCCGGGGGCGGGCGCGGGGCGCGAGCTGATCGAACATGCGCTGCCCTATCAACTCGGCGCGCGGACGTCGTTCGTGCTGGGCGCCGATGGCGTGCGCTGCCGGATCGCGCTTCCGCTGTCACCCGGACATTAGTCGCGGTTCCACGGCGCGGTCGCGCACGCATCGCGCAGGAAGGCGACGAACGCGGTCACCGCCGCCGGCACCGTCGGCGCGCGCGGGTGCACCGCATGGATCGCCAGCGCGCTCGGCCCGGTCCAGTCGGGCAGCACCGGCACCAGCCGCCCCTCCGCCAGTGCGTCGCCCACGTCCCACAACGATCGCAGCGCGATCCCCACCCCGGCCAGCGCCAGTTCGCGGACGATCTCGCTGGAATTGGTGCGGACGTGGCTGCGCGCGTCGACCGCCTGCCGCCGCCGTCCTTTCTCCAGCCGCCACGGCCATTGTCCGTCGGCGGCGAGCAGACGGTGCGCGGCCAGGTCGCGCAGCGCGTGCGGCGCGCCGTGTTCGGCCAGATAGGCGGGCGCGGCGCACAACAGCCGCCGGTTGCTCCCCAGCCGGTGCAAGACCAGCCCCGGCGCGATCTCGGCGGCGATCCGCACCGCCACGTCCACCCGCTCTGCGATCAGGTCGACCGGCGCATCGGTCAGGTTCAGCTCCAGCTCGACGCGCGGCGCGGCGCGCAGGAAGTCGTGCAGTCGCGGGGCGATATGCAGCCGCCCGAACGAGGTCGGCGCCGAGACGCGCAGCACCCCCGCCGGTTCGTCGCGGACGCCCGCCGCGCGCGCCTCCGCTGCCGCCACCGCGCGCAGGATCGCGGCGACGTCGGCGTGGAACCGCTCGCCCGCATCGGTCGGCGC
>CAJYSA010000056.1 GCA_913777325.1 uncultured Sphingomonas sp. | reverse complement strand
GACCCTAGTACGAGAGGACCGGGTTGAACGTACCTCTGGTGTACCTGTCGTCGTGCCAACGGCGCAGCAGGGTAGCTATGTACGGACGGGATAACCGCTGAAAGCATCTAAGCGGGAAGCCTCCCTCAAGATAAGATTTCTCAGGACGGTCGAAGACCACGACCTCGATAGATCGGATGTGGAAGTGCGGTAACGCATGGAGCTAACCGATACTAATTGTCCTATTCGCGCTTGAGAGCTCCACACCCCCACCATCAGCCCTGGGCTAGATGGCAATACGGGTGCGGTCTGCAAATCCAGCCAGTGCACAGCATCGATTTTATACCCAAACATCCCCAACAAGCACCGCTTGATGGGGATCAGTATTCGCGGACTCTATTGCCTGGTGGCCATAGCGTCGGTGTCCCACCCGATCCCATCCCGAACTCGGCCGTGAAACCCGACTGCGCCAATGGTACTACTGCTCAAGCAGTGGAAGAGTAGGGCGTCGCCAGGCATTACAGCCCGCGAATACAAAAACCCATTCACATCGTCTCTGCCCAACACCTCCGCGGGGTGGAGCAGCCCGGTAGCTCGTCAGGCTCATAACCTGAAGGCCGCAGGTTCAAATCCTGCCCCCGCAACCACCTCAAACACCAACCATAACCGCCTCTGGATACCCCGAGGCGGCTTTTTTTGTACCCGTTTGGTTTGGCGCCCCGGCGCCCGTTCAGGCTGGCCACCAACTGCCGAGCCCCCGCGCAGTGCGGGCTCCCCAAACCGCCATTGCCGGGTTCCCTTCGCCTTCGAATACGCCTCACGCACAATAGCGGTCTCCGGGAACGTTCCGCGCCGTCTGGCTTGGCCTGAGCGGAGTGGATCGTCTCCCCGCTCTCGCGAAACGCAGCGCTGTCAGCATAAGGCGTCGCGACCGGGCCTCGCTTAAACGAAAAGGGAGGGAACGTGACCCTCGCCATGTCCCTCCCTCTGCTCGATCCGCGGCTCGACGATACCGCTGGCCGACCGGCCTTAAGCCTTCAGACCCTTGGCCATGTTCAAATGCGCCGTCACCGTCGGGATGAGGTCGCTCGCAAAGCTCTTCAGCGCGGGAGTATCGCCCGTCGTCGCATACGTCTTCAGCGCATCCAGCGTCTGCTGATGACCAGCCGTCTGCGCCGCGATATACGCCTCGTCAAAGGCCTTGCCGTTCAGCGACTTCAACTGGTCCAGCGTCGCCTGCTGCTGCGCGTTCAGCGTGGCATCGGGCGTCAGCGCAGGGTTCATTCCGGCGGTCAGCGTCTTCAGCTTCGCGGTCGATCCCGTATGGGCGTCGATCATCTTCTGGGCATAGGACTTCACCGAAGCCGAAGCGCCATTGGTCAGCGCCAGCCTGGATGTCTCTATCTCGAAGGCATCGCTCGCCGCCGCCGTATTTACGAAGCTTTGCGCCGCGCTCATCGCGGGGGTCTGCGCCGGGGCAGGCATAGACGCATCGGCCTGGTTGACCGTGTCAGCACTGTTTGTCGTGTAGGTGGACGAATTGTCCTGCTTCTGGCCACAAGCCGCCAGCGCGAGCAGGGCGGTGGTGGCGATGAGGGTCGAACGGATGGTCATGGCAAACCCCTGAAAAGACGACACAGATGCTGTCTAAGCGTCTGTCGAGCCATGACGTTCCCACCGTCTCTCTCGTCGCGCGAGCGGACCCTGAGCGCGGTTGCGTCGTTGAAGCGGGCATCGTCGTATCCGATCAGCGAAGGAAACACCCGATGAGCATTTTCGGCAATATCCTGAACAAGATATTCCACCATGGCAGCAAGGCCGAAGCCGCGCCTGCGCCATCGCCCGCTCCGGCCCAGGCGCAGCCCGCACCGGCCGCCGCGCCCGCACCCGCATCGGCCCCCGTCGCCGCCCCGACCTCGGCGCCGCAGAATGTCGATGTCGGCGCGGTCCTGTCGGAAATGGCGTCGATGAAGGGCGGCGGGGGCAATTACCAGAGCTCGATCGTCGATCTGCTGAAGCTGCTCGACCTGGATTCGAGCCTGTCGGCGCGCAAGGAACTGGCAAACGAACTGGGCGTGCATGCCGCCGAGGACGGATCGGCCGAGCAGAATATCGCGCTTCACAAGGCGGTGATGGCCAAGCTCGCCGAAAATGGCGGTATCGTGCCCGACAGCCTGCGCAACTGACGTTCCGACAGGGGCGGCGGTCCGTATGGCCGCCGCCCCTTTTTCTCAATCCCGGAACAAGAGCGGGGCCATGGCTTGCAGGCTGCGCCGCCACGTCTGGAATTCGTGGCCCGTGCCCTCCGAGACGTAGAAGACATTCCTGATCCCGGCGGACGACAGCGCGGCGGCATTGGCGCGGGGATCGCTGCGGGGGCCACCGGGCGGACCACTGCGCCCGCCCTCCAATTCACGGCTGCCGAAGCTGACAAAGGTGAGTTTCACCTTGTCGCGATAGCCCGGCCAAGCCTTCACATCCTCCGCCGACACGGTGCCGCCGCTGAGCAGGCCGATATAGGCGAAACGGTCGAGATGCTGGGGCGCGATCAGCTTCGTCTCGAACCCGCCCATCGACAGACCGGCCATGGCGCGGTGGCGCTGGTCGGACAGCGTGCGGTAATGCCCGTCGACATAGGGAATCAGTTCGTCCAGCAGCACCGTCTGGAAGGGACGGATGTCGAAACTCGCCAGACCGCCCGGCGCGCCGGGGCGAATGCTGTTGGTCATGCCATAGGTCATGACGATCAGGAACGGCCGCGTCTTTCCGGCCGCGATCAGATTGTCCATGATGAGGTTCGCATGGCCCTGGTTCGCCCAGGCGGTCTCATCCTCGCCCCAGCCATGCTGGAGATACAGCACCGGATAGCGATCGCGACTGTTACGCTCATAGCCGGGCGGCGTGTAGACGAAGGCGCGTCGCGGGGTCCCTGTGCTGGGCGATGGGAACAGGATCTGTTCGACCCGGCCATGCGGGACATCCTTCAGCGCATAGAAATCCGCGTCGTGCGCCGGAATCTCGATGCCGCTTTCCCAGCGGGTCGAGCCATAGAAGTTCAGCGTCCCCGGATCGTTGAAGGTGCCGCCATCGACGGTCAGATGGTAATAATGGAATCCCTCGTCGAGCGGCCCCTCCGACGTTCCCGTCCAGCTGCCGTCGGGGCCTTTGGTCAGGACGGTGCCGCCGCGTCCGCCCAGGCCCAGGCTGACCTTCACCGCCTTGGCATCGGGGGCGGTGATGCGGAAACGGACATAGCCCTGTGAATTGACCTGCGGATAGGACTGGCCGGGCTGGTTGAGCGAGGAGGGGCGGAAATCCTCGATCACCGCTGGTGGGGCGGTCTGCGGCGTGGTCTGGGCAGAGGCCATGGACGGGGCGATCGCCACTATTATGGCCGCCACCGACAGGATCTTCATCGCGTATCCTCCCTCGTCATCCGTTGGTTCATATCGACCATGTCGGAGGTTGGATGGTGCCGTTTGTGGCCGCATCAGGCAAGGCGGTCTGGCAAAAAACGACGTCAAGACAGCGGTTTGTCGATAAAATCCTTTGCGGTGCCGTCCAGTTTGCTCGACGAATGACAGCGCTGCCGACCGGACCCATTTGTCCGTTGGCGCCCTTCATGGGGTAGAAGACTACCAACCATTCCCGCAAAAATACCAGGAACGGCTTAACCTATCATAAGTTGTACCCGGCCAGATCGGTCGCATTTCGCCGCCGGTCGCACGGGAGCAACCGGGTGGCCAGAATCCTCGCAAGCATCGGCATCGCGCTCGTCGCGGTGGCGTGCACGCCGCCTTCGACGCGGATCGCCACCGGGCTGGAGCGCTATGGCCTCGACAGCCAGCGTTCGACCTGTGTCGGCCAGCGGCTGGAGCGCAACCTGTCGCTGGGGCAGCTGCAACAGCTGGGCAATGCCGCCGCGGCCTATCGTCGCGACGATCCCAATCCCGGCCAGCTGACCGCAGGCGATCTGATCCGGGTCGCGAGCGAGATCAGAGACCCGAAGATCGCGCTGGAGGTCGGCAAGGCCGCCGCCACCTGCGGTGTGGCTCCCTGACATCCTTTCTTTTCATTTTCGGAGACGAACGATGAACAAGCATGAACTGCACGGCAATGCGCGCCATTTCGGTGGCAAGGTGGAAAAGGCGATCGGCGATGCCGTCGACAGCCGCGACTGGAAGGTGGCGGGTGTCACCGATCAGGTTGCGGGCAGCGCCGAGCATCTGTTCGGTCGTGCCCAGTCGGTCGCGGGTGAGGTGGCGGATGCGACCCCCAGCCTGATCGAGGAAGCGCGCGAGCGGTTCGGCGAGGCCACCGATCGCTCGGTCGCGGCTGCACGTCGCGGTTCGGAAAAGGTCGTGGACGCGGTGCGCG
>CAJYSA010000055.1 GCA_913777325.1 uncultured Sphingomonas sp. | reverse complement strand
GGCCGGGCAAGGCGGCGAGGCGCGCGTACATCGCCGGCGCCTGATCTACGGCCACTCCGAACTTGTTCTCCTTGCGCCCGGTCGAGATCTTCGCGTGGGTGCCCGCATCGACGTCCGGGTTGACGCGCAGCACCGCGCGCGCGGTCAGCCCGCGCTCGTGCGCCAGTTGGGCGAGGACGACGCCCTCTTCCTCCAGCTCGAGGTTGAACTGGCCGATCCCGACCTCCAGACCACGCAACAGCTCCGCCCGGGTCTTGCCGACGCCGGAGAAGACGATGCCGCTCGCCGGGATGCCCGCCGCCAGCGCGCGCGCCATCTCGCCGCCCGACACGACGTCCGCGCCGTATCCCTCGGCGGCGACGACGCGCAGCACCGCGACATTGGGATTGGCCTTGATCGCATAGGCGAGGTGGACGTCGGGCATGCCCGACAGCGCGTCGCGGAACGCGCGCGCCTGCGCACGGAAGGCGGCGGCGGAATAGACGTAGACGGGGGTGCCGACCTCTTCGGCGATCCGCGTCAGCGGCACGCCCTCACACCAGAGGGCACCGTCGCGATAGTGAAAATGGTCCATGGTCGGTCAACTCGTCCGGAAATCAGCGCGGGGGAAGGTCGAAGGGGTCGGGCTCGCGTTTCTGCGAGCTTTTCAACACTTCGCCCGTGCGCTGTGGACGCGCCTGGACCGAGGGGGTGAGCAGGTCCGCGACGACCGGCTGTTGCGGAGCGCCATAGGGCGTGACGGGCATCGCCTGTCCGGGCGCGGGCTTGAGCGCCTGCGTCGAGCCGCAGGCGGCGAGCGGCAGCGCGACGGCGAGCAGCAGCGGCGCCCTCATGCGCGCGCCGCCCGGATCGCGGCGCGGACATTGTCCGGCGCGGTGCCGCCGAAGCTCTTGCGGCTGGCGACCGACGCATCGACCGACAGGACGCCGTACACCGCTTGCGTGATCCGCGCGTCGATCGCCTGCAGATCGGCGAGCGGCACCTTGTCGAGCGTGCAGCCCAGCGCCTCGGCGCGCGCCACCGCGCGCCCGGTGATGTGATGCGCCTCGCGGAAGGGCACGTCGGCCTCACGCACCAGCCAGTCGGCCAGATCGGTGGCGGTGGCGAAGCCGCTTTCGGCGAGCGCGCGCATCCGATCGGTGCGGAAGGTGGCGCTTTCGATCATCCCCGTCATCGCCGCGATCGAGATCGCCAGCAGGTCGTGGCATTCGAAGACCGGCGGCTTGTCGTCCTGCATGTCCTTGGAATAGGCGAGCGGCAGCCCCTTCATCGTCACCATCAGGCTGACGAGGCAGCCCGAGATGCGCCCGGCATGGCCGCGCACCAGCTCGGCGGCGTCCGGGTTGCGCTTCTGCGGCATGATCGAGCTGCCGGTCGACCATTGGTCGCTGAGCGACACGAAGCCGAACGGCTGCGACGCCCACAGAACGAACTCCTCGGCCAGCCGGCTGAGGTGGAGCGAGCATTGGACGGCGGCCATCAGGTAATCGAGCGCGAAGTCGCGGTCGCTGACCGAATCGAGGCTGTTGCGGGTCGGCCCGTCAAAACCGAGCGCGGCGGCGGTGGCGTGGCGATCGACCGGAAAGCCGGTGCCGGCCAATGCCGCCGATCCCAGCGGGCAGAGATTGCCGCGCGCGCGATTGTCGCGGAAACGGCTGATGTCGCGCAACACCATCTCGTGATAGGCCATCAGGTGATGGCCCAGCGTCACCGGCTGCGCGGATTGCAGGTGGGTGAAGCCGGGCATCACGCTGTCGGCATGTTCCTCGGCCCGCACCAGCAGCGCGGCGTCGAGCGCGCCCAGCGCCGCAAGCACCTGATCGGTCGCATCGCGCACCCACAGGCGGAAGTCGGTCGCGACCTGATCGTTGCGGCTGCGCGCGGTGTGCAGGCGACCGGCAGCCGGGCCGATCGCGGCGGACAGCCGCGCCTCGGTCAGCATATGGATGTCTTCCATCGCCAGATCGTCGGGCACGCCGTCCGCCGCATAGCCCTCGGCGACCTGATCCAGCCCGTCGCGGATCGCGGCGGCGGCGTCGGCGGAGACGATGCCCTGTTCGCCCAGCATCGTGACGTGCGCACGGCTGCCGGCGATATCCTGTTTCCACATGCGCTTGTCGAAGGGGATCGACGCGTTTATCTCGCGCATCACCGCAGCCGGGCCTTCGGCGAAGCGCCCGCCCCACATCTGGTTGGAACCGCTCATGGCATCCCGCGTCGCGATCGTCTGTCTCCTCGGCACCGCGCTGGCTATCGCCGCGTGCGATACGGCGTCGCCGGGGAACGAGCAAGCCAATGGACAGGCCGAGGTCGCGAGCAGCGACGAGGTGCCGGCGACATCGGCGCCCAAGGCCGACAAGATCGACCGCAGCCACAAGGGCGAGGCCGCGCCCGACGTGTCCTTCACCCCGGCGGCGGGCGGCGCGGCGACGACGCTGGCGGCGTTCAAGGGCAAGCCGGTGCTGGTCAACCTGTGGGCGACATGGTGCGCGCCGTGCGTGAAGGAGATGCCGACGCTGGACGCCGCCGCACAGGCACTGGGCGACCGGGTGCCGGTGCTGGCGATCAGCCAGGATATGGAGCCCGCGAAGGCGACCGCGTTCCTGGCGGAACGCAAGTTCACGCACCTGAAGCCCTATCTCGACGCCAAGCTGGGGCTCAGCACCGGCTATGGCGCCAACCTGCCGACCACGATCCTGTACGGCGCGGACGGCAAGGAGATCTGGCGCGTCACCGGCGACATGGACTGGACCGGCGCCGAGGCGAAGAAGCTGCTGGCCGAGGCGGCGTAGCGACCCGCCGCGCTTTTCCGTCATTGCGAGCGTAGCGAAGCAATCCAGTGCCGGACCAGGACGCCCTGGATTGCTTCGCTACGCTCGCAATGACGCCCCCGCAGGAACCACATGACCCGCCCCGCCCCCACGAACCCTGCCCTCACGAACAACGCGCCCGCGCTCGTCGCGGTCGTCGTCGCCAACGCCGCGCTGGCGTTCGGGCCGCTGTTCGTGCGGCTCGCCGATACCGGGCCGGTCGCCGCCGCCTTCTGGCGGATCGCGCTGGCGGTGCCGGTGCTGGCGACGATCGCGGCCATGACGCGCCGGCCCGCCGCCGCAGCACCGACGCGCCGAACCTGGCTGTTCGTCGCCTGCGCCGGCGTCGCCTTCGCCGCCGATCTGGGGACGTGGCACCTCGGCATCATCCACACCACGATGGCCAATGCGACGCTGCTCGGCAATTCGGCGACCTTCCTGTTCCCTTTATGGGGATTCCTGGTCGCGCGCACATGGCCGACCCGGATGCAGGGCGTGGCGCTGCTGCTCGCCGCCGCCGGTGCCGGGCTGCTGATGGGCCGCTCCTACGAGCTCGATCCGCGTCATCTGGCGGGCGACCTGCTGTGCGTCGTCGCGGGCGTGCTCTACGCGCTCTACTTCATCCTGATGTCGGACGTGCGGCGCGCACTGGCGCCGTGGCCGGCACTGGTGCTGTCGTCGATCGCCTCGCTGCTGCCGCTGCTCGGCTTCGCGCTGCTGCTCGGCGAGGCGATCGTGCCGGGGCAGTGGAACCCGCTGATCGCGCTGGCGCTGGTGTGTCAGGTGCTGGGTCAGGGCTGCATGATCTATGCGCTGGGCCGGCTGTCGCCGCTGGTCGTGGGCCTGGCGCTGCTGATCCAGCCGGCGGTGGCGGCGACGATCGGCTGGGTGCATTTCGGCGAGGCACTTGCCCCGCTGGACTTCGTGGGGATCGCGATGATCGCGGCGGCATTGGTGCTGGTGCGCGATACGCGCCGGGATGCTACCGACGTGCCACCCGCCAACCCGCTGCCGGAGGAGATGCGATGACCGAGGATCTGACGCTGGACGAGGTGCGTGCCCGCCTCGCCCCCGCGATCGCCGCCAATGCCGCGTTCGACGGGTGGAGCGATGCCGCGCGCGATCTCGCCGCCGAACAGGAGGGCATCGATCCCGATGTCGCGCGACTCGCCTTCGCCGACGGCGCGGTTTCGATGATCGACGCGTGGTTCGCGCATGTCGATGCGGCGATGGCACAGGCGCTGCCGGCCGAGACATTGGCGACGATGAAGATCCGCCAGCGGATCACCGCGCTGGTCGAGGCGCGGCTGGCGGTGCTGGCACCCGAGCGCGAGGCGTTGCGCCGCGCGCGCGCGATCCTGGCGCTGCCGACCAACGTCGCCGCCGCCGCACGGCTGGGCTGGCGCAGCGCGGATGCGATGTGGCGGATGGCGGGTGACACCGCAACCGACTATAATCATTACACGAAACGCGCGATGCTGCTGGCAGTCTATGCCGCGACGATCACGGTGTTCCTGGACGACGACAGCGAGGAGCAGGCCGATACGCGCGCCTTCCTGGCGCGACGCATCGACGGCATCATGCGCTTCGAGAAGGCCAAGGCGCAGTTCACCGCACGCGCGCACCGGCGCCCCAGCCTGAGCCGCTTCGTCGGCCGACTGCGCTATCCGGTGGTCTGACCCATCCTGACAATCGCTAATTGATAATCAATCTCACCACGCTTATAGAAAGCGGGTGACCACGCGCATCAGCCTCGAAACGCTCCCGCGGCACCAGGCCGCCATCGTCGACGACATCGATTGGTCGCGGCTTGCCACGCCCGAGGCGCGGCGGCTGCGCGAGCTGGGCTTCGATGCGGGCGTACCGGTCGAGGTGCTGCACCGCGCGCAATTGGGCGGCGGTCCGGTCGCCTGCCGGATCGGGCGGATGACGGTCGCGCTGCGACGCGCGGTGGCGAGCGCGATCCGCGTCTCGGTCGAACCGCTGCCCGCCGAGTGATGCGCCGTCGGCGCCACAGGTGATGGAAATGCCCCCGCTGGTCGCGATGGTCGGCAATCCGAATGCCGGCAAGAGCGCGCTGTTCAACGCGCTGACCGGCGCCCGGCAGAAGGTCGGCAATTATCCCGGCGTCACGGTCGAGCGTCATTCGGGCCGCCTCGCGCTCGATGACGGGCGACCGGTCGAACTGGTCGACCTGCCCGGCGCCTATAGCCTCGAACCCTCGTCGCCCGACGAACGCGTGACGCGCGATGTGCTGCTCGGCGCGCAGGCCGGCGAACGCCGCCCCGATGCGCTGGTGGTGGTGCTCGACGCCGCCAATCTCGACAATCACCTGCGCTTCGCGCTGCAACTGATCGCGCTGGGGCTGCCGGTGGTGATCGCGCTCAACATGATCGACCTGGCGGAGCGCGACGGGCTGGTGCTCGATCCGGCGGTGCTGTCACGCGAGCTGGGGGTGCCGGTGGTGCCGACGGTGGCGGTGCGCCGCCGCGGGATCGACGTGCTGCGCGCGACGCTGACGTCGCTGGTCGGCGCGCCCGCCGTCGCCTTGGATCCTGCCGCCGCGATCGACGACATCCGCACGCTGCAACGCCGCGCGCGCGCGCTGTCGAAGGCCGCGACGATCAGCGAGACGCCGACGCGCCGCTGGCACCACGCGCTCGACAGCGTCGCGCTGCACCCGGTGTTCGGCCCGATCCTGCTGGTCGCGCTGCTGTTCGTGATGTTCCAGGCGGTGTTCAGCTGGTCGGAGGCGCCGGTCGGCTGGATCGAGGACGGGTTCGCCGCGCTCGACACCGCGATCAAGGGCATGATGCCCGACGGGTTCCTGCGCTCGCTGCTGACCGACGGCGTCATCGCCGGGGTCGGCGCGGTCGTTGTCTTCCTGCCGCTGATCCTGATCCTGTTCCTGTTCATCCTCGTGCTGGAGGCATCAGGCTATATGGTCCGCGCCGCGTTCCTGCTGGACCGGTTGATGGCGGGCGTCGGGCTGTCGGGGCGTGCCTTCATTCCGCTGCTGTCCAGCTTCGCCTGTGCGGTGCCCGGGATCATGGCGACGCGCACGATCGACGACGAGAAGGACCGGCTGACCACGATCCTGATCGCGCCGCTGATGACCTGTTCGGCGCGGCTGCCGGTCTATACGATCATCATCGGCGCGTTCATCCCGGCGCGACAGGTGCTGCCGTTCGTCGGCCTGCAGGGGCTGGTGCTGCTGGGCCTTTATCTGATGGGGATCGTCGGCGCGTTCGTCGCCGCGTTGCTGCTGCGCCGCACCGTCACGAAGGGTGAAAGCTCGGGCTTCATGATGGAGATGCCCAAATATCAGCTGCCGCGCCTGAACGACGTCGCGATCGGGCTATGGAGCCGCGCGCTGATCTTCCTGAAGCGCGCGGGCACCACGATCGCGCTGACCACGGTGGTGCTATGGGCGCTGCTCAGCTTTCCCCAAGCACCCGCCGGGCAACGCCAGGTCGACTATTCGGTGGCGGGGCGCATCGCCAGCGGGCTGGAGGTGATCGTGCGCCCGATCGGCTTCAACCACGATATCGCGCTGGCGCTGATCCCGGCGATGGCAGCGCGCGAGGTGGCGGTGGCCGCGATCGGCACCGCTTACGCGATCGACGATACCGAGGATGCGTCGGGCGCGAAGAGCCTGGCCGACCATCTGCGCGGGCGCTGGTCGCTGCCGACCGCGCTCGCCTTCCTCATGTGGTTCGTCTTCGCACCGCAATGCATCAGCACGATCGCGGTGACCCGGCGCGAGACGAACGGATGGAAGTGGCCGCTTTTCATGCTCGGCTACCTTTTCGTGACCGCTTATGTCATGGCGGGGATCACATTCTGGCTGGCGACGTTTGCCGGCCTCTAAGAGGTTTTCATGGCTGGCAGCGTCAACAAGGTCATTCTCGTCGGCAATCTCGGGCGCGATCCCGAATCGCGATCGTTCCAGAACGGCGGCAAGGTGGTGAACCTGCGGATCGCGACGTCCGAATCGTGGAAGGATCGCAACAGCGGCGAGCGCAAGGAAAAGACCGAATGGCATTCGGTCGCGATCTTCAACGAAGGCCTGGCCAACGTCGCCGAGCGGTTCCTGCGCAAGGGCAGCAAGGTCTACATCGAAGGCCAGCTCCAGACCCGCAAATGGCAGGACCAGCAGGGGCAGGACCGCTATTCGACCGAGATCGTGCTGCAAGGCTTCAACTCGGTACTGACGATGCTGGATGGCCCCGGTGGCGGTAGCGGGGGCGGTGGCGGCGGTGGTCGCGACGACTTCGGCGGCGGCGACGATTTCGGCGGCGGCAGCAGCGGTGGCGGCTATGGTGGCGGATCGCGCGGCGGCAGCGGCGGCGGGGGCGGCGCACGCGGTGGCGCGGCATCGTCTGGTGGCGGCTCGCGCGGCGGCGGAAACTATGGTGGCGGCTTCGCCGACGATCTCGACGACGACGTGCCGTTCTAAGTGGCCAGCGCTCCCCTCCACCCCCTGATCTGTGCCGACGCGCTGGACGAGTCAAAGCGCGCGCGCGCGCTCGCGGCCTTCGATCTCGATTCGCTGCATGGCGCGGCGGCGTTGCGCGAGATCACCGATTTCGCGGCGCACCTATGCGGCGTGCCGTCCGGGATCGTCAGCATCCTGCACACCGATCACCAGACGTTTCTGGCGCGCACCGGGCTGCCCGACGGGCCCGAGCCGGCGCGCGAGCATTCGTTCTGCGGGCACACGATGTGGGGCGAGGGGCTGACGATCGTCACCGATGCCAGCACCGACCCGCGCTTTCGCGACAATCCGCTCGTCACCGGCGAGATGCACCTGCGCTTCTACGCCGGCGCGCCGCTGATCTCCGACGATGGTTTCCCGATGGGGTCGCTGTGCGTGCTGGACACGGTGCCCCGTCCCGAGGGGCTAACCCCGCTGCAGCGCGAGGGGCTGACGGTGCTGGCCGCGAACGTGCTGGCGCGTTTGCGCGATTCGCGCGAGGTGGCGCGGCGTCGCGCCTCCGTGGCCGAGGCGCGCAACGATGCCGCCGATAGCGAGACGCGCTTCCGCGTGCTGGCCGACACCATGCCGCAGATGGTGTGGTCGACGCTGCCCGACGGCTATCACGATTATTACAACGCCCGCTGGTACGATTACACGGGGATGCCCGAAGGCTCGACCGATGGCGAGGCGTGGAACGGCATGTTCCATCCCGACGATCAGGAGCGGGCGTGGGCGACCTGGCGCCACTCGCTGTCGACCGGCGACCCATATCAGATCGAATATCGCCTGCGGCATCGTGACGGCACCTATCGCTGGGTGCTGGGCCGCGCGCTGCCGATCCGCGACCAGGACGGCGCGATCACGCGATGGTTCGGCACCTGCACCGACATCCACGCGCAGAAGCTGGCGATGGAGGAGCGGGAGATCGTCAGCCAGGAGCTGAGCCACCGCATCAAGAACATCTTCTCGGTCGTCGCCGGGCTGGTGCATCTGACCGGGCGCACGCATCCGCATATGGCCGGGCTGCTGGCCGATTTGCGCCTGCGGATCACCGCGCTGGGGCGCGCGCACGATTTCGTCCGTCCCCACAGCGATCAGTCACGCCCGGTGCTGCGCCAGGACAGCCTGCACGGCCTGCTGGAGGAGTTGTTCGTCCCGTATCAATCGCGGCCCGGCGAGCGGTTCGTGATCGCGGGCGAGGATGTGCCGGTCGACGATCGTGCCGCGACGCCGCTGGCGCTGATCTTTCACGAGCTGGCCACGAACGCGAGCAAGTATGGGGCGCTGTCGACCGCGCAGGGGCAAATCTCGCTAACGATCAGCCGCGAGGGCGAGGATGTGGTGCTGTCGTGGTGCGAGCGCGACGGCCCGATCGTCAGCGGCGCCCCGGTGCAGCACGGCTTCGGATCGCAGTTGATCGAAATGAGCGCAGCGCGCCAGCTTGGCGGCACGGTGACGCATCACTGGGCATCGAGCGGACTGGAAGTCGAGGTACGCGTCCCGGCGGTCGCGCTCAACCGATTGACGACCACCTGACGAAATCGACATTGTCCGGAAGGTCGACCTCACCCTTCGTGGCGATCCGTGCCGCCGTGAGGATCGCGTCCTCGTTGAACGGTTTGCGCACATAGCCGAGCGCGGCGTCGCGGTTGGTGATCTGACCCGGATTGGCGGTGACGAAGACCACCTTCACCCCATGGTCGCGCGCGATCTGTTCCGCGATCGACGGGCCGGTCGCCCCGTCGCGCAGGTTGACGTCGACGAACGCGATCGAGCAGCCCGGCGCCGCCTTCAGCGCGGAGGGGGCGTCCGCGGCGATCGCCGCCACGCGATATCCCGCTTCCTCCAGAATTCGTTCAAGATCCAGGGCGACGAAGATCTCGTCCTCCACGATCAACGCGGTCATGGGCATGATATAATTCCGGTCACGCGCCGTTTAACCGAAATCAAGATCGGTTTGTTCCCGCCGCAACAGGAAGATCGCATGTTCCGCCATGAAGTTCGCGGCCGCGCTGCCGGTGCGCTGATCGCCGGACAGGAACCACGCCCCTTCGACGATCACGCCGCGCTCCGAAAGATGGGCGCGGAAATCATCGATCGTCAGGTGATGGATGTTGGGCGTATCGTACCAACGCTCCGGCAACAGGCGCGTGACCGGCATCCGCCCGCCCCATAACAACGACAGCCGCACCCGCCAGTGCGCGAAGTTGGGAAAGCTGACGAAGGCATAACGGCCGATCCGCAACAACTGGTCCAGCACACGATCCGGCGCGCGCGCGGTCTGCAGGGTCTGGCTCAGGATCGCATAGTCGAAGCTCTTGTCGGGATAGCCCGCCAGATCGGTGTCGGCATCGCCCTGGATCACCGACAGACCGCGCGCCACCGCCGCCGCGACGTTGCCCGCATCGATCTCCAGCCCGCGCACGTTGACCCCGCGCGCGTCGCGCAGCGCCGCCATCAGTTCGCCGTCGCCGCATCCGACGTCCAGCGCGCGCGCGCCGGCGGGCACATGCCCCGCGATGATCGCCAGATCGGGGCGCAGGCTCATGTCCCGGCACTCAGGAAGCCGTGGATGACCCGGTCCAGCTCGGGCGAATCGAGCAGGAAGGCGTCATGCCCGAACGGGCTGGACAGCTCGACGAAGCTGGCCGGAGCGCCGGCGGCCATCAAGGCGTGGACGATGCTGCGCGACTCGCTGGTCGGGTACAGCCAGTCGGTGTCGAAGCTGACCAGGCAGAAGCGGGTCGCGCCGCCGCCGAACGCATTGGCCAACAGTCCGCCATGCTCCTCGGCCAGATCGAAATAATCCAAGGCGCGGGTGATGTAGAGATAGCTGTTGGCGTCGAACCGGTCGGTGAACGCCAGCCCCTGATGCCGCAGATAGCTTTCGACCTGGAAATCGGCATCGAACCCGAACGACTTCTGCGCGCGCGCCTGCAACCGGCGCCCGAACTTTTCGGTCAGCCCGGCCTCCGACAGATAGGTGATATGCGCCGCCATCCGCGCGACCGCCAGCCCGGCGGCGGGGGGATCGCCGTCGTAATAATCGCCGCCGCGCCAGTTGGGATCGGCCATCACCGCCTGTCGCCCGACCTCGTGAAAGGCGATATTCTGCGCCGAATGCCGCGCGGTGGAGGCGATGACGACGCATTTGGCCACCCGCTCCGGGAAGGTCGCCGCCCAACTGAGCGCCTGCATCCCGCCCATAGATCCGCCCACCACCGCCGCCAGCCGCGCGACGCCGAGATGATCGAGCAGCAGCGCCTGCGCGCGCACCATGTCGCGGATCGTGATGACCGGGAACGCCATCGCATAGGGGCGCCCGCTCGACGGATCGATGCTGGCCGGGCCGGTCGACCCCATGCACGATCCGAGCACATTGGCGCAGATTACGAAATACCGATCGGTGTCGATCGGGCGACCCGGCCCCACCATGCGCTGCCACCACCCCGGCTTGCCGGTGCGTGGATGCGCGCTGGCCAGATGCTGGTCGCCGGTGAGCGCGTGACACACCAGCATCGCATTGCCGCCGTCGGGCGCCAGCGTGCCATAGGTTTCGTAGGCGATCTCGACCGGCGCGAGCAGCGCGCCGCCGTCGAGCCTGAGCGGCCCCGGCAGCACGACGCGCCGCGACAGGCCGAACCGCTGGTCGAGCGAGGAAGGCGTGGTTAGCATCGAGCGACCTCCTCTACCCGCTGGTTGGGCAGGGTGTCGAGAAGCGCCGCCCGCCATCGCCGGTTCAGGCGGCGCATCCTAACGCCATCGCTCGTTTCTTCGCCAAGGTCATGCCTTCATGTTCCTCATGCTCGCCGCCGCCCTGCTCGCCCAACCGGCCGACGTCGCCAGCACGGGCGCAGGCGCAGGCGCAGGCAGGGCGTTCATCGTCACCTGCGATTGCGACACCGCCGTCAGGCGCGCCCGGATCGCCACGGCGATGCGCCGGCACGGTGCCAGGATCCTGTACACCTATACGGAGCTGCATGGTTTCGCGGTCGCGGCACCGCGTCGCGCCGACAGCGCACGCTTTCGTCGGACGCTGATGCGCATCCCGGGCATCGTCGCGGTGCAGGACGACGGCAGGTCGCAGGTATCGACGGCGTCCTGATCGTCACGCGCGCATGGCCCCTTCCGCCGCGCGCGCGCGCGCGCTACCCGCATCGGCCATGACCAACGCACCCGCACCGAAGCCGTGGATCATGGACATCGCGCCGTACATCCCGGGTCGTTCGACCACCGACGATGGCCGGACGGTCGCGAAGCTGTCCTCCAACGAGAACCCGCTGGGCACCTCGCCCGCCGCGCGCGCCGCCTTCGCCTCCGCCGCCGACACGCTGGAGCGTTACCCGGACGCCAGCGGCGTGATCGTGCGCGAGGCGATCGGCGCGCGCTTCGGGCTCGATCCCGCGCGGATCATCTACGGCAACGGATCGGACGAGATCCTGCACCTGGCCGCCGGGGCGTTCGCGGGGCCGGGGGACGAGGTGATCTTCGTCCGCTACGGCTTCGCGGTGTACGAGATCGCGGCGCGTCGCGTGGGCGCCACCCCGGTGATCGCGCCGGACCGCGATTACGCCACCGATGTCGATGCGATCCTGGCCTGCGTCACCGATCGCACGCGCATCGTCTATGTCGCCAATCCCAACAATCCGACCGGCACCTTCGCCCCGGCGACGGAGATCGCGCGGCTCCACGCCGGCCTGCCGGGCAACGTGTTGCTGGTGCTCGACCACGCCTATGCCGAATATCTGGCGGATGCGGATGACGACGGCGGGCTGGAACTGGCGAAGACCGCCGCGAACGTGCTGGTGACGCGCACCTTCTCGAAGATCCACGGGCTGGCGGCGGAGCGGATCGGCTGGGGCTATGCGCATGCCGATATCGTCCAGGCGCTGCACCGCATCCGCCTGCCGTTCAACATCACGATCGGCGGGCAGCGTGCGGCGGTGGCCGCGATCGAGGACCGCGCGTTCGTGGAGCATACGCGCGCGCACAATGCGACGTGGCGCGCGTGGTTTTCGGCGGAGATCGGCAAGCTCGACAACGCCGGGCTGCGCGCCATTCCGAGCGAGGCGAATTTCGTGCTGGTCGTCTTCGACGGCGCGCTGACCGCCGAGACCGCCTATAAGGGGCTGATGGACGCGGGCTATATCGTCCGCTGGCTGCCCGGACAGGGACTGGCGCAGGGCCTGCGCATCACGATCGGCACCGAGGCGGAGACGCGCGGCGTCGCCGCGGCGTTGCGCGCGCTGGTGGAGCGCGGCACGGCGCCCGCGCACGCCGATGCGCCGGACAAGGGCATCGAGCGCGGCTGATGCTGCCTTTCTCCCGTGTCTCGATCATCGGCCTGGGGCTGATCGGCTCATCGATCGCGCGCGCGGTGCGGCAATATATGCCGACCGTGCGGCTGACCGGGCATGACGCCGACCCGGCGGTGCGGGACACCGCACGGCGAATCGACCTGCTCGACGATGTGGCGGACAGCGCGGGCGCGGCGGTCACCGATGCCGATCTGGTGATCCTGTGCGTGCCGGTGGGCGCGATGGGCGCGGTCGGCGCCGAGATCGCGCCCGAATTGCCCGCCGACGCGATCGTCAGCGACGTCGGCAGTTGCAAGGCGTCGGTCGCGCAGGCGCTGTCGGCGGTGCTGCCGCCCGCGCGCGTGGTGCCGGCGCACCCGGTGGCGGGCACCGAGCAAAGCGGGCCCGAAGCGGGGTTCGCGACGCTGTTCCGCCGCCGCTGGTGCATCGTCACGCCATTGTCCGACAGCGACGAGGCCGCGACGGTGCGCGTCGAGGAATTCTGGCGGCGGCTGGGTGCCGATGTCGAGCGGATGGCCCCCGACCACCACGACCTGGTGCTGGCCGTGACCAGCCACCTGCCGCATCTGATCGCCTATACGATCGTCGGGACCGCCGACGACCTGCAACAGGTGACCGAATCGGAGGTCATCAAATTCTCGGCGGGCGGCTTCCGCGACTTCACGCGGATCGCGGCATCGGACCCGGTGATGTGGCGCGACGTCTTCCTGTCGAACAAGGAGGCGGTGCTGGAGATGCTACAGCGGTTCAGCGAGGATCTGAGCCAGTTGCAGCGTGCGATCCGCTGGGGCGACGGCGACGCGCTGCATGACCGGTTCGCGCGCACCCGTGCGATCCGGCGCTCGATCGTCGATCAGGGACAGGACGATGCGGCGGCCGACTTCGGGCGCAAGCACGACTGACGCGTCGGTCAGATGAGCGCCAGCGCGCTCAACTGGCCGACAAGCGCCGGCGGCATCGCGGCAAGGCCGTCCGCCGCCTCCCCGCCCAGATCGGTCGGCGCGTCGCCTTCCTCCAGATAGCGCCAGCCCTGATGCGCGCGGCGCGGCTGGGCGAGCACCAGCCGAAGCTCGGGATCGATATGGATCGCCACGCGCCCGCCCTCGGCCTCGCCGAACGACAGGATCGGCGACCGCGCGACCAACTGGTGCTTGATGATCCAGTAGAGCGACCCCTGCCCGGCCACCTCCTCGTGCCGCTTGGGCAGATACCGGGTCGTCAGGAACACCGGGCCGGCGGCGGCGCGCGCGCGCAACCGCTCCGCAAGCAGGTCGACGCTCGCCGCGCCGAACGCGACCTTGGTGATATGAAGCGGCATGTAAGCGGCGATGTGGGTCGGCGCCGCTTCCTCCGCAAGATCGCTCAGCCGATACGCGCGCTGTCCATGATCGCGGTGGCGCGCGGCAGCCCGGCGTCGAAATAATGCACCGCGGGCGCGTTGAACGCGATCATGTAGAGCTTGCCGCCGACGATCCGCCCACGCGCCTCGCCACGCCGCACCAGCTCGCCACTGGTGTAGCGATAGCGCAGCCGAAAGCCGGGCTGTCCCGCGAACGGCGCCGGCTCGACCATCTCGGTCACGAAATCGGGCGCATTCTCGGTGATGCGGATCGTGCGTTCGAGCAGTTCGGCCACGTCGGTGACGCGCATCGTGGCATCGAACTTCGGCAGCGGATCGCGCTTCTTGTGGGCCTCGCGCGCCAGCGGCTCGCCCTGCGCGATTCCGCCGTAGAAGGACATGCGGTTGAGCAGCGGGCCGTCCAGGCTCCAGCGCTCCTCTTTCTTGATCGGCTTCACCGTCCAGCGATTCCACCCGGCGTCGGGCATCACGGTGAGCGTGGATTGCGCCACCGCGACCCGCGCCGGGTCGACCACCTTCCACCCCGCCGCCGCCGGCACCGCGTACAAGAGCGCCAGCGCCAGCGCCGCCGCGTTCGTCTTGCTCGCCATCATCGTCACATCCCGTCTGCCATGGCCTGAAGCGCGGCCCGATCGACCGCGTCGGGCACCCGTCGTAGATAGTCGCGCAGCATCGCCCGCCCCTCGTCGGCGCGCCCGTTGCGCAGCAGCACCAGCCCGAGCCCGCGCCATGTGGCGGGCGGGGCGTCGGCACGCACGATCGCCTGGCGGTACAGCGCCTCGGCGGTCAGTTGATCGATCAGCCCGCGTGAGCGGTAGAGCTCGGCGCGCGCGTAGAGCAGCGGCCCGGTCCAGTCGCCGCGCGCCAGATTGTCGAGGACATATTCGCTCCCCCCGAAATCGTTGAGCTTGATCTGGTCGTCGATCAGCATCGGCCAGATCGGCGCGAGGTGCGCGCGATAATCGTCCAGCCCGTCGAACGCGCGCTGCGGCGTGCTGAACGCCTGTCCTTCGCGCGCCAGGTAGGTCATCCGCTCGACATCCATCGGATGCGACGCGAACGGCCCGTAATCGGCGTCCTTCAGGCTCCTGATGCCCAGCCCGCGTGCCTGCGCATCCTTTTCCTCGCGCAGGTGCATCCACACGTTGCTGGCCGCCATCGCGCGATAGCCGGCGTCGCTCATCCGGTGCAGCCCGGCCAGGTCGGCCTCGCGCTCCTGATCGCGGCTGTACGCATAATAACTGACCAGGAAATCGGGCATGAAGTTGCGCGGGTTGCTGCCCGCGAACGACGCGATCGTCAGCCACGCGCCCCAATTGGTCGCGCTGCGCCGCTTGCGCATGTCGGACAGGCTGTGGCGGTTCTCGAAATGCGTGAACTCGTGCCCCAGGATCGCGGCCAGCTCCGCCTCGTCCCGGATCCGCAACAGCAACCCGGTGTAGATGCGCAGCACCCCGCTTGGCCCCATGTCGGCGTTGAAGATCGGCGCGCGCACCAGATACAGGCGGATCGCGGCGCACTTCTCCTCCCCCACCGTGCGGCACAGCACGTGGCGAAGATAGGCGTTCACCGCCGCATCGCGCACGATCAGCTTCGACTCCTTCAGCTCGCGCTCATGCTCCGCCGCCTCCGCCCACAGGCCCTGTTCGTCGCGACCGATCGGGACATAGCCGGGTGCGGAGGGCGGGCCGACCGGCTTCGGCTCGCTCGCCATGGCGACGGACGAAGCGGGCATTGCGGCGAAGAGCAGCGCCGACGCCAGCCAGCGCGCGATCACGGGCGCGCGCCATCGGTCGCCGCCGGCTGGACCGGGAAATCCTCCAGCAACTGCGCGACCCGCTTCGTGGCGCCGTCCGCCGCGCGCACGTCGCCGCCCATCCTGGCGTCGGCGTTCATCCAGATCAGGTCGCCGCTCTTCAGATCGATCAGCCCGGCATAGCCGGTATGCTGCCCCGACGTGACCGTCGGCCCGAAGCCGCCCGCCGCGGTGGAGGCGAGCACCGCCGCCAATTGCAACAGCTTGCGACCGGTGGAGCCGTAATTGTCGTTGGTGGCGACGAACAACGCATAATCGCCGCCGCCGGCCAGCGTCGCCAGCTTCGCGATTCCAGGTCCGACGGTATATTCGAACCCGGTCTTCTTGGTGGGCAGCCGGTCACCCTTGAACAGCCGATGCTGCAGCACCGTATCGGCCACCGCGCCGAACAGCGCGCGATAATCGGCCAGCACCGCCGCTGTCTCCCCCTCGGCCTCGGGCAGGAACACCACCTCCGCCGCGCCGCCGGGATGCGCGGCGGTGAGCGCGGTGGCGATGTTGTTGCGCGCGTCGCGCGTCCATTCCGCCTGGGGCGTGATCGCGCCGCCCGCCGATTGCGACCCGGTCCGCACGTCGGGGCGGAACACCAGGATGCGGATCGGATGATCGCGCGGGTAGCTGAAACCCGGCTTCACCGCCGCCTTTTCCTGGGCGAGCGCAGGCGCGCCGACGACCGCCGCGCACAGCGCGACCGCACGGATGAACGACATTGACATACCCCCGTTCGATCGGACGGACCGCCCCCGCGGTCTCCCCATCATCCGATCACGCCCCGGCCGGATCGGCCCGAACGTCATTGTTGTGGCATGGAAACGATCGCCGCTGCAAGCGCGATCGACGACGGCCGTTTACCGGACCGGCGTGTCGAGCAGACGCGCGATCTTGGCCTTCATCGCCCGGATCGTCGCAACGGGCAGCGTCTGCAGGCTGCTCATCGCGATCGACCGCGGATTGACCGGGCGGCCGTTCTGCCACACCTCCCAGTGCAGGTGCGGCCCGGTCGAGATCCCGGTCGACCCGACATAGCCGATCACCTGCCCGCGCTGCACGCGCGCCCCCGCGCCGACCGCGAAGCGGCTCATATGGCCATAGCCGGTAGCCAGCCCGCCGGCATGCGCCAGCTTGACGAAATTGCCATAGCCCCCCGATCGACCGGCGAACTGCACCACGCCGTCCATCGCGGCATAGATCGGGCTGCCGTACGGCGCGCCGATGTCGGTGCCCTTGTGCATCCGCATGAAGCCGAGCAGCGGGTGCATCCGCATCCCGAACGTCGAGGTGACGCGCCCGGCCACCGGCATGCCCATCGTGCCGCGCCGCTCGACCTGGCCGCCGGGATCGGACAGCGTGCCGCCTTCACCGTCGCGATCGCCCCAGCGCACCAGCGTCACCTTGTGCCGTCCCTGATCCAGCCCGGCATATTGCAATTGCCCGACCTCCACCTCGCCGGTGGCGGCACGCTGCTGATCCGCGACGATGTCGAACGTGTCGCCGGCATCGATCCGCTCGATCGGCATGTGCGCGCCCAGCGCCTTGAGATAGGTTTCCACCACCCGCGCGGGCACCCCCGCCGCGCGCGCCGAGCGGTACAGGCTGGCGCCGACGATCCCGCGCACGTGCAGCGGGGTACGATCGATCGCGATCGGGCGGCGCACCACCGTCAGCCCGTCCCCGGCGCGCAGCACCGTCATGTTCAGGTCGAACGCGGCCCGGAAATCGAGCTTTTCCAGCGGGCGCGGCTGGAATTTGGTCGGCCGCCGTCCCAGCGTCAGCGACAGGACGGTGCCCGGCTTCAACGCGCCGGCACCCGCCAGCGCGGCGACCCGCGCCGCCTCGCGCCCGCCGACGCCGGCGCGCTGCAACGTGCCCGCCAGCGTGTCGCCATCGGCCAGTGCGGCGGTCAGCTCGATCTGCGGCCGCTCGGGCGTTTCGCTCAGCGGGCGGACCAGCGCGCCCGCCGCCATTCGCCGCCCGGTGGTCGCGCCCAGCGCGAGCGGCGCGAACGACTGCGTGCGCGCCTCCTCGAACGCCGCATCGCTCATCACCGGCGCGCCCCGCCCGACGATCGGGCGCCAGCCCGGCGAGAGGAACCACGCACCCGCGCACAATGCGGTACAGGTCGCCAGCCCGCGCCACCACATCGCGCTGCCGATATCACGCCCCAGGTCGGGTACCCAGTCGGCGTGCCGCGCCGCGGCCCGCGCGCGGTGCAGCCACGCGCGATCGTCCGACGGGATCGCGACGCGACCGACGACGGCGCCGGCGCCCGCGCCGGCCCATTCCAGTCCCTGTTGATCGCGCACGAACACGCCGGCCGCTGCCCCGCTCTCGTCAAAGCATGCCGCGCAGGCGGCATGTGGTTGGCGCAGCGTTGTGGACCCGATTCGCTAAAGTCAAATTAACCGCCGCCGCCGGAGCGCCGCGCTGCGACGGAGCGTTGGTGTCGAACGGCGAAGTGGAGGGGCCTGATATGCGACGATTGCATCCGCGTGCCGCACGTCCGATGTAGGACGGGTCATGGTGGCTTACGACCGACCCCGCGTCACGGCCGTGCTCGGCCCGACCAACACCGGCAAGACCCATCTCGCGATCGAGCGGATGTGCGCGCATTCCAGCGGGATGATCGGCTTTCCGCTGCGCCTGCTGGCGCGCGAGGTCTATGATCGGGTGGTCGCGATCAAGGGCGCCGAACGCGTCGCGCTGATCACCGGCGAGGAACGGATCGTGCCGAAGGACGCGCGCTGGTTCCTGTGCACCGCCGAGAGCATGCCGATGCAGCGCGAGGTCGCCTTCGTCGCGCTGGACGAGGCGCAACTGGGCAGCGACCGCGAGCGCGGGCATGTCTTCACCGATCGGATCCTGCGCGCGCGCGGGCGTGAGGAGACGATGATCCTCGGCTCCGAGGCACTGCGTCCGGTGCTGCGCGCGCTGGTGCCGGGCATCGAGATCGTCGAGCGCCCGCGCTTCTCGACGCTCAGCTACGTCGGCGCCAAGAAGCTGTCGCGGCTGCCGCGCCGATCGGCGATCGTCGCGTTCTCGGCGGAGGAGGTCTATGCCACCGCCGAGATGCTGCGCCGGTTGCGCGGCGGCGCGGCGGTGGTGATGGGCGCGCTGTCCCCGCGCACCCGCAACGCGCAGGTCGCGATGTTCCAGGCGGGCGAGGTCGATTACCTCGTCGCCACCGACGCGATCGGCATGGGGCTGAACCTCGACGTCGGGCATGTCGCCTTCGCCGGGCTCCACAAGTTCGACGGGCAGCAGCGCCGCCGGCTGCGCGTCGCGGAGATGGCGCAGATCGCCGGGCGCGCCGGGCGCCACCAGCGCGACGGAACGTTCGGCGCACTGACCGAGGAAGGGCCGGACGCCTTCGAACCCGAAGAGGTCGCCGCGATCGAGGGACATCGCTTTCCCCGGCTCGACTGGCTCTACTGGCGCAACGGCACCCCCGATCTGTCGAGCATCGACGCGTTGATCGCCAGCCTGTCGCAGCGGCCCGACGACGAGCGTTTGCGCGCCGCGCCCGAGGCGCTGGACCTGAAGATTCTGAAGCGGCTGTCGGAGGAACCCGGTGTTCGCGACCGCGCGCGTGGCGCCCAGGTCGCGCGGCTGTGGGCCGCCTGTGGCATTCCCGATTTCGCGAAGCTGGGCCTCGATCCGCACGCGCGCTTCGTCGGGCGGGTGTTCGGCTATCTGGCGCACGGCCACATCCCGCACCAATGGTTCGCCGACGAGGTGGCGCGGCTGGATCGGACCGAGGGCGATGTGGAGACGATCGCGGGGCGGATCGCCGCGATCCGAAGCTGGGCCTATATCGCGCAGCGCCCCGACTGGCTGGCCGATCCGCAGCATTGGGCGGCGCGCACGTTGGCGATCGAGGAGCGCCTGTCCGACGCGCTCCATGCCGCGCTGACGCAGCGCTTCGTCGACAAGCGCACCACGGCGCTGGCGCGTAAGATCGGCGGCGGGGTCGGTGCGCTGCCGGTCGAGATCGACGCGCAGGGCGAGGTGACGATCGACACCCACACGATCGGGCGGCTGGATGGCTTCCGCTTCGTCGTGGCGCCCGATGCGCGCGCGCACGACAAGCGCCTCTTGCTCGCCACCGCCGAGAAACGGCTGGCGGGCGAGCGGCGGCGGCGTGCCGAGGCATTGATCGACAGCACCGATGCGCAGATCGCGCTGGCGGACGGCGGCGCGATCGCGGTCGACGGCCTGGCGGTGGCGAGGCTGGCACGCGGCGCATCGCTGGCGCGGCCACAGGTGGTGCTCGACGATGCACTCGATTGTCTCGACCCCGCGCTGCGCACCCGCGTCACCGAACGGCTGCGGCGCTGGACCAGCGCCACGATCGCACGCACGCTGCCGTCGGTCGCGGCGCTCGCCGACGCGGCGCGTGCCCCCGACGCCGGCGCCACGCTGCGCAGCATCGCCGGCGCGATGGAGGCCGGGGCCGGCTTCGCCGAACGGCTGCCGCTGCGCGAGGCGATCGAGGCGCTGACCCCGGCGCAGCGCCACTGGCTGCGGCAGCAGCGCGTGACGATCGGCGCGCTCGACCTGTTCGACGCGCGGCTGCTGAAGCCGGCTGCGCTTCCGTGGCGGCGCGCGCTGCTCGCCGCCGCCGGCACGCCGCCTCCGCCCGCCCCGCGCGCGGGCGCGACGACGCTGCCGCGCGGCGCCCCCGGCGCGGTGCCGATGATGGGGTATCGTCCGCTCGGCGGACAGGCGGTGCGGATCGACCTGGTCGAGCGGGTGGCG